>NZ_DATCUY010000458.1:0-5139 GCF_036567245.1 Achromobacter sp. | reverse complement strand
TCGCGCGCCGAGGTCACCGTGGGCAACGTGGTGGCCGCCGGCGCCGCGTCGGTGCCGCTGACCCGGCTGGTGTCGGTCTCCAAGATGTACGCCTCGTTCGACGTGGACGAACAGACCTTCCTGCGTTACGTGAACCCCGCGCGCAGCGGCCGCAGCGGCGCCGTGCCGGTGGAACTGGGCCTGGCCAACGAGGAAGGCTATTCGCGCACCGGCGTCGTGCAGTCCGTGGACAACCGCCTGGACACCACCTCCGGCACCATCCGCGTGCGCGCCGAGTTCGACAATAGCGACGGCATGTTGCTGCCCGGCCTGTACGCCCGCGTCCGCCTGGGCGGCAGCGACCCGCGCCAGGCCGTGCTGATCGACGAAAAGGCCATCGGCACCGACCAGGACAAGCGCTACGTGCTGGTGCTGGACGACAAGAACCATGCCGTCTACCGCCAGATCAAGCTGGGCGCCAACCAGGAAGGCCTGCGCGTGGTCGATTCGGGCCTGGCCGCCGGCGAACGCATCGTCGTCAATGGCCTGCAGCGCATCCGTCCCGGCGATGCCGTGACCCCTACCGTCGTCCCCATGGTTGCGGCCCAACGCAGCCCGGTCAAGACCGCCTCGGCCACGCTGAACTGAGCCGGCGCGTCTAACGAGAACGTTCATGAATATCTCGAAATTCTTCATCGACCGGCCGATCTTCGCCGGCGTGCTGTCGGTCCTGGTGCTGCTGGCCGGCCTGCTGGCCATGTTCCAGCTGCCCATCTCCGAATACCCGGAAGTGGTGCCGCCGTCCGTGGTCGTGCGCGCGCAGTATCCGGGCGCCAATCCCAAGGTCATCGCCGAAACCGTGGCCTCGCCGCTGGAGGAATCCATCAACGGCGTCGAGGACATGCTGTACATGCAGTCGCAGGCCAATAGCGACGGCAACCTGACCCTGACGGTGAACTTCAAGCTGGGCGTGGACCCGGACAAGGCCCAGCAGCTGGTGCAGAACCGCGTGTCGCAGGCGCTGCCGCGCCTGCCACCGGACGTCCAGCGCCTGGGCGTGACCACGGCCAAGAGCTCGCCCACGCTCACGCTGGTGGTGCACCTGCTCTCGCCCAATGACCGCTACGACATCACCTATCTGCGCAACTACGCCATCCTGAACGTCAAGGACCGCCTGGCCCGCATCACGGGCGTGGGCGAAGTGACGGTGTGGGGCTCCGGCAACTATTCCATGCGCGTCTGGCTGGACCCGCAGAAGGTCGCCCAGCGCGGCATGACCGCCAGCGAAGTGGTCGCCGCCATCCGCGAACAGAACGTGCAGGTCGCCGCCGGTGTCATCGGCGCGTCCCCGACCCTGGGCGACGTGCCGCTGCAACTCAACGTGAACGCCCGCGGCCGCCTGCAAAGCGAAGAGGAATTCCGCGACATCATCCTGAAGACCTCGCCCGACGGCGCCGTGACCTACCTGTCCGACGTGGCCCGCGTGGAGCTGGACGCGCAGGAATACGGCTTGCGCTCGCTGCTGGACAACAAGCAGGCGGTGGGCATGGGCATCATGCAGTCGCCGGGCGCCAACGCGCTGGACGTGTCCAGCAAGGTGCGCGCCGCCATGGCCGAGCTGGAGCAGGACTTCCCGCCGGGCGTGGAGTACCGCATTGAGTACGACCCCACGCAATTCGTGCGCTCCAGCATCGAGGCCGTGGTGACCACGCTGCTGGAAGCGATCGCGCTGGTGGTGCTGGTGGTGATCCTGTTCCTGCAGACCTGGCGCGCGTCCATCATCCCGCTGCTGGCAGTGCCGGTATCCATCGTGGGCACCTTCGCCCTGCTGTTGGTGTTCGGCTATTCCATCAACGCGCTGTCGCTGTTCGGCATGGTGCTGGCCATCGGCATCGTGGTGGACGATGCCATCGTGGTGGTCGAAAACGTGGAGCGCAACATCGCGGCCGGCTTGAGTCCGCGCGACGCGACCTACCGCGCCATGCGCGAAGTCAGCGGTCCCATCATCGCCATCGCGCTGACCCTGTGCGCGGTGTTCGTGCCGCTGGCCTTCATGACGGGCCTGACCGGCCAGTTCTACAAACAGTTCGCCATGACCATCGCCATTTCGACGGTGATCTCGGCCTTCAACTCGCTGACCCTGTCGCCCGCGCTGTCGGCCATCCTGCTCAAGGGCCACCACGACAAGCCGGACTGGCTGACCCGCGGCATGAACCGCGTCTTCGGCCGCTTCTTCAACTGGTTCAACAATATGTTCGGCCGCGCGTCCGAGTCCTACGGCACGGGCGTGTCCAGCGTGATCCGCCGCAAGGCCGGCGCCATGGGCGTGTACGCCGTGCTGGTGGCCGCCACCATCGGCGTCTCCTACCTGGTGCCCGGCGGCTTCGTACCGGCGCAGGACAAGCAGTACCTGATCGCCTTCACGCAGTTGCCCAACGGCGCCTCGCTGGACCGCACCGAAGCGGTGATCCGCCGCATGAGCGACATCGCCCTGAAGGAACCGGGCGTGCAGAGCACCATCGCCTTCCCCGGCCTGTCGATCAACGGCTTCACCAATAGCTCCAGCGCCGGCATCGTGTTCGTCACGCTCAAGCCCTTCAAGGAGCGCAAGGGCGCGGCGCTGTCGGGCAACGCCATCTCGGGCTCGCTCAACCAGAAGTTCGCGGCCATCCAGGATTCGTTCATCGCCGTGTTCCCGCCCCCGCCGGTAATGGGCCTGGGCACGCTGGGCGGCTTCAAGTTCCAGATCGAGGACCGCGGCGCCGCCGGGTACGCCGAACTGGACAAGGCCAAGCAAGCCTTCCTGGAAAAGGCGCGCCAGACGCCGGAGCTGGGCCCCGCCTTCTCCAGCTACGAGATCAACGTGCCGCAGCTGGACGTGGACCTGGACCGCGTCAAAGCCAAGCAGTTGGGCGTGCCGGTGACGGAAGTGTTCGACACCATGCAGATCTACCTGGGCTCGATGTACGTCAACGACTTCAACCGCTTCGGCCGCGTCTTCCAGGTGCGGGCGCAAGCCGACGCGCAATTCCGCGCGCATGCCGACGACATCCTGCAGCTGAAGACCCGCAACGCCGCCGGCGAAATGGTGCCGCTGTCCTCGCTGGTCACCGTCAACCAGACCTTCGGTCCGGAAATGGTGGTGCGTTACAACGGCTACACCGCCGCCGACATCAACGGCGGTCCGGCGCCCGGCTACTCGTCCGACCAGGCCCAGGCTGCGGCCGAACGCGTGGCCGCCGAGACCCTGCCGCGCGGCATGAAGATGGAATGGACCGACCTGACCTACCAGCAGATCCTGGCGGGCAACGCCGGCCTGTGGGTGTTCCCGATCAGCGTGCTGCTGGTGTTCCTGGTGCTGGCCGCCCTGTATGAAAGCCTGACCCTGCCGCTGGCCGTGATCCTGATCGTGCCGATGAGCATCCTGGCCGCACTGACGGGCGTCTACCTGACCGGCAACGACAACAACATCTTCACGCAGATCGGCCTGATGGTGCTGGTGGGCCTGTCGGCGAAGAACGCGATTCTTATCGTGGAATTCGCCCGCGAACTGGAAATGAACGGCCGCACCCCGCTGGAAGCCGCCATCGAAGCCAGCCGCCTGCGCCTGCGCCCCATCCTGATGACGTCCATCGCGTTCATCATGGGCGTGGTGCCGCTGGTGCTGTCCTCCGGCGCGGGCTCTGAAATGCGCCAAGCCATGGGTATCGCCGTGTTCTTCGGCATGCTGGGCGTGACCCTGTTCGGCCTGTTCCTGACCCCGGTGTTCTACGTGCTGCTGCGCACGCTGGGCGGCAAGACGCTGCACTCGGCCGCGCCGCACGAGGCTCCCGTGTGCGTCCCGCACCTGGACCCGAACGCGCCGCCCTCCACGCAGCACCAGGCCTGATCCGGCAGACCAGAAGAAGCATAGCCAGCGCCTCCCGCCGCCGCGGCGGGAGGCGCCAACAAGAGAATAGTCATCATGATCAAAAGACTGACCCGCGGTTCCGCCCTGCTTGCCGTCCTGCTCGTGCTGGCCGGCTGCGCGGTGGGCCCCACCTACGAACGGCCCTCGGCCGCGGTGCCCGCGGCCTTCAAGGAAGCCGCCCTGCCCGCCTCCGAGGCCGGCACCTGGAAGCCCGCCGAGCCGTCGGAAGACGCGCTGCGCGGCGCCTGGTGGAAAGTGTTCGGCGACGAAGGCCTGAACCAGTTGCAGGAAGAAGCCCAGAAGGCCAACCAGAACCTGCAGGCCGCCGCCGCCCGCCTGACCCAGTCGCGCGCGCTGCAACGCGAAGCCCGCGCCGGCTTCTTCCCCAACCTGGACGCCGCCTTCGGCCCCAATCGCCAGCGCCCCTCGGCCGTGTCGCAAGGCTTGCCGGACGGCACCTCGACCAGCCCGGTCACCACCTGGCGCGCGCAAGGCGCCGTGTCCTACGAAGCCGACCTGTTCGGCCGCGTCGCCTCCACCTACGACGCCGCCAGCGCCGACGCTCAGCAAAGCGAAGCGCTGTACCGCTCCGTGCTGCTGGCCCTGCAGGCCGACGTCGCCACCACCTACTTCCTGGTGCGCGAACAGGACGCCGAATCGCAGCTCTACCGCCAGACGGTCAAGCTGCGCACCGACACCCTGCAGCTGATCCAGCGTCGCTACGACGCGGGCGACATCAGCGAACTCGACCTGGCCCGCGCCAAGGCCGAACTCGCCAGCGCGCAATCCGAAGCCCTGGGCATCGACCGCCGCCGCACCGCCTCCGAACACGCCCTGGCCGTGCTGCTGGGCCGCGCCCCCGCCGACTTCGCCATGCCCGCACAGCCGATCCAGAAGGTCGCGCTATCGATCCCGGCAGGCCTGCCGTCCACCCTGCTGGAACGCCGCCCCGACATCGCCGCCGCCGAACGCGCCATGGCCGCCGCCAACGCCCGCGTGGGCGCAGCCAAGTCCGCCTTCTTCCCGCGCCTGGACATCACCGGCGCCTTCGGCTACGAGTCCTCGGACCTGGGCAATCTGTTCCAGTGGTCCAGCCGCACCTTCCTGCTGGGCCCGCTGGTCGGCGCCGCGCTGTCCATGCCCATCTTCGACGGCGGCCGCCGCCAGGCCGGCCTGGACCGCGCCCGCGCCGTCTACGAGGAAGACGTCGCCGTCTACCGCCAGACCGTGCTGAACGCGTTCCGCGAAGT
>NZ_DATCUY010000457.1:0-9200 GCF_036567245.1 Achromobacter sp. | reverse complement strand
TGACGTGCACCTGCCAGTCGCCGCGCCGCGCGGCCTGGATCGTTTCGGCGCTTACCGGTTGCGACCAGGCGCATTGCTGCGCGGCCTGGCGGTCCCAGGCGGCGCGGTTGTGATGGTAGATATCGATAGTGTCAGTCTGCGGGGCAGGCATTGCGTTTTCCTTCTGCTGATGGGGAAAACTGCCGATGGACGCGCAATCCGCGAGCCTGTGCCTCACAAGAGCCGGCCGCGGCGCGCCGATAGGGGCCGGGACCTGCAAGACATCAGAATGGAACAAGCAATGCGGCTCGCGCGCCAGGCAGCGAGGGGAGGCAAGATGCGTGGGCATCCCGGCATTTACTTGTTCACTCTGAGTGCTCCGGTGGATGTGGGAGAGGGTTGCAAGCTTAACCCGGACGGCGCGGCGGGGACAAATGGCTGCCCGCCGCCGGTTCATTACGCGGTCGTCGCGCAGCTATGCGCTGCGCGGCGCCGTGATCACATGCGCCTGGATCTTTCCCGCGATGGGCCCCGCGCCGTAGCGTGCACGCAGCGCATCGGTCGCGACGTTGATGGCCTGATCCAGCATATTCGCGCCGCGGGCCTCGATCTCGTTGCGCAGCGGCGTCCCCTGGCAATAGGCGATCGCGGCCATCTGCGGTGTGTCCGCCCGGCTTTCAAGGGCGACGGTTTCCAACGTTCGCTGCCCGGTGAATCCTGCGCGGGCCAGATCGGCGGCGATGACGGCCGCGTCATAGTAGCCGTGGGGTACCCGGCTCATGAACTTGGGGGGATCACCGGGAAACAGCCGCGCCAGGGCCTGTTCCACGGTGTCGGCAAACGCGTTGTCCTCGATGCGGTCCCAGACGTTGAACAGGAATGTTCCGCCTGGTCGCAGGACCCGGCGGGCCTCAGCGAAGCCGGCGGCCTTGTCCGGCAGGAACATGTAGCCGAACTGGCACACCACGGCATCGAAAGCCTGGTCCTCAAAAGGCAGCTGCAAGGCGTCGGCTTGGCGCCAAGTGACGGCGCGGCTGGTGCCCAGACCCTGGGCCTGCTCCAGCATGGCCGGGTTGAGGTCGGTCGCCACGATGGCCGTGGCGGCGGGCAACTGCTCCGCGAGCTGCCGTGTCACCGCGCCCGTGCCGGCCGCGATTTCCAGGACGGCCGCAGGACGTAGCGCCGCCGCTCGCCGGGCGAGGTCCGTGGCATAGGGGTCGAAGATAAGGGGAACCATGTACCGTTGATAGAACTGCGGGATGGATCCGGAGAAGACTCGATCGCCAGTGGAAGTGTTCATGGTGTTCGACTCCAAAGCGGCCGCGCGGGGCGGTCTTCAGATTGAACGCAGCCGCGTCCGGCGGCTGGGAAACTCTATTTTAGGCGAGGCGAGACCGCCTGGCGACAGGCGCTCGGCATGGACCTATGCCCCCAACCGCGCCTGTTCCGCCGCCAGATAGGCATCCCGCGACGGGAGCAGATGCTCCCGGCATAGCACCATCAACGCCTCCCGGTCGCCATCGCGCAGGGCGTGGATCATGGCCCAGTGTTCCTGGCGGGCGCGTTCGCGGTAGCCGGCGGCGGCCAGCGATCCAAAGCGGATGGGGTGGGTGCGGCGGGCGTATTCCTGGATGGCCTGGCCCAGCACCGCGTTGTCCAGCAGGCCGAAGAGTTCGCGGTGAAAGCGCTGGTTGCTGCGGAACACGCGGCGCGCGTCGCCGTCGGCGACCGCCGCGTCGTGTTCGCGCTGCACGGCCACCAGCGCCGCCAGCCGCGCCTGCTGCACGGGCAGCGGGATCTGGCTGGCGGCATGCACCTCCAGCACTTGGCGCAGCGCGTACAGCTCCATGACTTCACGCACCGAGTACGCGCGCACCACCGCGCCGATGTTGCGCTTTTTCTCCACCACGCCCAGCGCTTCCAGGTCGGCCAGGACCTGGCGCACCACATGGCGCTTCAGGGCGAAGCGCGCCATCAGTTCGTCCTCGGTCAGGCGCTGGCGCGGGTGCAGCCGGCCGAAGACGATGTCTTCTTCCAGGATGGCGACCGCCGCCTGCGCGGCGTCGAGGGCCTGGGATTGCAAGGCGTCGGGCGTGATGGCGTCCATGGGTCTGCTTACTTCTTCGGCACGGTGTCGTGCGTGACGCCGGCGCGCAGGAAGTCGAAGTCCACGCCCTGGTCGGCCTGGGTCACGGTCTGCAGGAACAGCTTGCGGTAGCCGCGTTCGGCCGTGGGGCGGACCATGGGCTGGGCCTCGGCGCGGCGCGCTAGTTCGGCGTCGTCCACCAGCAGCGCGATCTCGCGGTTGGCCACCGACAGGCGGATGCGGTCGCCGTTCTGCACATAGGCCAGCGGGCCGCCGATGGCGGCTTCGGGCGTGACGTGCAGCACGATGGTGCCTGCCGCGGTGCCGCTCATGCGGCCGTCGGAGATGCGCACCATGTCTTTCACGCCGGCGCGCGCCAGCTTCTTGGGGATGGGCATGTAGCCGGCTTCGGGCATGCCGGGCGCGCCGGTCGGGCCGATGCGCTTGAGCACCAGGATGTCATTGGCGGTGACGTCCAGCGCTTCGTCGTCGATGCGCCGCGCCATGTCCTCGGCGTCCTCGAACACCACCGCGCGGCCCTCGTGCTCCATCAGCTTGGGGTTGGCGGCGGATTGCTTGATGATGGCGCCGCCCGGGGCCAGGTTGCCGCGGAGCACGGCCAGGCCGCCCACCGGGTAGATGGGCGAGGCTGCCGTGCGGATCACGTCCTGCGGGAAGGCGGCAGGGGCATCGTCCAGTTCCTCGCCCAACGTGCGGCCCGACACGGTCAGCGCGTCCAGGTGCAGGTAGGGGCGCAGTTCGCGCAACAGCGCCGGCATGCCGCCGGCGTGGTGGAAGTCTTCCATGTAGTGCTGGCCCGAGGGCTTCAGGTCCACCAGCACGGGCGTCTCGCGGCTGATGCGGTCCAGGCCGGCCAGGTCGATGTCTATGCCCAGGCGGCCCGCTATGGCCGTCAGGTGCACGATGCCGTTGGTGGACCCGCCGATGGCCAGCAGCACGCGCAACGCGTTCTCGATGGACTTGCCGGTGAGGATGCGGTCCGGGGTCAGGCGCGTAGCGGCCATGGCGACCGCCGTGGCGCCGGTTTTCTCGGCGACGCGCACCCGGTCGGCGGTGACGGCCGGGGCCGAAGCGCCGCCGGCCACCATCATGCCCAGGGCTTCGGTGATGCAGGCCATGGTGCTGGCCGTACCCATCACGGAACAGGTGCCCACGCTGGCGACCAGCTGGTTGTTCACGTCCGCGATCTCGGCCGCGTCGATCTCTTCGGCGCGGTAGCGGCCCCAGTAGCGGCGGCAGTCGGTGCAGGCGCCCACGCGCTCGCCGCGGTGCGAGCCGGTCAGCATGGAACCGGTGACCAGCTGGATGGCGGGCACGCCGGCGGAAGCCGCGCCCATCAGCTGGGCCGGCACGGTCTTGTCGCAGCCGCCGATCAGCACCACCGCATCCATGGGCTGGGCGCGGATCATTTCCTCGGTGTCCATGGACATGAGGTTGCGCAGGTACATGCTGGTGGGCTGGGAGAAGCTCTCGTGCACCGAAATGGTGGGGAAGTCCATGGGCAGGCCGCCCGCCAGCATGACGCCGCGCTTGACCGCCTCGATCAACTGCGGGGCGTTGCCGTGGCAGGGGTTATAGCTGCTGCCCGTGTTGACGATGCCGATGATGGGACGCGACAGGGCGTCGTCGGTATAGCCCGCGCCCTTGATGAAGGCCTTGCGCAGGAACAGCGAAAAGCCGGTGTCGCCGTAGTTGGTGAGCCCCCGGGCCACGCCGCGCGCGGCCGTGCCTGCGCTGTCGAAAGGCCCCGGTGCCGCTGCGCCGTTCTTGGTCTGGTCCTTCATTTTTGATCTCGATAATATTATTGATAATTTAACGGGAGCATCATATCCAGCCTTTGAAAGCGCCCGCAAGCGATTTATCGGTGCTGTTCAATTGATCTTTCGCATAGATCAGTCGATAGAAAAATTCTGCTTCTTCAATCAAGTTCCGGACCCTACACTGGCGCGGTTGACGAGCCGGGCGTCCGTTTCATTCCTATACCCATCCCGGCAGGAGACCTACATGTCAGACCTGCGTCTGCGGCCGCGCCGCGCCGTGTTGCTTTCCCTGCTGGCCCTGTGCGCCGGCGTTTCCGCTCCCGCCCTGGCCGCCGACGCCTACCCCGACAAGCCCATCCGCATGATCGTGCCCTACCCGCCCGGCGGCGCGACCGACGTGATCGGCCGCGTGCTGGCGCAGGAACTGACGGGTGCGCTCGGCCAGTCGGTGATCGTGGAAAACCGGGCGGGCGCTGCCGGCAACATCGGCGCCGATCAGGTGGCCAAGGCGCAGCCCGACGGCTACACGCTGCTGATGGGCGCGCTGACCAGCCATTCCATCAATGCCGCCCTGTACCGCGGCCGCGTCACCTATGACGTCGAGAAGAGTTTCGCGCCGGTATCCATCGTGGGCACGGTGCCGCTGGTGTTCGTGGTGAATCCGTCGGTGCAGGCGAAAACGCTGGCCGAGTTCATCGCGCTGGCCAAGTCCAAGCCCGGCTATATGACCATGGGTTCGGCCGGCAACGGTTCGCCCCAGCATCTGGCCGCCGAAATGTTCAAGCGCACCGCCGGCGTCGAGGTGCTGCACGTGCCCTATAAGGGCAGCGGTCCGGCCATGACCGACCTGATGGGCGGACAGGTGCTCAGCATGATAGAAACCGTGCCCGCGGCGCAGGGCAGCATCAAGGCCGGCAAGCTGCGCGCGCTGGCGGTGACGTCGGCTGCGCGCGTGGACGCGCTGCCGGACGTGCCGACCGCGGCCGAAGCGGGCCTGAAGGACTTCGAGGTCAGTTCGATGTTCGGCATCGTGGCGCCTGCCAATACCCCGGCGCCCGTGATCGAGCGCCTGAACGGCGAGCTGAAGAAAATCCTGGCCAAGCCCGAGGTCAAGGCCTCGCTGCTGAACCAGGGCGCCATCGCCACCTGGACCACGCCGGCCGACGCCGGCGCCCGCGTCTCGGCCGAGCTGGCCCGCTGGACCAAAGTCATCGACGAAGCGGGTGTGAAGGGGGACTGATACTCCCAAGGTTGCGGCTTTACGTCACACGCCGGAAGTTCCGCCCGGAACTCCCGGCGATTTTGTTTGCGCGCGCGGTCGAGAAAGACGCAACAAGGCTTGCGTGCCTGGCGCGGAAGACGCACTGAAAAAGCTGCGCATGCAAAGATTTGCGCTATGAACCACCAATGGGGACGCAATAAACCGCAACAAAAACTTCGCGAGATTGTATACAGTGGTTGACCCCGAATAGACTAGGCCGTAATGTATTTTGCGGGCCTTCCCAGGGCGGCAGAAGGGGGATAACAATGACAGACGACCAGGACGAAAAGTCGATTCTGTACACGCATTTCGGTACGCACAGTCCTTATTGGCGTCTGTCCGCCGATAGCGACGCGTTCGAACTCGCGGCGGTCAAGGGCGCCGCCAACATCGCGATGGCGCTGCGCCCGGAACAGGCCGAGACGATACGCAGCCTGACCGGCATCACCTCCAGCGTGCGCATCGACATCTCGCTGTACGGCGACATGCTGCGGCTCCATCTGGTAGGCCGCAAGATCAATCCGAATGAATGGGCGGGTACCGCATCCGCGCATTCCGATACCGAATCCGTGGCCAAGGACCTGGTCGAAGGACTGTCCTTCGCCGAGACCGTGGTGTCCGAGGCCAACTCGGTCATTGTCATCGTCGACCAGAACGGCCGCGTGCAGCGTTTCAACAAGCTCAGCGAGGAATACACCGGCAAGCGCGAGCAGGACATCATCGGCCGCAGCGTCTTCGAGATGTTCATGACGCGCGAAGAGGCGATCGCCTCGCGCCGCAATATCGCCGAGTTCTACAAGCGTGGGCAATCCTACGAGGCCGAGCGCCTCATCAATACAGTCAAGGGACCGCGCCTCTTCCTGTTCCGCAACAAGTTTGTCACCAGCGGCAGCGGCGAAAAGCGCGTCTACCTGATCTGCTCGGGCACCGACATCACCGAGGAACGCCAGGCGCAGGAGCGCCTGCGGGTGCTGGCCAACACCGACATGCTGACCAACCTTCCCAACCGCCACGCGATCACCACGCGGTTGAAGACGGCGCTGGCGGCGGGCCAGGATGGGACGGGCGGCGTGCTGTTCCTGGACCTGGACAATTTCAAGCGCATCAACGACCACTACGGCCACGGCTTCGGCGACCGCCTGCTCAAGTCGGTGGCGGTTGCGATCTCGTCCTGCCTGGCCGAAGGCCAGACCTTGGCGCGGCTGGGCGGCGACGAGTTCATCGTGCTGCACGAAGCCGCCCAGGCCTGGGAACTGGAAGCCACCGCGCAGCGCATCATCGAGCGCCTGCGCGAGCCCTTCCGCCAGGGGCTGATCGAGGTCTACACCAGTTGCTCCATCGGCATCGCCATGTACCCCGAGCACGGCGCCGACCTGGACAGCGTGGTGCGCAGCGCCGACATCGCCATGTATGTGGCCAAGGAAGCGGGGCGCCATACCTACCGCGTGTTCCAGCCCGAGATGGACCGCCGCAATGCGGACTACGTCTGGCTGGACACCAATCTGCGCAAGGCCCTGGCCGAAGACCACCTGATGCTGTACTACCAGCCCAAGCTGGCGGGGCGCAACGGCGAGGTCGACGGCGTCGAAGCCCTGGTGCGCTGGCGCTCGCCCGAGCGCGGCATGGTCGGCCCCAGCGTCTTCATTCCCTACGCCGAGGAATCGGGCCTGATCTCGCCGCTGGGCGTGTGGGTCATGCGCGAAGCGGCCCGGCAGGCCGCAGCCTGGAAGCGCGACGGCCTGAACATCCGCATCGCCATCAACGTGTCCGCGCGGCAGCTGAACGACAAGGGCGTGGTCAGCGACTTCATGCGCGCCATCAACGACGCCAGCCTGGATCCCTGCCTGCTCGATATCGAATTGACCGAAAGCTGCCTGATCGACGACGAGGGCGCCGCCATCGAACTGATCAAGCAATTCCGGCAGCTGGGCGCACGTGTCCACCTGGACGATTTCGGCACCGGCTATTCGTCGCTGTCGCAGCTCGCCCGCATTCCGCTGGACGCGATCAAGCTGGACGCCAGCTTCGTGCGCGGCGTCAACGAGAACCCGGTGTCGCAGGCGCTGGCGCGCGCCATCGTGGCCGTGGCGCGCACGCTGGAACTGAAGGTGATTGCCGAGGGCGTGGAAACCACCGAAGAGGCGGTTTTTGTGGACACCCTGGGCGTGGACGCCAAGCAGGGCTACCTGTACGCCAAGCCCATGCCGGCGGCGGAACTCACCGCCTGGCTGGCCCAGCGCCGCCGGCTGCATCTCATCGCCTGAGGCAGCCGGCTTCACACTACCGCATCAATGCATGGTGGCTTCCAGCGCGGACTCCGCGCTGGAAGAGCTGCGGCGGTTCTGCGCCATTACCAGGCGCTCCATGTAGGCGCGGTCCTTCGGGTCGATCGAGAACGCGGCTTCGACCCAATCCTCGGTAATGTCCATCAGCTCCGAACGCGGCAGGCTCAGCACGCGCTGGCGCGCGCGCAGCATGGCGCGCATGCCGTTGAGCTTGGGCCGCATCACGTCGATGAAGGTGCGCGTGGCCTTGTAGGCGTCGCCCGGCTCGAACAGCACGTCGACCAGGCCCTTGCCATGGAACCATTCGGCGGTGTGAGATTCGCCGGTGCTGATCAGTTCTTCGGCCAGCTTCATGCCCGAGCGCCGCGCCACCAGCGAGTAGCCGCCCATGCCGGGGAAGAGATTGAACGCCATTTCGGGAAAGCCCATGCGGGCGGTGTTCTGCGCCAGCACGAAGTGGTGGGCCAGCGCGGCCTCGAAGCCGCCGCCCAGGGCGGTGCCTTCGATCATCGCCAGCGAGATCGCGCCGGTATCGAAGCCGCGGGTGGCGGCATGCACGCAATCCACGCAAGCCCGGGCGTACGCCCGCAGCGCTTCGCGCTTGCCGGTGCGTATCGCTTCCGCGAAGAAATTCAGATCGCCGCCCACGTTGTAGATCTGAGGCACGAGCGAGCCGGTGACCCAGAAGTCGATGGGCAGGCCGGAGTCCTTGGCGGCGCGCGCCAGGGTCATGATCTCGTCGATCAGTTCATGGTTGAAGCACGGACGCGGTTGAGCGCGAAGCATCATCCACATGACCCGGCGTCCCTCCTCATAAAACGCCGAGAGCTGCTTCAGGTTGCCCGCGGCGGTGAAGGGGTGGCAATCCGGATGAATGAGTTGATTCATTTACTTTCGTCCAATTGATCAAGGTGAGTCGGAGTACTACGGGGTCAGCCTAATACAGACCTTCCGGCTCCCGTCTCATGCAAACCTCGTCCAGCTGGCCAGACTTGTCCGTAAGTCAAAGGCCCGAGTGATCAGTGGAGAAAAGCAATCAGCGCGCGCGGCCGCTCAACCCATCAGGCGATGGCGGCATGGGTAAAACGGATGAGGGATACACGCAAATTCGCGGCGATCCGGGCGATGCGCCGCGCGCGCGCCTGCGGCTGCGCGCTCATGCGTAGGGATGAGGGATGGCGCGGCCGGGCGGCCGCGCGGGCTTGCGTCTTGCGGTTGCGGAATACGCCGATTCAGGCGACGCCGCCGTTGGCGCGCAGGATCTGGCCGTTGACCCAGCCGGCGTCGGGGCCTGCCAGGAACGACACCACATTGGAGATGTCCTCGGGCTGGCCCAGGCGTTCCAGCGGCGGCATCTTGGCGTAGTGCTCGATCAGCTCGGGGCTCTTGCCGTTCAGGAAGAGTTCGGTGGCGACGGGACCGGGCGCCACCGCGTTGACGGTGATGCGGCGGCCGCGCAGCTCCTTGGCGAGTACCTGGGTAAGGCTTTCCACCGCCGCCTTGCTGGCGATGTAGACGGAGTAGTTCGGCAGGTTGAGCGCGATGGTGGTGCTGGACACGTTGACGATGCTGCCGCCGTCGGCCAGCCGCGTGGCGGCTTCGCGCAGCGTGTTGAAGGTGCCGCGGGTGTTGATGCCGAAGGTCTGTTCGTAGAGTTCGTCGCTGGTCTCGGCCAGCGGCACCATCTTCAGGATGCCGGCGCTGTTGACCAGCACGTCGATGCGGCCCAGTCCGGCTTCGACCTGGTCGAACATGGCGCGCACCTCGGCTGCCTGCGACACGTCGGCGCGCACCGCCAGGGCGCGGCC
>NZ_DATCUY010000456.1:0-7201 GCF_036567245.1 Achromobacter sp. | reverse complement strand
CGGCACGCCGCGCATCGCCAACCGGCTGCTGCGCCGGGTGCGCGACTACGCCGAGGTCAAGGCTGGTGGGACCATCGACGCCGAGGTCGCCGGCCGCGCGCTGGCCATGCTGGAGGTGGACCCGCAGGGCCTGGACCTGATGGACCGCAAGCTGCTCGAGGCCATCATCCACAAGTTCGACGGCGGCCCCGTCGGCGTGGACAGCCTGGCCGCCGCCATCGGCGAAGAGCGCGACACGATCGAGGACGTGATCGAGCCCTATCTGATCCAGCACGGCTATCTGCAGCGCACGCCGCGCGGCCGCACTGCCACGCTGACCACCTGGCGCCATCTGGGGCTGACCCCTCCAGCCGGCACCACCACAGGTTCCGGCGACCTCTTCGGCAAGTAGGCGGCGGGCCAATCGGAGGGGGCCGTGCATCGAACGGCGCCCAATTGGCGCCTCGACCGCGCTGCGGGTTTATGATCCGAAGGTTTTGATTTCCCTTCGCGATCAAAGGACACAATCCCATGCAGCCCGAATTGCCCACCTATGACGACGTCGTGCGCGCCAGCGAGCGCCTGGCCGGCAACGCGCACCGCACGCCCGTACTGACCTCGGCCACCGCCGACGCGATCAGCGGCGCGTCGGTCTTTTTCAAGTGCGAGAACTTCCAGCGCATGGGCGCCTTCAAGTTCCGCGGCGGCTACAACGCCATCGCGCGCCTGACCCCAGAGCAGCGCGCCGCGGGCGTGGTGACGTTCTCGTCTGGCAACCATGCGCAGGCCATCGCCCTGGCCTCCAGGCTGCAGGGCGTGCAGGCTACCATCATCATGCCGCTGGACGCGCCGGCCGCCAAACGCGCCGCCACCGAGGGTTATGGCGGCAAGATCGTCACCTATGACCGCTACACCGAGGACCGCGAGGAGATCGCCCGCCGCATCCAGGCGGAAACCGGCGCCGCCCTGATCCCGCCCTACGATCACGAAGACGTGATCGCCGGCCAGGGTACCGCCTCCAAGGAACTGTTCGAGGAAGTGGGCGAGCTGGATTACCTGTTCGTCTGCCTGGGCGGCGGCGGCCTGCTGTCGGGGTCGGCGCTGTCCGCCTACGCGTTGAGCCCGCGCTGCCTGGTCTACGGGGTCGAGCCCGAGGCCGGCAACGACGGCCAGCAGTCCTTGCGCAAAGGTGAAATCGTTCGAATTCCGGCGCCCAAGACCCTGGCCGATGGCGCCGCCACGACGCACTTGGGCAACCTGACCTTCCCGCTCATCCAGAAGCATGTGCGCGACATCGTCACGGTGACGGACGAGCAACTGGTCACCGCCATGCGCTTCTTCGCCGAACGGATGAAGATGGTGGTCGAACCCACCGGTTGCCTGGGCGCGGCCGCCGTCATGCAAAACGTGGTGCCGGTGCGCGGCGCGCGGGTCGGCGTCATCATCAGCGGCGGTAACGTCGATCTTCCGGCCTACGCCAAGCTGCTGGCGGCCTGATACCCGCGGATGGCCCCTTTCCGGGGCCGCCGATGCGCGCTTGCGGTTGTAGCGTGTGCAAGGCAGAATCGGGACTGAATCCTGACGAACAGGGGCTGCGACATGCGTATCCTTGTCATCGGCGGCACCGGTTTCATCGGCCGTCATCTGGTAGCGCGGCTTTCCGCGGATCAACATCAGATCGTCGTGCCCACCCGGCTCTTTAGCCGCGGGCGCGACCTGCAGATTCTTCCCACCGTTACCTTGCTCGAACGCGACGTGCACGACGACGCCACGCTGGACAGCCTGGCGCAGGGCTGCGACGCGGTCGTCAACCTGGTCGGCATCCTGCACGGCAACGCCGGGCGGCCCTATGGTTCGGAGTTCGCGCGGGCGCACGTGCTGTTGCCGCAGCGCATCGCGCAAGCCTGCCGCCGGCAGAGTGTGCGGCGGCTGCTGCACGTCAGCGCGCTGGGCGCCGATTCCAATGGCGACAGCATGTACCAGCGCTCCAAGGGCGATGGCGAAGCCGCCATCAAACAGGAATTGCAGGGCTGGCAGGAAGGCGGTTGGACCATCTTCCGTCCTTCGGTGGTCTTCGGCCCCGACGACAAATTCACCAATATGTTCGCCGGCCTGGCGCGCTGGCTGCCGGTACTGCCGCTGGCGGGCGCGCACGTGCGCATGCAGCCGGTCTATGTGGGCGACGTGGTCGCCGCCATCGTATCGGCGCTGGGCAATACGCACACCTGCGGCAAGACCTACGAGTTGGGCGGCCCCCAGGTCTACACGCTGGGCGAGATCGCCCGCCTGTGCGCCGCCTGGAGCGGCCATCCTCGGCCGGTGGTCAGCATGCCGATGGGCGTGGGCCGCATGCAGGCCCGGCTGTTCGAATGCCTGCCTGGCACGCCGCTGATGTCGCGCGACAACCTGGACTCCCTGCGCCGCGACAACATCTGCAGCGGGCCGATCGCGCCCGAACTGCATGTGGTGCCGACCGGCCTGGAAGCCGTGGCGCCACGCTACCTGTAAGCCTGTCTCAGCGCACCAGCGCCTTCAAGGCCTGTTTGATGCCGTCGGACACGCCCACGCCTTCCGGCAGGGTCTTCAGCGCCGACAACGATTCCTTTTCCGAGTAGCCCAGCGCCAGCAGCGCGTTCAGGATGTCCGATTGATTGTCGGGCGTGGCGTGGGCGGACGCGCCGATGTCGGCGCCCAGCTTGCCGCGCATCTCCAGCAACAGGCGTTCCGCGGTCTTCTTGCCGATGCCGGGCACGCGCGTCAGGCGGCCCGATTCCTGCAAGGTAATGGCCTGCGCCAGATCCGCCACCGACAGCCCCGACAGCACCGACAGCGCGGTGCGCGCGCCGATGCCGCTGACCTTGATCAGTTCGCGGAACGCGCTGCGTTCGCCGGCGGAGGCGAAGCCATACAGGATGTGGGCGTCTTCGCGCACCGTCAGGTGCGTGTAGAGCGTGACGCGGGCGCCGGTGTCGGGCAGGGAGTACAGCGTGCTCATGGGCACGTCGATGTCATAGCCCAGACCGCCCACGTCCACGCAGATGGTGGGCGGGAGTTTTTCGATCAGGGTTCCGGTGATGCGTCCGATCATGGTGATGGTGGCCTGGCAATGGTGAGGCCGCTGAATGCGCGGCGGATGCGGGGATTCTATACGCGCGGGCGCGCAATCGGCGGGAACCGGTCCCGCCCTGTGGCAAATCGCGGTGGGTCAGGCGTTCAGCCGACCAGGCGGCCGTTGCGGATGCGGGTCTTGCCGCTCATGCGCAGGGTCGCGCCCAGGCGTTCCAGCTTGTCCTGCATGGGGCCGGCGTGGGCATGGCAGATGGCGCAGGCCAGCGCGTCGGCCGAGTCGGGCGCGGGCGCGCCGTCCAGCGCCAGCAGGTGCTGCACCATCATCTGCACCTGCTCCTTGGCGGCGCGGCCGGTGCCGACCACGGCCTTCTTGATCTGCAGCGCGGTGTACTCGTGCACCGCCAGCGAGCTGTCGGCCAGCGCGCACAGCGCGGCGCCGCGCGCCTGGCCCAGCAGCAGCGTGGACGCGGGATTGGTGTTCAGGAAGATGATTTCCAGCGCGGCCACATCGGGTTGCGTGTCGCGCGCCACCTGGCGCAGATTGTCCAGGATGACTTTGAGGCGTTCGGACAGCGCCAGCGCCGGCGGGACCACGATGGTCCCGCTGGCCACGTAGCGCAGCCGCGGGCCGTCGGCATCGATCACACCGAAGCCGGTGCGGCGCAAGCCGGGATCGATGCCGAGGACGCGCATCAGTGGCGGAAGTGGCGGGTGCCGGTCAGCACCATGGCGATGCCATGCTCGTCGGCCGCGGCGATCACTTCCTCGTCGCGCATGCTGCCGCCCGGCTGGATCACGCAGGTCGCGCCAGCTGCCACCACCACATCCAGGCCGTCGCGGAACGGGAAGAAGGCATCCGACGCCACGGCCGAGCCCTTCAGGGTCAGGCCGGCGTTTTCCGCCTTGATCGAGGCGATGCGGGCCGAGTCGATGCGGCTCATCTGGCCGGCGCCCACGCCCAGGGTCATGCCGCCGCCCACGAACACGATGGCGTTGGACTTGACGTATTTGGCGACCTTCCAGGCGAATGCCAGGTCGTTCATTTCAGCTTCGGTGGGCTGGCGCTTGCTGACCACCTTGAGCGCGTCGCGCGGCACGTTGTAGGCGTCCGGGCTCTGCACCAGCCAGCCGCCGCCCACGCGCTTGATGTCGAAGGCGTTCTGGCCCGTGCCCATCGGCACTTCCAGCACGCGCACGTTCTTCTTGGCGGCCAGGATGGCCAGCGCGGCGCCGTCATAGGCGGGGGCCAGCAGCACTTCCAGGAACTGCGCGCTCACGGCTTCGGCCGTGGCGGCGTCGACCGGGCGGTTGAAGGCGATGATGCCGCCGAAGGCCGAGGTCGGGTCGGTCTTGAAGGCTTGCTGGTAGGCGCCCAGCGTGTCGGCCGCGACCGCCACGCCGCAGGGGTTGGCGTGCTTGACGATGACGCAGGCGGGCGCTTCGAAGCTGCGCGCGCATTCCCAGGCGGCGTCGGCGTCCGCAATGTTGTTGTAGGACAGTTCCTTGCCCTGCAACTGGCGGTAGTTGCCCAGCAGGCCGGCGTGACGCTGCGCGTCCACGTAGAAGGCGGCGGTCTGGTGCGGGTTCTCGCCGTAGCGCAGCGCCTGCTGCTGCTTGACTTGCAGGGTCAGGGTGCCGGGCCATTCGTTGCGGGCCGGCACGGCTTCCTGCTTGGGCTCGGCGTCGGCCAGGCTGGTCAGGTAGGCGGCGATGGCGCCGTCGTAGGCGGCGGTGTGGGCGTACACCTTGGAGGCCAGCGCCAGGCGCAGGCCGTAGGAGGTGTTGCCGCCCTTGTCCATTTCAGCCAGCACCCGCGAGTAGTCGACCGGGTCGATCACCACCGTCACGCCGCCGGCTTCGGTGCCATGGTTCTTGGCCGCCGCGCGCAGCATGGCCGGGCCGCCGATGTCGATGTTCTCGACGGCGTCGGCGAAGGTGCAGTCCGGCTTGGCCACGGTTTCGCGGAACGGATACAGGTTGACCACCAGCATGTCGATGCGGTCGATGCCCGCAGCCTTGATGGTGTCCATGTGCTCGGCGCTGTCGCGGCGCGCCAGCAGGCCGCCGTGGATCTTCGGGTGCAGCGTCTTGACGCGGCCATCGAGAATTTCGGGCGAACCCGTGTGGGCCGCCACTTCGGTGACGGTCAGGCCGGATTCGGCCAGCAACTTGGCGGTGCCGCCGGTGGACAGCAGGCGCACGCCGCGCGCGGCCAGGGCGCGGGCAAATTCAACGATGCCGGTCTTGTCGGACACCGAAAGCAGGGCGGTTTCGATTTTCATGGTGAGGGACGGGAGTGGGGCGGGAGCGCCTTTCTCGTTCAGGTCGGATGGGAAATCTGGGGGGAGCGGGCGGCGCGATGCGCCTGCCGCCCGCGCACGAAAGCTATACCTGGATATTGTGCGCCAGCAACTTCTTGCGCAGGGTGTTGCGGGTGATGCCCAGCATTTCGGATGCCCGCGACTGGTTGCCGCCCGACCGTTCCAGCGCCACTTCCAGCACCGGGCGCTCCACGCAGCGCATCACCATGTCCCACATGTCGTGGGGTTCGGATTCGCCCAAGTCTTCGAAATAGCGCTCCAGGCTGGCGCGCACGCATTCTTCCAGGACATCTTTCTTGCTCATTTGAGTACAGATATTTTTATGTTGGTGTTGAGGCGGTTATGCCGCCAGCAGGGCTTCTGCGACTGGCGCCGGATGGGGTCCGCCGTCGCGCGAGATGAGATCGAACCAGTCCGACACGGCCCGCCACTGGTCGCGGGTGTTGTCGATCAGATTCATGCGGGCGCAGAACGAATCCGCGCCCGGCAGGCCGTCCAGATACCAGCCTATGTGCTTGCGCGCCGTGCGTACGCCGGTGTGCTCGCCATAGAACCGGTAATGGTCGTCGAGATGTTCGAGCAGCAGCTCGCGCATTTCCCCATAGGAGGGAGGGGCCAGTGTTTCGCCCGTGCGCAGGTAGTGGTCGATTTCGCGGAAAATCCAGGGACGGCCTTGAGCCGCCCGGCCGATCATGACCGCGTCGGCGCCAGTGTAATCCAGGACGTGCCTGGCTTTTTCGGGCGTCGTGATATCTCCGTTGGCGACAACGGGGATTTTCAGCTCCGCCTTGACGGCGCGGATAGTGTCATATTCCGCCTCGCCCGTATAGAGGTCGGCGCGGGTGCGCCCGTGCAGGGTCAGGGCGGCGATGCCGGCGTTTTCGGCCATTTTCGCCACCCGCAGGGCATTGCGGCTCTCGCGGTCCCAGCCGGTGCGGGTCTTCAGCGTCACCGGCACGTCCAGGGGCGCGCAGGCGGCCACCACCGCGTCCAGGATGCGGGCGATCTGGTCCTCATGGCGCAGTAGCGCCGACCCGGAGGCCACGTTGCAGACTTTCTTGACCGGGCAGCCCATGTTGATGTCGATGATCCGGGCGCCCTTGCTGGCGTTGAACACCGCCGCCTCCGCCATCATGGCGGGGTCGGCGCCGGCGATCTGCACGGAAATGGGGGCGATTTCGCCGTCATGGTTCAGGCGCCGGGAGGTTTTGACGCTATCCCACAGCTTGGGGTTGCTGGCGGCCATTTCCGACACGGCGTAGCCCGCCCCCAGCTTCTTGCAAAGCTGGCGGAAAGGACGGTCCGTCACGCCCGCCATGGGCGCGACCAGCACGTTGTTGGGAAGGGTCCATTGACCTATGCGCATGCTCACATTTTAACCGGCTCGATCGCGCCCCCTTTGTCACCGGGAGAACAATTCGTAACAGAGGAAGGCGAAAACAGACAACCCGCCCCGTTTATCGGGACGGAACGGGTGGAATTCAGGCGCGGAAACCTTGCAGCAGATGCTGCGCCAACGGCGCGCGCAGAGGAGCGGCCAGATCCATCCCCAATAAGGCCAGGCCGCAAGCGTGCTCCACCGGAGCCAGGCCGGTCGAGAAGATGCGGGGCATCAGATCGGTCAGGCCGGCGGTGAGGAAGCGGTCCACGTGGCGCGCCCCGGCGAATTCCGCCAGGGCGGACCCGGGATTGACATCAGCATGGGCCAGCCAGCCGCCCAGGGTCTGGGCCAGGCGGGCCGCGTCGCGCAGGCCCAGGTTCAGGCCCTGGCCGGCGACCGGATGCAGGGTCTGCGCCGCATTGCCGATGGCCGCCACGCGGCCGTGTACCTG
>NZ_DATCUY010000455.1:0-3848 GCF_036567245.1 Achromobacter sp. | reverse complement strand
CTGGCGCTGGCCACCGCGGCGGCCTCGGGCGCGCAGGCGGCGATCGGCACCGGCGTGCTGGGCGGCATCATCACCGCGACGGTACTGGCGATTTTCCTGGTGCCGCTGTTTTTTCTGATCGTGGGCCGCCTGTTTGGCGGGCGCGCCCGCCCCGCTGCCCCAACCGGCCGCGACACCGTGGAGACCACGCCATGAAAGCCATGGCCATGAGCCTATTGGCGGCGGCGCTGGCGGGCTGCTCGCTGGCGCCCGTGCATGAACGCCCCGCCGCGCCCATTCCCCAGGCCTACGACACACCCGCAGAAGACGGGCAGGCCGGCATGCCCCAGGACTGGCGCGCCTATTTCGCCGACCCCGCACTGCAGGCCTGGATCGACGCGTCGTTGCGGAACAACCGCAATCTGCGGGTGGCGGCCTTGCGTATCCAGGAGGCTCGCGCGCTGTACGGCGTGCAGCAGGCCGACCGGTTGCCGGCCGTGGACGGCCGTGGCGAGTTCAGCCGGGGCCGCAGCGTGGAACCGGGCCAGGACCCGATGCCGGTGGCGAACCGCTATCGCGCCGCCGTCGGTATCACCGCGTTTGAACTGGACTTTTTCGGCCGCGTGAAAAGCTTGAGCGACGCCGCCTTGGAACGCTATCTGGCGACCGAAGAGGCGCATCGCGCCGCCACCTTGTCGCTGGTGGCCGAGACCGCCACGGCGGTGTTCAACCAGCGTTCGTTGGCCGAGCAACTGCGCCTGACCGACAGCACGCTGGCGCTGCGCGAAGCAACGTTGAAAATCACCCAGCGCCGCTACGACGCGGGGTTGGAAACCGCGATCGGGCTGCGCACCGCGCAGATGCTGGTGGAATCTTCCCGCGCCACCCATGCGGCGCTCAGCCGCGAATACCGCCAGGCCGTTCACGCCCTGGGCCTGTTGGCGGGCGACTTCTCCTTGCCCGCCGGGACCGATGCCGTGTCACTCGAAAACCAGAGCCTGACACCGCTGGCGGCCGGCTTGCCGTCGACGCTGCTGACGCGCCGGCCCGATCTGCGCCAGGCCGAGAATCTGTTGCGGGCCACCAATGCCGATATTGGCGCGGCACGAGCGGCGTTCTTCCCTTCGGTTCAGTTGACGACCGACATCGGCACCACGGCCAGCAGCTTCTCGGATCTGTTCGGGTCAGGCACGGGCAACTGGGTCTTCATGCCCACCTTGACGCTGCCTGTCTTCAATGCCGGCCGCAACCGCGCCAACCTGTCGTTGGCCGAAACACGCAAGGACATCGCGGTAGCGCAGTATGAAGGCAGCATCCAGCTGGCCTTCCGCGAGGTGGCCGACGCGCTATCCGCGCGCGATACCCTGCGCACGCAGATCGACGCCCAGCGCAAGGTGCGCGACGCCGACCGAGAGCGCCAGCGGCTGGCCGAACGGCGCTATGACCGCGGTGTGGCCGGTTATCTGGAAATGCTGGAAGCCCAGCGCAGCCTGTTCGAATCCGAGCAAGACTACATCCGGCTGCAGCAGCGCCGGCTGGTCAACGCGGTGGAACTGTACAAGGCGCTGGGCGGGTGGGACACCCCGGGCGCCGCGTATTAGCCCGTGGCGCTGACGCGGTATGCGCACCGCCTTGCGCCGGCAAGGATGTGCTCTTCGCGATCGACCTTCACGCCCTCGCCCAGCACATTGCGGAACAGTTCCAGCTCGCTGCGGCAAAAACCCATACAGGCTTTGGCCGCGGAGCAGATGGGGCAGTGGTTTTCAATGAAGAGATAGTCCGAGCCGTCCTTGCGCAGCTCGGCCATGTAGCCTTCGGAAGCACGCACCTGCACCAGGCGTTCCAGCCGCCCGGCCAGGTCCTTGGCGCCGAGCATCGCCTGGTGGTAGCTGTTCAGCATGGCGGTTTCGCGCACCTGGATCAGCTTTTCCACGCCTTCGTCACCGAACACCTGGCGCACCGCCCCGATCATCTGCACCGTCATTTCGGCGTGCGTATCCGGAAAACGGCCATGGCCGGCTTCCGTCAGGTACCAGATCTGCGTGGGCCGGCCGCGCCCGGCGCTATGGCTTTCGGAGTCGACCAGCCCGTCCGCATGCAGCCGCGTCATCTGCTGGCGCACCGCTTCCGCCGTGAGGTCCATGGCCTTTGCGATGACCGCGACCGATTGCGGGCCGCGCGTCTTCAAGGTCATGAGCACGCGGTCCGCCGGCTGATGCGGCATCCAGGTAACGGGTTGGGACAGACTGTCAGACATGACGATAACGGAACTCCAGTTTTTTCCTATGGTGCCACGAACCGGGGAGAAGGTCAGCCGGCGGATCCCCCTGGCACCGCGGACCCATCCGGCACCGCCGATCCATCCGGCACCGCCGATCCATCGGCGGCCATCGATCCATCGCCCCCCGCCTCCCAACCGCCGCCCAGCGCCTTGTACAGCGCGATCAGGCGAGTGTAGGACTCGGTTTCGGCCACGGCCACGGCATCCTGGGCGCGCAAAAGCGTACGCTGCGCATCCAGCACCGTCAAATACGGGGCACTGCCTTCCCGGTAGCGCAACTGCGCCAGACCGGCCGCCCGGCTGCTGTGCTGGGCGGCCTGCGCCAGATTGCCCAGCCGCTGCTGCGTCTGGCCAAATTCGGTCAACGCGGCTTCCAGCTCTTCCACCGCCCGCAGCACGGTCTGTTCGTAACGCGCCACTTCCCCCTGCGACCGCGCCACGGCCCCGCGTTTTCTCGCCAGCGCCGTCGGCAAATGGAACGCCGGCCAGTTCACGCCCGACGCCACGCTGAACGCACGGCTGGAAGACGAACCGAAGTCCGCCCCGCGCAACGCGACAAAGCCCAGGAACCCGCCCAGATCGATACGCGGATAGAGTTCGGCGGTTGCCACGCCCACGTCCGCATTGGCGGCGGCCATATTGCGTTCGGCCGCGGCGATGTCGGGACGCCGCGACAGCAAGGCGCCCACGTCCCCGATCGGCAGGCGCGCGGTCAATGGCGCGAGGGGTGTACCGGCGTCCAGTTCACCCAGCTCCACGGGCCGCAGCCCGGCCAGCACCGCGATGCGGTACCGCGCCAGCCGTCTTGCCGTTTCCTGCACCGGCACGCTGGCCTGCACGGTTTCCAGTTCGGCCCGCGCGCTGGCCAGGTCGCCCTCGTCGCCGCGGCCGGCCGACACCATCGCCTGGGTCACGCGCAGGCTGTCGCGCTGGCTATCCAGATTGGCGCGCGCCACGGCAAGCCGCTGTTCGGCGCCGCGCAGCTCGAAATAATTGCGCGCTACCTCCGCCGCGACCACGATGCGGGTTTGGGCCAGGTCAGCCGCCTGGGCTTCGGTGCGTGCCGCCGCGCTCTCGGCCGTCCGGCGCAGGCGGCCGAACAGGTCCAGCTCCCAGGTGGCGTCGAAGCCGGCCCGGTAGCTTTGGGCCAGATTGCGTTGCCCGGCCGCGCCCGCGTTGGCCTGGGACAGGCTGCGCTCGTAGCGGCCATCCAGGGTGACCGCGGGCAACTGGTCCAGCTCTTTCTCGTCCAACACGGCGCGGGATTCGGCCAGCCGGGCCTGGGCGATCCGGATGTCGTGATTGCGGGACAGCGCCAGGCCGATCAGGCGGTCCAGCTGCGGATCCTGCAATTGCCGCCACCAGTCCTGCTGCACCCGGTCCGTGGAAAACAGCGCCTGCTCGGGGCTGGCCAGCGCCACGGGCGCGGCCTGCGGTTTTTGATAATCGGGCCCGACCGCGCACCCGACAGTGGCCAGGGCGGCCAACAGCACGGCAATGCCGCGGCGCAGGCGCTGAGAATGAAGATGAGGATTCATGATCGGTTCCTTTAGTGCGCGCCGGCGCCGGCGCCAGCGTCAGCGGCCTG
>NZ_DATCUY010000454.1:0-1939 GCF_036567245.1 Achromobacter sp. | reverse complement strand
TCGGTCAGCGGCGAGGAGGTGCCCGCCGTGACCGCGCCATCGGCGCGGAACGCGGGCTTGAGTCCCGCCAATGCCTCCAGCGTGGTGCCCGGGCGGATGCAGCCGTCGGCATCGACCACCTCGCCGTCCGGCAAGTGGATGGGCACGATCTCGGCCGCCAACAGCCCCTGCTCGCGCGCGGCGGCGGCCTTGCGGTGGGATTGCAGCGCCAGCAGTTCCTGGTCCGTGCGGCTGACGTTCCAACGCTGCGTCACGTTTTCCGCCGTCTCGCCCATGGACAGGTAGGCGTCGCTGGTCGCCAGCAGTTCGGGATTGGGCGAAAAATTGAAGCCGCCCTGCGGCACCATCGTCATCGACTCCACGCCCACGCAGAGAAAAGCCTCGCCCATGCCCGCCTCGATCTGGGCCGCCGCGATGTGCACCGCCTGCATCGACGAACCGCAGAAGCGGTTCACGGTCATGCCGCCCACCTCCTGCGGCAGGCCGGCAAGCAGGCCGACGATGCGCGCCAGGTTGTTGCCCTGGGCGGCTTCCGGATAGGCGCAGCCGAGAATCACATCCTCCAGCAGCGCCGGATCCAGATCGGTGCGCCGCAGCAGGCCCTGCACCACCTGCGCGGCCAAGGCGTCGGGCCGCAGTCTGGCCAACCTGCCCTTGCGGGCAAAGTGGAAAGGCGAGCGCGCATAGGCGGCAATGACAGCTTTCATGGTTCAGTCCTCAAGAATGGTCAGGCCGCCGCCGCGTAGCGCTGCGCAACGGTATTGCTGGACAGGTGCCCCGCCATGGTCTGGCGCGCGGCTTCGTAGGCGTCCCATTCCTCGCCGGCATGCAGCGAGGGGATCGTGACCTTCTCGCCGCGCGCGAAGCCCAGCAAGGCAGCATCGACCAGGTCTTCGGCGCGCATCACGATGCGCTGGTCCAGCATTTCCACCGGACGGCCGCCGATGGCCCAGAAATCCGTGGCGGTGGCGCCGGGCAGCACCGCCTGGACCTGCACGCCGGTCCCGGCCAGCTCGTGTTGCAGCGACTGGCTGAACGCCAGCACGAAAGCCTTGCTGCCGCCATAGACGCCGTTCAAGACCTCGGGCGCGATGGCCACGATGGAAGCGATATTGATGATGGCGCCCCGGCCGCGCGTCACGAAACCCGGCACGGCCGCGTAGGTCAGCCGCATCGGCGCGGTGACGTTCAGTTCCACCATGCGCGTCATCTGCTCCACGTCGCTTTGCAGCAGCGGCGTATGCGTGCCGATGCCGGCATTGTTCACCAGCAAGGTAATGCTGGCGTCCTGGCACAGTTGCTCTTCCACGCGCGCCAGCGAAGCGCGGTCGCCCAGGTCCGCGGGCAGCACCTCGACGGCGCGGCCGGTGCGCGTGCTGATGTCGTTGGCCAGGGAGTTCAGGCGCTCCCGGTTGCGAGCGACCAGAATCAGGTCGTAGCCCTGCTGCGCCAGCTTGTCCGCGTACAGCGCACCGATGCCGCTGGATGCGCCCGTGACGAGGGCGGTGCCGGGTTGGGTTTGTGCCATGGTGAGGCTCCAGGAAAGGTGATTGCGACGGGATTCATGTTGCGGCTTGCCGTAAATGGCGTAAATGACGTATATAGTCATTAATCAGGACAAACACCCGCGACATAAATCCGCAAGGACGGCCCCCATGCACCGCATCGGTTACATACTTCCCGAAGGCTTCCAGATCATTGGCCTGGGCACGCAGGCCGTGTTCGAACTTGCCAACGTGGTGGCGCGCGAGCCCTTCTACGCCCTGGACAGCTATGCCCTGGACGGCGCAGTGCGCGCGTCGGCGGGCCTGACGGTGCAGGCCCAGCCGCTCACCGCCCGCAGCCAGGCCGACACCTGGCTGGTGACCGGCGTGCTTTCGCCCCTTTCGAGGCCCGTGGCGCCCGAACTGAACCGGCTGCTGGAGAAACTCGCGCCCCG
>NZ_DATCUY010000453.1:0-7547 GCF_036567245.1 Achromobacter sp. | reverse complement strand
GCCGGAACACGCCGGCCGCGGCCAGTCGCGGCAGCACCGTGGCGGCATCCAGGCTGCCGTCGTCCAGCGCGTCGGCGTGCTGCTCCAGCCACGCCCTCAGATCGGTCGGCAGCAACGGCCCTGCGGATCGCGCCGTCATTGCGCGCCGCTCCAGGCGTAGTCGCGCAACTGTTCGTTCAACGGCGTCTGCGCCAGGTTGTTGCCGAAGTTGCAAATGGTGGCCAGCCCCACGCCCACGATGACTTCCAGCGCGTTGCCATCCGTGTAGCCGGCGTCGCGCAAGGCTTGCAGGGCCTCGTCGCTGACGCGGCCGCGCGTCTGGATCACGGCCTCGGTGAAGGCGGCCAGGGCTTGCAAGCGTTCATCCGGCAGCACGCCCTGGGCCCGCAGGGCTTCCACCACTTCAGGCGACAGCCTGGCCTTGTTGCGCGCCAGCGCCGTGTGCCCCGCCACGCAAAATGTGCAGCCGTGGCGCGTGCCGGCCACCAATTGCACAACCTCGCGCTCTTGCAAGGTCAGGCCGGCGCGCGCATTGATCTGCGAGAGTGTCTGATAAGCCTCCAACGCCACCGGCGCATTCGCCAGCACGCCCAGCAGGTTGGACAGGTAGCCCGCGCCCTGCTCCGCGGCAGCCAGCGCGGCGCGCGTCGGTTCGGGAGCGCTTTGCGCGGTATGGACGGGCAGACGGGACATGAAGATCTCCTGCGGGTTATCGTTGAAGACATGATTGTGCTCGCGTCGGACGGCAAGCGACAATGCGCGAAGATCGCAACTTGATGCTCGATCTTATCGACTTTCAGCTATGCGCTTATAACCAAACGTATGCCCCGATGATGCCCGCAAACTGCGCCGGTCCATTGACCATATCAGCTACCGACCAAGCCGCCGTCGACGCCCTGCTGCTGTCCAGCCTGGAGGTCCAATCCAGCCTGTACCACCTGGGCCAATACTGCGGCAATTGGTCCGCCAGCACCAGTGGGCGCGCACGCGCGAGCTTCCATCTGATCCTGCACGGCCGCTGCCAGGTCGACGTGGACGACGGCCGGGACAGGCTCACGCTGGGCGCGGGCGATGGCATCTTCTTCCTTCGCGACATTGCGCATGCGCTGACGCCGCTGGAACCGGCCGCGGGAGGCGCGCAGCGCGCGGCCATGGAACCTCTGTTGCCGCGCCAGGCCGACAGCACGGGCCTGGCCTGCGGCTTCTTCCAGTTCCGGCCCGGACTGGCGGACCTGCTGGCCGACACTTTGCCCGACTACCTGGTCCTGCGCGCCGGCGACGAACGCTTCCGCACGGCGCGCGGCGTATTCGAGTTGATCCTGGGAGAAACGGCCCGCGAGCCGGGCGCTTCGTCCGTGGTACTGGAACGGCTGACCGACCTGCTGATTTTCTTCATGTTGCGCCATCTGGCCATCCATGACCGCCAG
Source organism: Achromobacter sp. (assembly GCF_036567245.1). Lineage (GTDB taxonomy): Bacteria > Pseudomonadota > Gammaproteobacteria > Burkholderiales > Burkholderiaceae_B > Achromobacter. The sequence goes on along the minus strand of NZ_DATCUY010000453.1, from coordinate 6,120 downwards.
GCTTACGGCTTGTTCGTGCTGGCCCGCGACCCCGCCATGGCCGGACTGCTGCAAGCCATCCTGGCCGAGCCCGCCAAAACCTGGAGCATGCAGGACATGGCCGACCGCGTGCATATGTCCAAGGCCACCTTCCACCGCCGCTTCACCCTGCAAAGCGGCACCACGCCCGCGCAGCTGCTGCAATTGCTGCGCATGCGGGTGGCGCGGCGCCACCTGGAACATGGCATGGGCATCCAGGACGCCGCCGAACGGGTCGGCTACCAATCGCAGGCCGCCTTCAGCCGCGCATTCCAGCGCACCGAAGGCGTTGCGCCATCGGCCTTGCGCAAGCGCCTCACTACGCTCACCAGCAGCGCATGAGCCTCAGCCCAGGCCCAGCAGCAGATCGGCCAGCAAGGCCGGATGCGTGATGTGCGCTTCGTGCGGCGCGGCGATGTCGACCCAGTTCCAGCCCGCTTGGGACTTCACCAGTTTGCGCGATTCGTCCAGCACCGCCAGCTCGGGCTGGGTGCAATGGATGTAGGTGCGGGCCACGCCATTGCCGATGGGGTTCTTCAGGTTCAGCGGCGTGGTGTAGCTGGCCAGCGGATGCGCGGTCAGGCGGCGCTTGACCCAGTCATGGTCCGCGCTGCCCGGCGTGAACCCCCAGGCCGCGGGCAGCGGATCGGGAATCGGCACAGCCAGTCCATCGGTGGCCTTCGAGGCCGCGGCGATGCGGGCATCGGCATCCGCCTTCGGATACACCGAAAACGCATTTTGGCCGCTTTGCAGCACGATGGCGTCGAAGTACACCAGATGCGCCAGCCGCTGCGGAATCCGGTCGGCCACGCCGGTAATGGGAATGCCGCCGAAGCTATGGCCCACCAGGATCACGTCCTTCAGCTCCTGGGTCTCGATGACCTGGACCAGGTCCTCGACAAAGGTATCGATGGTGATGGTCTTGCTCAGCAGGTGGGCGCGGTCGCCCATGCCGGTGTAGCTGGGCGCGTACACGCGATGGCCGGCCGCCAGCAGGCGGTCCGCCACCGGACGCCAGCACCAGCCGCCATGCCATGAGCCGTGGGCCAGGACGTAGTTCCGGGCCTGCCTGGCGGGAGCGGCCGGAACTGCCGCCCCGGCCGCTCCCGCTGCTGCCAGCGCGGGCAAGCCCGCGGCCAGCTTCAACCAGGTTCTGCGGGGAAGCATCGTCATGGCTTACACCTGCGCCAGCGCCTGATCCAGATCCGCCAGCAGGTCGTCGATGTGCTCGATGCCGATGGACAGGCGCACGGTTTCCTCGCGCACGCCCGCCTTCTGCAGCTCTTCGGGATTGAGCTGGCGGTGCGTGGTGGACGCGGGATGCGTGGCCAGCGACTTGGAGTCGCCGATGTTGACCAGGCGGGTGAACAGCTGCAGCGCATCCTGGAAGCGCGCGCCGGCCTCGCGGCCGCCCTTCACGCCGAAGGTGAACAAGCCGGGTGCCTTGCCGCCCAGGTACTTCTGCGCCAGGGCGTGGTCGGGATGGTCCGGCAGGCCGGCGTAGTTGACCCATTCCACCTTGGGATGCTCGCGCAGGTAGTTGGCGATCTTGACGGTGTTCTCGACGATGCGGTCGACGCGCAGCGCCAGGGTCTCGATGCCTTGCAGGATCTGGAACGAATTGAAGGGCGAAATCGCCGCGCCGGTATTGCGCAGCGGCACCACCCGGGCGCGGCCAATGTAGGCGGCCGCGCCGAAGGCTTCGGTGTAGACCACGCCGTGGTAGCTGACGTCCGGCGTGTTCAGGCGCTTGAAGCGCTCCTTGTGCTCGCCCCAAGGGAACTTGCCCGAGTCGATGATGGCGCCGCCCAGGCTGGTGCCATGGCCGCCCAGGTACTTGGTCAGCGACTGCACCACGATATCGGCGCCGTGCTCGATGGGACGCAGCAGGTAAGGCGACGGCACGGTGTTGTCGACGATCAGCGGCAGGCCGTGGCGGTGCGCCAGTTCGGCCAATGCGGCGATGTCGGTGATGTTGCCCAAGGGGTTGCCGACCGATTCCGCGAAGATCGCCTTGGTGCGGTCATCGATCTGGGCTTCGAAGGCGGCCAGGTCGGACGGATTGGCGAAACGCGTGGTGATGCCATACTGCGGCAGCGTGTGCGCAAACAGGTTGTAGGTGCCGCCATACAGCGTGCTGGACGAGACGATGTTGTCGCCCGCTTCGGCGATGGTCAGGATGGCGTAGGTCACCGCAGCCTGGCCCGAAGCCAGCGCCAGCGCGGCGATGCCGCCTTCCAGGGCCGCCACGCGCTGCTCCAGCACGTCGGTGGTCGGGTTCATGATGCGGGTGTAGATGTTGCCCGGCACCTTGAGGTCGAACAGATCGGCGCCATGCTGCGTGTCGTCGAACGCATAGGCCACGGTCTGGTAGATGGGCACGGCCACGGCGCGCGTGGTCGGATCGGGGCGATAGCCGCCATGCACGGCAATGGTCTCAAGCCGCCACGGCTTATTCGATTGGGTCACGCGTGTCTCCTTGTTGATGCTTATGGCGAGGTATGCAGTCCAGGCCGGATTGTAGTTATGCGGGCGGGATATGGATACCGCCAGGCGCTCATAACCATATCACCGCAGGCTCGCCTTTCAGAAGCGCTCGTCCATCAGCGCCGGCATCACGATTTCCCGCACGAACGACGCATCGGACAGATTCAGCAGCGTGCGCGTCATCGCCACCACGTCGTGCACCGGTATCAAGCCGCCCTCGCCCCGCTGGCTGGCGGCGTCGCGCGGCACATCCATGCCGTCTTCCGTGTTCAGGTAGCCCAATTGCAGGCAGGTCACCGCCAGCCTTCGCGCCCTGAAGTTCTCGCGCAAGGCGTCGGCGATGCCCCGCAGCGCGTACTTGGACGCGCCGAAGGTCACTTCGGGGCGGCCGCTGCCGGCCAGTCCCGAGGTGGAGCCGGTCAGGATGATCTGCGGCTTGCGCGCGCCGAGGACGCGGGGAATCAGCCGTTGCAGCAACAGGATGGTAGCGGTGACGTTGATGTCCACCATGCGCGCGATTTCCTTGGGCGAGTCCGCCAGGAAGTCGTAGTGCTCGCTGAAGGCGTGTTCTTCCCAAACCCCCAGGTTGTAGAGAATGGCATCGAGTTCATCCGGCGCCTGCGCCGCGATCTGCTGGACGGCGGCCTCGGGCCGTGACAGGTCGGCCTCGATCCAGCGCAGTTCGCAGCCAGGCGCAACGGCGATATCCTGCGGCGCGCGGCGGGCCACGCCCACGATCAGCGCGGCATCCTGGCCCAGTCCCTCCACGAATGCCCTGCCCAGTCCCTTGCTGGCGCCCACCACCATGATCCGCATTGCTACCTCCGTCCGATCACGCCCGGGAAAGCGCCAAGCTCCCCCGCGGCAACGACGCCCGGTATAGCACGATCCCTGGCGAATTCACGCAATGCCCGCAAGCGACGGCGGGCATTGCGCCGTCAACGCGCCGCGCCCTGCAGCCACGCCGGCCGTGGCGCGGCATCCAGCCAGTTCTTGACGATCAGCCCCAGCTCCGTGTCGCCCGAGATCCGCAGCCGGCGTTGGAAGAACAAGGTATCGGCGTCCGTCTCGGAACGCATCAAGGCCAGCAGATCGGCGAGTCTGGCACCCAGTTCCAGTTCAGCGGCCGCGCCGCTCCATACCGGGCGAAAAGCGCCCTGGCGCACGGCGAAGCTGCTGCGCAGGCCCAGGTCCTCGACGGTGATGGCGAAGCTGCGGCCTTCCAGTTCGGCTGGCGGCGTCAGCCACTTCAGGCGCCGCGCCAGTTCCAGCCCCGCGGTGAAATGCAGCGAGACAAACGGCGCGGGCAGGCGCCGGCCCAGCCTGGCGAACACGCCGGGCACTTGAATCGCTGCGCTCATGCGGCAGCCTCCAACAGATCGATGCCGGGCTTTCCGTGGAAATAGCCGTTGCAGCGGACCATGCCCGCAGGCGGCTGCGCCTCCAGCGGCGCCAGGCCGCGCCGCGTCGCATCCAGCGCGGCGATCGCTTCCAGCGTGCCGGCTGATTGCGGACTCACCCGCAGCACCTGCACGCCCATCGCAGCAAGCTCCGGCGCCTGCGACAGCAGATCCAGACAGGCGCCCGACTGCACCTGGATGCCGTTGATCGCCAGGAAGTCGCGCGATTCCCGCGTGCGCATGTCCAGCCCGTCCGGATGCTCAATGCAGCGAAAGCCGCAATCGTCCTTCTTCAGGCGGAAGTGCCGCGCCGTGAAGCAGCGCGCCGAGAATGCCAGCGCCATGCGGCCCCACACCATGACTTCCGCCTCCAGGCCGGCGGGCTTTTCGGCCATCAGGCGGGAGAGCGTCTTGCTGTCCATTTCCAGCGGCGCGACGAAGCGCGCCGCTCCGCGCCCGGCCAGCCATTCCAGGGTGCCGCCGTGGTAGGCATTGATGTGGGGACCGGCCACGAAGGCGCGGCCGTTCAGGTGCCGCACCGCGCCCAGCTCGCCAGCCTCGACCATGAAGTCGTCCTGCCCGCAGAGCTTTTTCAGCGCGCTGGCTTCCGCGCCGGTCTCGATCAGGGTGCGGCCCGACAGCACCACCGTCTTGCCCGCGTCGCGCAGGTCGCGCGCAAGCTCCAGCCAATCCTCGGCGCGCAGCTCGTGCCTGCGGCTACAGACGGTTTCGCCCACGTAGATGATGTCGGCGGGGCTGTCGGCCAAGGCCGCGTAGAAATCCAGCGTGTGCTGGCGCGGCCAGTAGTACTGCAGCGGTGCGACCGAGATCCGGTATGCGCTAGGTTTCATTTCCATGGACGTTCGAATGCGCCTTGCGTGACTTGGGAACCCTCGGAATGGCGCGCCAGCATGGCGTTCCATTCGGGACGGGGAGAAAAGCGGGAGGCGTCCGCGTGCGCGCCATCCAAGGCCGCGCGCAGCGTCGACACCACCTGGGTGACATAGGCCGGGCTGCGCTGCCGCCCTTCGATCTTGATCGCCGACACGCCCATCTCCGCCAGGCGCGGCAACAGGCCGATGGCGTTCAGGCTGGTGGGCTCCTCCAGCGCGTGGTCGGCCTGGCCGTCCACGTCGAAGCGGCCTTTGCACAGGGTGGGATAGGCCGCCGGTTCGCCCGGCTCGTAGCGGTCGATCAGGATGCCGTTCAGGCGCGCGTCCATGCGGCCGTTCTCTTCCGACCAGCGCACCGCATGCGCGGGCGAACAGACGCCCTTGTTGTTGGGGGAATCGCCGGTGGCGTACGACGACAGCAGGCAACGGCCCTCGGCCATGACGCACAGGCTGCCGAAGCCGAACACCTCGACCTCGACGCTGACGTTGGCGCAGATGCGCGCGATCTCGGCCAGGGTCAGGACCCGCGGCAGCACCACGCGGCGGATGCCGAACTGTTCCTTCATCAGCTCGATGGCGTCGGCGTGGGTGGCGGAGCCCTGCACCGACAGGTGCAGGCGCAGGTCGGGATAACGATCGCTGGTGTAGGCCAGGAGCCCGGCGTCGGCCATGATGACGGCATCGGCGCCCAGCCCGTGGGCCGCGTCCACGGCGGCGCGCCACTCCGGCGCCCTGCCCGCCTGCACGAAGGTGTTGATGGCGAACAGCACTTGCCGCCCGCGGCTGTGGGCCAGCTCGACGCCCGCGCGGATATCGCCTTCGGTGAAGTTGAGCCCGGCGAAGTTGCGGGCATTGGTGGCGTTCTTGAGCCCGAGGTAGACGGTGTCGGCGCCGGCGTCGATGGCGGCCTTCAGCGCGGCCAGGCTGCCGGCGGGGGCCACGAGCTCCATGGGAGAGGTTCGAGTTTCCATGCCGGCCAGTCTATGGGGCCGCCACGCCCCCGGCCTTGTCGCAGATCAAACGGCGCATGCTGAGCGCCGCACGCGGCCCTATTCTTCTGTGTACAGCCCGTGTTCGACGGCATACACCGCGACCTGCACGCGGCTGGTCAGGTTCAGTTTCTTGAGCACGTTCTGCACGTGGATCTTGACCGTGCTTTCGCTCACGTCCAGTTCGCGGGCGATGACCTTGTTGCTGGCGCCGCGCGCCAGCCATTGCACGATCTGGGTCTCGCGCGCGGTCAGGCGGTGGCGCTCGGCGTTTCCCCCCGGCTGCGGCGCCTGCGCGGCCAGGCTGCCGGCGGGGGCCACGAGCTCCATGGG
>NZ_DATCUY010000452.1:0-5720 GCF_036567245.1 Achromobacter sp. | reverse complement strand
CTCTGACAGGCGGCCCGGATGCGGGCCGCCCCTGGCGCGGCCCGACACGCGCCGCTTCCCGGGCCTGGCCAGCGTTCAACCCAGCTTGAATTCCACCACCGCCCCGCCGCTGCCATACAGCGGCGCGTACTCCAGCACCTTGGCGCCGCGGAACTGGTCGCCCAGCGCGCCCAGCAGCCAGGACATGTGCTTGAAGCCCATCTCGGCCTTGGCCTGCCCGGCATACTCGGGCATCGCCTGGCGCAGTTGCGCGGCATCGCCGCTTTCCAGCAGCGCCAGCATGCGGCGGTTCCAGTCGTCGTCGGCCTGGGAGATCAGGCGGTCGGATTCCGGCGCCACCGGCTCTCGGAACATGGTGTTGGACAGCCCGCCTATGCCGATGACCGCCGCGCGTTTGCCTTGCGCGGCGGCTGCCTGCGCGGCGATGCGGCTCAGTTGCTCCGTCTGCGCGTTGTCGTGGTACAGGTTGTTGGCCGCCAGGGTCACAGGCAGTTGGTCGGAGCCAAAGCCCATCAGCGTGCTGACCGTGATGGTGCCCGTGTCGATGGGGAACTGGTCGTAGTCCACGCCGCGCGCATGGATGCCGGCGTCGCGGCAACCTTGCACGCAGGCTTCGGCCAGGCCGGCGTCGCTGGCGATATCGAAGGGCAGCTCGCCGTACTCGTGCCAGTTCTCGTCCACGTGCACGCCCGTGCTGCGCCGGCGCGTGATCCACAACTGGTCCAGCACCGCCATCCACTGCGTCGAATACACCAGCACCACGTCGGGCCGGGAAGCCGCCAGCGACTCGCCGGCCGCGCGCAGCGCCTGGTTCAGGCGTCCCCAGGGCGCCACGTCGCTGCGCAGCTGCGGCAGCGGGCTGCCAGGGACGAGAAATGCGGAAACGATGGTCATGGCATGTCTCCCTGGATGACTAGGCCGCCGCGCCGGCGGGTGCTTCGAGGCGGGACAGTCCGGCCTCCTGCAGATTCCATTCCATCACCGCGTTGCCGGTGCCGATCACGGTACCGTAGCCATGGAACTTGCCGGCCAGTTGCGGATAGCCCATGGCCGCATGCATCCAGGTGAAGGCGCCGGACTTCACTTCGGCGAAGGCTTCGTCGATGAACTGGGGCAACAGCTCGAACACCTCGCCCATCCTGCCCTTGCGCATCAGCTCGATCATGCGGATGTCCCACAGATAGCCGTCGTAGCGCGCCGGGTGTTCCTTGGACATGTCCTCGGGCACCTCGGGCTGTTCGTGGAAATGCCAGTGCGACAGCGTGTTGCTGGCCAGCAGCACCGCCCGCCGCCCGCTCTTGCGTATCGCTTCGCGCGTGGCGCGGCCCAGCAGGTCCATTTCCTTGAGTCCTTCCTGGGTGTTGAGGTAGTACGGCGTGTTGTTCGCCGACAGCCCCACCACCGGAATGTCCCATTGCGGCCGCACCATGTGCAGCGTGGTGATGGTGCCGTAGTCGACGCGGAACTTGGGGTTGCGCATCATCTTGGTGACCAGGCCCAGCTTGCGGCCTTCCTCGCAACAGGCTTCGGCCAGTTCCACGTCCACGTCCATGCCGAAGTCGTAGCGGAACAGGTCGGGAAAGATCGGGTCCACCGAACGGCCCGCCAGACGCGGCACGCCCAGGAAGTGATGGCCCACCTGGGTGATCCAATGCGGCGAATGCACCAGCAGCACGTCGGGCTGCAGGCGTTCGATGCTCTCGCGCACGTGGTCGTAGGCCCAGCGCAGGCTTTCCCACCCGCCGCGCGAGCGCGGCTCGTTCTGCGGCGGGTTCTCGCCGTACACGAGGTGCGGCGGGTGGGGAGCCAGGAATCCGGAAAGAATTTCGCCGTCCTTCATTGCTTACTCCTTTGCGAGAGCAGTAGGAACCCGTACGACCGTTGTTGCGCAGTAGCGGCGCCCGCTATTTTGTACGTATACGTACTGGATTCAGTATCGATTCGCTGGCGATTGCTGTCAACCGGCAAAGGGCGGCCAATGGATAGGGAGTTTCCCGAGCAGACGTTCCGGTCCGGTCTCCTGGCGCCCCGCTACCGCCCTTCGCCCTTGCGCAGCAGGTACTTCTGCACGCCGTCCATCACCGTCTCGCCGCGCTGGTTGCGCACGAGGCTCTGCATGACCAGCACGCCGGTCGTGCGTCCGGGCAGCAGTTCCGTCACCGTCAGCGACGAATAAAGCGTGTCGCCCGCGAACACAGGCTTGAGGAAACGGCTGCTCTGTTCCAGAAACCCCTTGAGCGCATCCTCCACCATATGGGGGAACAGTCCGGCGCCCGCCGCCGTCTGGATGGCGACCTGGAAGCCGTGCGCCAGCATATGAGGCATGCCATGGGCGCGGCAATACTCGACGTCGTAATGCACGGGATGATTGTCGCCGCTGGCGAGCTGAAACGCGGCAAACAACGCATCGGTCATGGTGCGCGACGGCAGGATGAAAACCTCGCCAACCTTGAAATCATCGAAGTAACGCTGGGCGCAGAGTTGGTGCTTGATCATGCAGGATTCCTTTTTTTGTACGGGTGGATTCAGTTCGCGGTCATGTGCGCGGCGCGAGCGACTTCGCCCCACTTCTTCAGCTCGCCCTGCAAGAAGGCGGCCAGCGCGGCAGGCGTCGTGTCCGGCTGCAGCACCAAGCCCATGTCGTAGGCGCGGCGCTGCAATTCCGGATCGGCAAGCGCAGCGCGCAGCGTGGCATTGAGCTTGTCGACGACCGGCGCGGGGGTACCCGCCGGCGTGAAGACGGCGTTCCAGGTATAGGCCTCGTAGCCCGCCACCGCGTCCGCGATGGGCGGCGTGCCGGGCGTCTGCGGCAGGGGCTGCGCCATCGAGGTCGCCAACAGCCTGACCGTGCCCGCCTGCACCTGCGCCAGGCCCGTGGGCGCGCTATCGATCATGAAGTCCAGATGCCCGCCGATGACATCGGCCATCGCCGGCGCGCTGCCACGGTACGGCACGTGCATGGCGCGCACGCCGGCCAGATGGTTCAGCAGCTCGCCGGCCAGGTGCGGCGCACTGCCGATGCCGGCCGAGCCGTAGTTGACCTTGCCGGGCCTGGCCTTCAGATAGGCCATGAACTCTGGCAAGGTCGAGACGGGCATGTTTTTGTTGACGACCAGCACCAGGGGCGCCTTGGCCGCCAGGCCGACTGGCGCAAAGTCCTCCACCGTCCGGTACGGCAGGCTGGCATGGATGCTGGGATTGACCGCGTGCGCCACCGTGGTCAGCAGCAAGGTGTAGCCGTCGGCAGTCGCGCGGGCGACGGTTTCGGTGCCGACCAGCGTGCCCGCTCCGGTCCGGTTCTCCACCACCAGCGCCGCGCCCAGCTTGCGACTCCAGGTCTCCGCCAGGGCCCGGGCGAACGTATCGGTAGGTCCGCCGGCCGCATACGGCACCACCAGGCGAACCGGCTTGGCCGGATAGTCCTGCGCCGACGCAGCGCCGCCAGCCAGCGCGCCAGCCGCCATCAGGGTGGCGCCTGCCAGCGCACGCCAGGGAAATCCATGTTTCATGCTTGTCTCCGTTGGTCTTTTGTGTGCGGCACAATATAGAGACGAGGCCGGCGCCAGGAATAGTCGAAAGTTTCTTATCCGGCTTAGAGCCTTTCTAACAGCGGCCCGCCACGCCGCCCCACACCGGGTGTCCTCCTTGCGCTACGAACTGACCGACCTGCGCGTCTTTGTCGCCATCGCTGAAGCCAAAAGCCTCACGGGCGGGGCTTCCGACCTGCACCTGACCGCGCCGTCGGCCAGCTACCGCCTGAAGAACCTGGAGCAGGCCATGGGCGTGCCGTTGTTCGTGCGCACTCAAAAAGGGATGTCGCTCACCGCCGCCGGCATGACCGTGCTGCGCTATGCGCAGACCATACTGGGCAACGTCGAGCGCCTGCAGGCGGAAATGCGCCGTCATACCGATGGCGTCGAGGGCCATATCCGCGTCTATGCCAACAGCAGCACGCTGAGCAGCCTGCCCAGCGCGTTGAGCCGCTATCTGGCCGCCTATCCGAACGTCAACGTGGATCTTGAGGAGCATCTCAGCGAGGAAACCGTCAAGGCGGTGCTGGACGGCCGCGCCGACATCGGACTGGTCGCGGGCGCCATTGAAATGCGCGGACTGGAATACATCAGCTACGGCCAGGACGAACTGATCTTCATCATTCCCCCGCGCCATCCGCTCAGCCTGCTCCCGCGCGTTTCGCTTGAAACCGCGCTGTCGCACGATCTGGTCGCCATCGGCCGCAAGAGCAGCAACTTCCTGTACCTGCAGCAAATGGCCGAGCAGATGGGCCTCAAGCCCCGCGTGCGCGTGCACGCGCCCAACTTCGACGCCGTGCTGCGCTGCGTCCAGGAAGGCGCCGGCATTTCGCTGGTGCCACGCTCGGTGGCGGCGCCCGCGCTGGCCCAGGGCAAGGTCGAATGCGTGCAGATCGAAGAATCCTGGGCCGTGCGTGAACAACGCGCGGTGATGCGCAAGCAGGACGCCCTGCCCGGCTATGCCCGCGCCTTCATCAGCTTTGTCACCGAGCCGCGGCCGGCGCTGGACGCCGATTAGAGAATCTCGAATCCTGCTTAAAAAATATCGACTGGCCGCGCGCGCGCCTCGCATTCCATAATGCTCCGCCGCCGCCGGGCCCGGCATGCGCCCCGGCCCACACTCCGACTCCAGGACGATATGACCGCAGCTACCCGCCCCCTAGACGGCATCACCGTCATCGCGCTCGAACACGCCGTCGCCGCCCCTTTCGCCAGCCGCCAGCTGGCGGACCTGGGCGCGCGCGTCATCAAGATCGAACGGCCGGACGCGGGCGACTTCGCGCGGGGCTACGACGACACCGTGCGCGGCCAGTCGTCGTTCTTCGTATGGGCCAACCGCGGCAAGGAGAGCCTGGCCCTGGACACCAAGGCTGCGGGCGCCGCGCAAGTGCTGCGGCGTCTGCTGGGCCAGGCTGATGTCTTCATCCAGAATCTCGCGCCCGGCGCCGCGCGCCGCATGGGCCTGGACTACGACACGTTGCGCGCGGACTTCCCCAGGCTGATCGTGTGCGACATTTCCGGCTACGGCGATGACGGCCCCTACCGCGACAAGAAGGCCTATGACCTGCTGATACAGGCGGCTTCCGGCCTGATCTCCCTGACCGGCACGCCGGAATCCCCGGCACGCACGGGCATCTCCATCGCCGATATCGCCGCCGGCATGTATGCCTATTCCGGCATCCTGTCGGCGCTCATACAGCGCGGACGCACCGGCGCGGGATTACGCGTCGAGGTGACCATGCTGGAGGCGCTGACGGAATGGACTTCCTATGCCTTGAACTTCGCGCATTACGGCGGCACCCCACCCGCGCGCAACGGCGTGGCGCATCCCGCGATCGCGCCCTATGGGCAATACCTCGCGGGAGACGGCAAGCCCGTGATATTCGGCCTGCAGAACGACCGCGAATGGCGCAGTTTCTGCGCCCACGTGCTGGAGGAACCGGCGCTGGCCGACGACGAGCGATACGCCACCAACGTCCAGCGCGTGCGGCACCGCGAGGCGCTGGATGCGCGCATCGCCGAGTGCTTTGCCTCCCTGTCGCGCGAACAGGTGCTGGCCAGGCTGGACCGGGGCGGCATCGCCAACTCCGCCTTGAACACCATGCACGAGGTCTGGGACCACCCGCAATTCGCGGCGCGCGGCCGCTGGCGCGACGTGGCCACGCCAGGCGGTCCCATCCAGGCGTTGCT
>NZ_DATCUY010000451.1:0-9621 GCF_036567245.1 Achromobacter sp. | reverse complement strand
CCGGCGGCACGTAGCTCACCTGGCCGGGCGGCAGGCGCGTGACTTCCGGCAATGCAAAACGGGCCCCTTCCTGGGGCCCGCAAGCGGTCAACAGCAATGAAACGATGACGGTCGGCAGGATACGCATACGGCGGTGCTCCGGAATGCCCGCGCCGGTCGGGCGCGGGCTGGCTTCCATTGGACCTGCTGCCGTGGCCGGCCTCTTTGCGCTGGCGCAAGGAGGCCGGCGCCTGCCAGGCAGTCCCGCGGATGCATTCGTGCGCATCCGCGGGACGGGTTGCTAGCCGCGCGCCGCCTTGGGTTGCAGACGCGGTTCGGCCAGCGCGGGCTTGCCGCTCAGAAGACCCAGGATCACCTGCATCACGATGGCCAGCGCGCCCAGCAGGAACACCACGTCGCCAAAGGTGCGGCCCCAGCGCAGGGTCTTCAGCAGGTCCTGCTGCATGAAGGCTTCGCTGCGGGCGTACCACATCCCTTCGCTGACGCTGGCATGGAACTGGATCAGCCCGATCGGCAGCAGACTGGTGAAGATCATCAGCGCCAGGCCCAGGTTCATGCCCCAGAACGCCAGCTTCATCAGGCCGGGGCTAAGCGCGTACTGCGGACGGATGTAGCGCAGCACCAGCAGGGTGAAGCCCAGCGCCAGGAAGCCGTACACGCCGAACAGGGCCGCGTGCGCGTGGACCGGCGTCGTGTTCAGGCCCTGGATGTAGTACAGCGACACCGGCGGGTTGATCATGAAGCCGAAGACGCCCGCGCCCAGCATGTTCCAGAAGGCCACCGCCACGAAGCACATCAGCGGCCACTTCAGGTTGTCCATCCAGGCCGCGCGGGTCTTCAAGCGCCAGTTTTCCCAGGCCTCGTGGCCCAGCACGATGAGCGGCACCACTTCCAGCGCCGAGAAGCTGGCGCCGACTGCCATCACGGGCGTGGTCGTGCCGGCGAAGTACAGGTGGTGGAAGGTGCCGGGTATGCCGCCCAGCATGAAGAGCGAAGCCGAGGCCAGGCTGGCGGTAGTGGCCATGCGGCGCGACACCAGGCCCAGCGTGGAGAAGATGAAGGCCAGCGCCGTGGTCGCGAAGACTTCGAAGAAGCCCTCCACCCACAGGTGCACGATCCACCAGCGCCAGTACTCCATCACCGTCAGGTGGGTGCGCTCGCCGTAGAAGAAGCCGGCGCCGTAGAACAGGCCGATGGCGCCGACCGAGGCGGTCAGGAGTGCCAGCAGGTTCTTGTCGCCGCCGGGCGTGCGCAGCGCGGGCACGATGCCGCGCAGCATCAGCACCAGCCAGAAGCAGATGCCCGCGAACTTGCCGATCTGCCACAGGCGGCCCAGGTCCACATATTCATAGCCTTGGTGGCCCAGCCAGAAGTTCAGGTCCGGCGGCATGATCTGCGCGATCGCCAGGTAGTTGCCGGTGAACGATCCGACCACCACCAGCACCAGCGCCCAGAACAGGATGTCGACGCCCACCTTCTGGAACTTCGGGTCGCGCCCGCCGTTGATCAGCGGCGCCAGGAACAGGCCAGCGGCCAGGAAGCCCGTGGCGATCCAGAACAGCGCGCTCTGGATATGCCAGGTGCGCACCAGCGAATACGGGAACCACTGCGACACGTCGATGCCGTAGAACTTCTGCCCTTCGACGGTGTAGTGCGCGGTGAACCCGCCCAGCAGCACCTGGAAGCCGAACAGCGCCACCACCAGGAACAGGTACTTGCCCAGGGCGCGCTGCGAAGGCGTCAGGGGAAAGGTGGTCAGCGGATCCTTGGCCGGCGCCGGCGGCTCCTCCTCCTCCTTGCCGCGCAGGAAGGCCCAGGCCCAGACCAGGAAGCCTATTCCCGCCAGCAGCACCACCACGCTGATGATGGACCACATGACGTTCTCGGCGCTGGGCACGTTGTCGATCAGCGGTTCATGCGGCCAGTTGTTGGTATAGGTGACGTTCTTGCCTTCGCGCTCGGTCGCCGCCGCCCACGCCGTCCAGAAGAAGAAGTGCGTAAGCTGGGTGCGGCGCGCGGCGTCGGGCAAGGTGTTTTCCTTCATCGCGAAATTCTCGCGGCTGCGGTGCAGCGCGGGCGCGTCGGAAAACAGCTGGTCGTAGTAGGCGGCGGTCTGCGCCATGGCGCGCGCGCGCCGCGGACTCACCGTCAGCGTGTCGGTCGCGGCATCGCTGCGGTTGGCGCGGTACTCGGCCTTCAGGTCGGCGCGCAGCGCGGCCTGGGCGCGCGCGTCCAGCTGGGCATAGTCCTGGCCGTGCTGTTCGCGCGCGGCCAGGTCCAGCCAGGCGGTCAGCTCGCGGTGCAGCCAGTCGGCCGTCCAGTCCGGCGCCTGGTAGGCGCCATGCCCCCAAACGGAGCCGAGCTGCATGCCGCCCACCGATTGCCAGGCCGTCTGGCCGTCCAGGATGTCGTCGCGGCCGAACAGCGGTTTGCCGTCAGCCGTCACGACCTGGCCAGGTATCGGCGGAGCCTGGCGATAGACCTCGCCGCCATAGAAGCCCAGCAATGCGAATGTGATCGCCACTACGGCGATCAAGGTGAACCATAATTTCCGATACGGACCCATGATGGGAACGCCCTCCAGTGTTGCGGTTTTGGGGTACGTACCCTTATGCGAATTCCGTGCCAGGAAAATTTCCATTCAAATCATGGCGTTGTATTTCACCGGGTGGATTTGACCGCCACAATCAAGGGTATAAATAACTGCGGCAGGGTTATTTGGACCCTTTTGAATGTCCTGGCGGCGGCCCCGCCCTCTTACAATCAACCGCTGCATTCCCACCTCTTTCAAAGGAACCGACCGCATGGCCACGGGCAAGCCCGATGCGTGGAGCCTCTTCCTGACCGCGCATGCGCTGGTGGTGGAAGAAATCGAAAAGCGCCTGTCGGCCGCCAGCCTGCCGCCGCTGGCCTGGTATGACGCGCTGTGGGCGCTGGAACGCGCGCCGGAGGGCACGGCCAGGATGTTCGAGATCGCCGAGCGCATGGTGATCGCGCGCTACAACCTGACGCGCCTGATGGACCGCATCGAGGCCGAGGGCCTGGTCGAACGCTTCCGGTCGGACGAGGACCGCCGCGCCACCTACGCCCGCCTCACGCCCAAGGGGCGCGCGCTGCGCCGCGAGATGTGGCAGGTCTATGGCCCCGCCGTCGACGAACTGTTCCTGTCGCGGCTGCCGCAGGCGCAGCAGGACGCCATGGCGGCCAGCTTTCTCGACATCGCCCGCCACGTGCGCGCATCCAGCAAGGAGTCCGCCGCATGAGCGCCACGCCGCTGCACATCGGCATCGTCGCCTGCTCCGCCGAAGGCGCCGCGCTGTGCTACCGCACCCTGTGCGCGGAAGGCGCCGAGCGCCTGGGGCCGCACGCGCACCCGGAGATTTCGCTGCACACGCATTCGCTGGCGGATTACGTCGCCTGCCTGGACCGGGCCGACCTGGCCGGCGTGGGCGCGCTGATGCTGTCCTCGGCCGGCAAGCTGGCGCGCGCGGGCGCGGACTTCCTGATCTGTCCGGACAACACCATCCACCAGGCGCTGGCGCATGTGCTGCCGCAATCGCCCCTGCCCTGGCTGCATATCGCCGCGGAAGTCGCGGCCGAGGCCCAGGCGCGCGGCCACCGCCGTATCGGCATCCTGGGCACGCGCTGGCTGGTGGACAGCAGCGTCTATCCGGACCAGCTGGAAGCGCGCGGCCTGCAATGGCTGCGGCCGTCCGAACAAGACCGCGACACCCTGGCCCGCATCATCATGGACGAACTGGTGGTTGGCGTGTTCAAGCCGGAATCCGTGGCCCGGCTGCAAGCCGTGATCGAACGCCTGCGAGAAGCCGGCTGCGATGCCGTGGTGCTGGGATGCACCGAATTGCCGCTGGCGCTGAACGATGGCAACGCCGCCCTGCCCACACTGGATTCGACCCGCATCCTGGCGCGCGCGGCGCTGGCCCGCGCCCTGCGCGGCGTCTGAGCCAACGCCCTCAGAGCTGATCCAGGCCGTACTGCCGCAGGCGATCCAGGTCCAGCACCTTGATCTGGTTGTAGGCCAGCGCCAGGATGGCCTGGTCCGCCAGCGTCTGCAGCGCCTGGTTGACCCGCTGGCGCGACAGGCCCGTCAGATAGCCTAGTTCTTCCTGCGAAATCGCCAGCGTCAGATCGGTGGACGGATACAACTGCGGATTGAACAGCTGCGCCAGCGACTGCGCCACGCGCGCGTCCGCATCCAGCAAGCGGTGGTTCTGGATCGAAGCGATGAACTCGCCCATGCGGTTGTTCAACTGGCCGATGACGAAGTGCGAAAACGGCAGGCTGGCCGACAACAGCGCATGGAAACTGGCCGTGGGTACCTGTAGCACCAGCGACGGCTGGATCGCCACTACGTCGTACTTGCGCAGCTCGCGCTTGATGACGCTGCCCTCGCCGAACCAGCCGCCCGGCGGCACGCCCGAAAACGTACAGCTGCGGCCCGACTCGTTGTAGATGGCCAGCTTCAACAGGCCCGAATGCACGCCCAGCCAATAGTCCGAAGGCGCGTTGCGCCGCGCGATCCATGCGCCGTTGGCCACGTGTTCGGCGCGCGACGACGCCAGCACCAGGTCCTGGTGACGGGCCTCCAGCGCGGCGAACCAGGCGCAAGCCTCGAACAGGCCGGCCAGTTCCGCAGCGGAAACGATGTTTGAAACGTCGGACATGGGAATAACTGTGTAAAACTTGGGAAAGCCAGGTTGGCCGCCGGTCTGTCATGCAGGTGACAGACAGTATTTTCGGCGGCCCCGTAAGCTAGGGCAAGCGACGGGGATCAAACTTCCCGCACACGGATAAGGGACGCCTGCGCGTCCCAACTGGAGACAAGCATGAGCGGTATGTTCGATAACGGCCTTGCGCGCCGCGACGCCAACTATGAAGCCCTGACCCCGGTGGACTTCATCGCCCGCGCGGCGCAGGTCTACGGCCAGCGGCTGGCCATCGTCCACGGCAAGGTGCGCCGCAACTGGGCCCAGACCTACGAGCGCGCGCAGCGCCTGGCCGGCGCATTGGCGCAAGCCGGCATCAAGCGCGGCGACACCGTAGCCGTGATGCTGCCCAACATTCCCGCCATGGTCGAAGCCCATTTCGGCGTACCCATGCTGGGCGCCGTGCTCAATACCCTGAACACCCGCCTGGACACGCCCAGCGTGCTGTTCATGCTGGGCCACGGCGAGGCGCAGGCGCTGATCGTGGACACCGAGTACGCCGAGGTCGCCCAGCGCGCGCGGGCTGAATTCCCGCATATCAAGCTCATCTCGGTGCATGATCTGGAAACGGCTCCCGCCGAACTGCCCGGCGCCGTCGACTACGAAGCCTTCCTGGCCGGCGCCCCCGCCCGCTACGACTGGAAGCCGCCTGCCGACGAATGGGACGCCATCGCGCTGAACTACACCTCCGGCACCACCGGCGATCCCAAGGGCGTGGTCTACCACTACCGCGGCGCCTACCTCAACGCCATCAGCAACATCCTTGAATGGGACATGCCCAAGCATCCGGTCTATCTGTGGACCCTGCCGCTGTTCCACTGCAACGGTTGGTGTTTCGCCTGGACGGTGGCCGCGCGCGCCGGCGTCAACGTGTGCCTGCGCAAGTTCGATCCGCAGACCGTGTTCGACCTGATCCGCAATGAAGGCGTCACCCACTATTGCGGCGCGCCCATCGTGCAGAGCGCGCTGGCCAACGCGCCGGCCGAGATGCGCGCCGGCATCGACCACACCGTGCGCACCATGGTGGCGGGCGCCGCGCCCGCGCCTGCCGTCATCGCCAAGATGCGCGACATCGGCTTTGAACTGACCCATGTGTACGGCCTGACCGAAGTCTACGGACCGGCAGCCGTGTGCGCCCGCCAGGAAGCCTGGGACGCGCTGGACGAGGAAGAGCGCGCGCTGCGCAATGCACGCCAGGGCGTGCGCTACCACCTGCAGGCCGGCGTGTCCGTGCGCAATCCCGACACCATGGAAGAAGTGCCGGCCGACGAGCAGACCGTGGGCGAAGTCATGTTCCGCGGCAACATCTGCATGAAGGGCTACCTGAAGAACGAACGCGCCACCGACCAGGCGTTCGCGGGCGGCTGGTTCCGCACCGGCGACCTGGGCGTGATGACGGCCGACGGCTACGTCCGCATCAAGGACCGCAGCAAGGACATCATCATTTCCGGCGGCGAGAACATCTCCAGCATCGAGGTCGAAGACGCGCTCTACCGCCATCCTGCCGTGGCGGCGGTGGCCGTGGTGGCCATGCCCGATCCCAAGTGGGGCGAGACCCCCTGCGCCTTCGTCGAGCTCAAGCCGGGCTGCAGCGCCACCGCCGAAGAGATCATCGCGCACTGCAAGCTGCTGCTGCCCGGCTTCAAGGTGCCGCGCGCGGTGCGCTTCGGCGAACTGCCCAAGACCTCCACCGGCAAGATCCAGAAATTCGAACTGCGCGCCGCGGTCGGCGCGACCCAGGCCATCGACGTGGCCGGCCCCGGCAAGGCCGGCTGAACCCCTCGTCCCCATCCCATCCAGGAGCTCCGACGCCATGACGTACCAAGCCCCCGTCAAAGACATGCTGTTCGTGCTGAACCATCTTGCCGGCCTGCCGCAAGTCGCTGCGCTGCCCGGCTTCGAGGAAGCCACGCCCGACACCACCCAGGCCGTGCTGGAGGAATCCGCGCGCTATGCCGGCGACGTGCTGGCCCCGCTGAACCACCCCGCCGACCGCGAACCCAGTTCCTGGCGCGACGGCGCCGTCACCACCTCGCCAGGGTTCAAGCAGGCGTTCGGGCTGTATGCCGAAGCCGGCTGGCAGGGCATGACGCATCCCGTGGAATACGGCGGCCAGGGCCTGCCGGGCCTGATCGGCTCGCCCTGCTCCGAAATGCTGAACGCCGCCAACCTGTCGTTCGCGCTATGCCCGCTGCTGACCAACGGCGCGATCGAGGCGCTGCTGACTGCCGGTTCGCCCGAACTGAAGCAACGCTTCATCGAGCCCATGATTTCCGGACGCTGGACCGGCACCATGAACCTGACCGAGCCGCAGGCGGGCTCGGACCTGGCCATGGTGCGCTCGCGCGCGCAGCCCGTGGGCGACGGCACCTACCGCCTCTCCGGCACCAAGATCTTCATCACCTACGGCGAGCACGACCTGGCCGAGAACATCCTGCACCTGGTGCTGGCGCGCCTGCCCGACGCGCCCGAAGGCGTCAAAGGCATTTCGCTGTTCCTGGTGCCCAAGTTCCTGGTCAACCAGGACGGCACGCTGGGCGCGCGCAACGACGTCCACTGCGTGTCGATCGAACACAAGCTGGGCATCAAGGCCAGCCCCACCTGCACGCTGCAGTTCGGCGACGCGGGCGGCGCGCTGGGCTATCTGGTGGGCCAGGAAAACCGCGGCCTGGACGCCATGTTCATCATGATGAACGCCGCCCGCTACGCGGTGGGCGTGCAGGGCGTGGCCGTCGCCGACCGCGCCCACCAGCATGCGCTGGCCTATGCCGCCGAGCGCGTGCAGAGCCGCCCGGTGGACGGCTCGTCGAAGGAAGCGGTGGCCATCATCCAGCACCCCGACGTGCGCCGCATGCTGGGCACGATGCGCGCGCTGACCGAGGCCGGCCGCGCGCTGGCCTATTACACCGCGGGCCACGCCGACCAGGCGCACGCCAACCCCGACGCCGAGGCCCGCAAGCGCCATCTGGCGGTGCAGGAGTACCTGGTGCCCATCGTCAAGGGCTGGTGTACCGAGATGTCCATCGACGTGGCCAGCCTGGGCGTGCAGGTGCACGGCGGCATGGGCTTCATCGAGGAAACCGGCGCCGCGCAGTACTACCGCGACGCGCGCATCCTGACAATCTACGAAGGCACCACGGCGATCCAGGCCAACGACCTGGTGGGCCGCAAGACCCTGCGCGACGGCGGCGCCGTCGCCCGCGCCCTGCTGGCGGAAGTCGGCAAGACCGAGGCGGCGCTGGAGGCCCGCAGCGAACCCGCCGCCCGCCTGATGCTGACGCCTTTGCGCCAGGCCCGCGCCGCCCTGGCCGAGGCCATCGACTTCGTCCTGGCCAACGCCGCCAGCCGCCCCAACGCCGTGTTCGCCGCCGCGGTGCCGTATCTGCTGCTGGCCGGCACCACCTTTGCCGGCTGGCAAATGGCACGCGCGCTGCTGGCCAGCCTGGACCTGCGCCAGGAAGACCCGGCCTTCCACGACGCCAAGATCGCTACCGCGCAGTGCTACGCGCTGCATAAGCTGAGCCAGGCGCCGGGAATGGCGGCGGTGGTCATGGGGTCTGGGGAGTATGAGGTGCAGCCGTAACTGTCTATGGCGTGATACGGGCTCTTGATGCATGAGGGTCTTGTTGGCGATTGGCTTCGGGGTGGCGTTCCGGTGCTTCGTAGGCCGCTCGCCGGCGCGGGCGCCTGAGTGGCGGGCGCCCACGATTGCGGTCCGGAGCCTTCGCTCCGGACTGCCCCTTCGTCATCTTCGTCACCGCCTTCGGCGGTTCCTTCAGATTCCCTCGGGCGCATCGAGGTTGCCCGCCACTCAGGCGCCCGCGCCGACGAGCTACTTGAATCTTGGGCTGGTGCGCTGCTGCAGCCGTGGTCAGGGACGAATCTTGTATTGCCCGTCATTCTCGGCCGCGCGGGCGGCCGAGAATGACATACGTGATTTCTTAAATTTCGATTGTGTTCGCTTGCGCGATTGTGGCGAATGGTTTGCTAATGGTCCCCAGCTCATTGGGAGGATGGCGGTGATGGGCGACGCGCGGCCGGCAGCCGCTTACGCATGCAGACCCGGACGCGCGCCGCCCATCCGGCATCAGAGTTAAATGACGGCCATTGGTCAGCCTGCGTCCAGGCGTCAGATCCCACCGAAATCACCACCACCAGCGCGCAGCGTCATCACATGACGCAAGACACCACGTAAGCCCCAAGAGGCCGCCCGGGCGGCCGGCCTGGGGCGGGCCCCGCAAGACACGCCAACACCCCACCGACCGTGGCCAAAACGCCAAGCACACCGCCCGCCCCAGCGCCCGTGAAGATTCAACCAGCCGAGCCTGTCGCGTCGGTGGCCTGCGGGACGCGGGGCGTCGATAAGCCCGACGGAATCCGAAGGAACCGCCGCAGGCGGTGACGAGGATGAGGAAGGGGAAGTCCGGAGCGAAGGCTCCGGACCGCAATCGTTGCCCCGCGTCCCGCAGGCCACCGACGCGACAGGCGTCTTAAGAACCAACGAGCAAACGCTCACCACGCGGCAACGTGACCGCCCAGAACAGCAACGCCACAACACTGATACCCGCACCCAGCACGCAAACGCCCAACCAGCCAGCCTGAGCATAAATCGCCGTAGACGCGATCGACCCCAGTCCGCTCCCCACCGCGTAGAACATCATGTAGCCCCCCACCAGCCGACTATGCGCCTGAGCATTCACGCTGAAGATCATGGTCTGGTTGGTCACGTGCAGCGCTTGCAAGGCGATGTCCAGGACCAGCACGCCCAGGGCCAGCAGCCACAGGCTTTGCTCCAGGAAAGCGATGGGCACCCAGGCCAGGCATAGCAGCGCCAAGCCCACGGCCGTGGTCCGCTCGCCCTGCCCGCTGTCGGCCAGGCGCCCGGCGCGCGCCG
>NZ_DATCUY010000450.1:0-3474 GCF_036567245.1 Achromobacter sp. | reverse complement strand
GGCGCCGGCATTGCTGCCCGCGGCCCCGGTCAAGGGAGGCGCCAGCGTGTTCGCGCCGCGCACGGGTCCGATCAGGCGGTTCTGCGCCGCGATGTCGCCATGGGCGTTGCGCGCATAGTCCGGCAGCTCGGACGAGACCTTGACGGCCTCGACGCAATTGCTCATGCAGGCCGTGTTCTGCGTGTCGGGCTTGTCCCCCGGCAGCCACATGCCATGCTCGCGGGTCATGCCGTTGCGGTTGGGCATGCGCGCCTGCACCTCGGCGATGTTCTTGTCGGAGAGTTCGAAATCCTCGGGCACGATTTCGCCGAGGTTCAGCAGGTAGGCCGTGACCGCATAGACCTCATCCGGCGACAGGGTCTTCGGCTGGTCCCAGGGCATGGCGCGGTGGATGTAGTCCCACAACGTGGAGACCGTGCTGACCTTCATCAGCGTGGTGCGCTGCGGCTGGGAGTTGCCGGCCAGCGCCGCGACGCGGCCGCTGCGGATGTCGTCGGCGGTGGTGCCGCCGACAATCGGCGTGAAGACCTCATTGCTTTCCCCGAAGCTGCCATGGCAGGAAGCGCACTTGCCCTCCCAGATGTCGCCCCCGCGCAGCACCGTGCCGCTGCCCGGCGGCAGGCCCTTGAAATCCGGCCGCACATCAATGTCCCAGGCCGCCACCTCGGCCGGCGTGGCGTCCCGCCCCACGCCCGGGAATGTGTCCGCTGCGCCTGCGCCCGGGGCCAGCATGGCCAGCCCCAGGCCCGTACAGGCCAATGCGGCGCGCAGGCTATTCAATGTGGACATTGCTCACCTCTCCGCTCTGGGCCACCCGCCACGATTGAATGCCGTTGTTGTGATAGATGGAGCGCGTGCCGCGCACCTCGCGCAACTGGCCCGAACGCGGCTGGACGTAGCCGGTCTCGTCCTGGGCGCGGCTTTGCAGGATGACGGGTGAACCGTCCCAGACCCAGTCGATGTTGAAGCGCGTCAGGCATTTGGCCAGCACCGGCCCTTCCAGCCGCGCCGTGCGCCAGTTGCGGCCGCCGTCCACCGACACGTCGACCTGCTTGACCTTGCCGCGTCCTGACCAGGCCAGGCCGGAGATATTGCAAAAGCCCTTGTCCAGCAGCACCTGTCCGCCCGACGGCGTGGTGATGACGGACTTGCACTCCTGGATCGAGGTGTACTGGCGATGCAGCCCGCCGGGCATCAGGTCCACGTAGTGGATGGTCTCGTCCTTGGCGTTCCAGGGCTGGTCGCCGACTTCGATGCGGCGCAGCCATTTGACCCACGACACGCCCTGCACGCCGGGCACCACCAAGCGCAGCGGATAGCCGTTCTCGGGACGCAGCATTTCGCCGTTCATGCCCCAGGCCACGATGGCGTCGTCCAGCGCCGCTTCCATCGAAATGGTGCGCGTCATGCTGGATCCATCTGCGCCCTCGGCCAGCACGAACTTGCCGCGCTTGAGGTCGGCGCCGCAGTCTTCCAGCAGCACCGAAAGCGGCACGCCGGTGAACTCGCAACAGGACAGCATGCCGTGGGTGTACTGCACGGTGGGAACGGCCGCATTGCCCCATTCCGGGCCGCTATTGGCGCCACATTCGATGAAATGGATGCGCGACACGGACGGCAGGCGCATCAGGTCGTCCATGGTGTAGACCTTGGGCTGTGCCACCAGGCCATTGATCATGAAGCGGTGCTGCGCCGGGTCGATGTCCACCCAGCCCTGATGATGGCGCTCGAAATGCAGCCCGCTCGGCGTAATGATGCCGAACAGGCCTTGCAAGGGCGCAAAGGCGACCGAGGAGGCGGGCACGCGGGTCAGGCCCGGCGACTGGCGCCGCTGCAGGTTGGCTTCGTACTTCGACGGCACGCCGTAGGGCCGCGCGGCGACCGGCTGCCCCAGCGACGTGGTCCAGGGACGCGGCGTCAGGATCATCTCGTCGCCGCCCGCCTTCTGCGCCAATGCGTTGCCCGTCAGGCCGGCGGCCAGCGCGGCGCCCGCCGTCTGGAAGCTGCGCAGCAAAAAACCTCGCCGGGTGTCGTCCAGGCCATTGCGGGCAATGTCCTGCGCCAAATCGGCGGATACGAAATTCTCGGGCGCCTTGCGCAGGCGTCCCACTTTTGCCTCTCGATCCACCTTCCTCCTCCGTGGGTGTTACCCAGCTTCTTTATTTTCTGTAGTTATATGCAAATTATCTTTGCACATAAAGAAGCAGGTTGGCACGCTGCGCCGCAACACCACGCGGCGGCTGCACGGTCAAACAAGGGGATCAACCCAGCATGTCGCCCCAGATTGCCTGGGCCCAGGCCTGGGCATCAGGAGTTTCCCTAGCGTTGGGTTCGGCCGACAATCCGCCGGCTCCGGCCACCGGCAGCATGGTCTTCGCCGCGGCGTCGTAGCGATGCACGCTAGCCACGTGCATGACCTCGCGGTCGGAGGTGTAGCTGTAGCAGGTGTTGGCATACAGCGGCAGCGGATTGACGTGGCCGCTGCCAAGCAGGGCCAGCACGGCCGCGGCACAGGTCTTGCCGTGCTGGTTGGCCATGTGGCCGGACTTGGGCATCGCCGGCGCGACCTGGATCGCATCGCCCAGCACATGGATGCCGGGCACGGCGAGCGATTCGAAGGTCAGGAAATCCACCTCGCACCAGGCGCCATTGGCCGTGGCCAAGCCGGCGTCCACCGCGATAGCTGCGGCGCGCATCGGCGGCACCACGTTCAGCACGTCTGCACGCACGGTTTCGCCCAACTCAAACTGCACGCTCAGACGGGCGGCATCCACCGCGACCGCCTCGAACTGCGGGGTGTATTCGATGTAGTTCGCGTAGGAATCGGCCCAGGCGCGGCGGAACAGCGCGGCCTTGGACGTGATGTCGGCGTTGGCGTCGAACACCAGCACCTTGGAGCGCGGTTTGTGCTGCTTGAAGTACCACGCCACCTGGCAGGCGCGCTCGTACGGGGCGGGCGGACAACGGTACGGCGCCAGCGGTATGGTCAACACATAATTGCCCCCGTCCGGCATGGCCTCCAGCTGGCGTCGCAAGGCCGCGGTCTGCGCGCCCGCCTTCCAGGCATGCAGGATCCGCTCCCGCGCGCCTGGCGCGTCCATGCCTTCGATGCGTTGCCACTGCATGTCCACGCCGGGCGAGAGTATCAACCGGTCATACGACAGCCGTTCGCCACCCGCCAGCCGGACCTGCCGGGCCGCCGCGTCGATCGCAAGCGCGCGGTCGCGCAGCAAGCGCACGCCGTGGCGCGACAGGCCGTCCCGCGCGACGGTGATGTCGGCCATGGACTTGCTGCCGCCCAGCACCAGATTCGATAGCGGGCAGGAGACAAAAGCCGGATTCTCATCAATCAGCGTGACGTCGACGGCACCTGCGCCCAGCAGCCGCAAATAGCGCGCCGCGGTGGCGCCGCCATAGCCTCCACCCACCACCACCACGTGCGGCTTGGCGGCGCGCGCGATGGGCGCCGCGGCC
>NZ_DATCUY010000449.1:0-1575 GCF_036567245.1 Achromobacter sp. | reverse complement strand
GCCGTTCCGGTGGCGCTGGCAGCCGAGCCTCTGCCTGGGCCCGCGCCCGGCTCGGCGCCAGTGCGCCAGCCGGCGGCGGGAGGCATCGGCAGCGTCTATCTGCAGGTGGGCGCGTTCAGCCAATCGGCCAACGCACAGTCGCTGGTCAGCCGCATCAACACGCAGTTGGGCGCCGAAGGCGCGCCGCCCGCGTCGGTCGAACAGACGAACAACCTCTACCGCGTCAAGATCGGCCCCTACCCCGACCGCCAGAGCGCCTTGAACGCCGTGCCACTGGTGTCGGACCGCATCGGCATCCTGCCCAGCATCGCCTCGCAGTAGGCTCGCCCCTAGAGCAGTAAGCCCGGCCCTCAGGCCGGGCGCCGCCACCTACCAGGGCAGTTCCGCCTGGCCGTCGCAAACCCGGCGCGCGCTTGCGCTGCGGCTGCGGTAGAAATTGCCTTCGTGCGCCAGCAAGGCCTGCTTGCGCGGCAACCCGCCGCCGAAGCCGGTCAGCGAGGTGTCCGCGCCGATGATCCGGTGGCACGGAATGATGATGCTGATCGGATTGCGTCCGACCGCCCCGCCGACCGCCTGGGCACCCTTGGGTCTTCCCACGGTGCGCGCCAGGTCGCCGTAGCTCGTCAGCACGCCGAACTCCAGGTCGCACAAGGCATGCCAGACCTGATGCTGAAAGGTGGTGCCCACGGGATCCAGCGGCACGTCGAAGACGCGGCGCTGGCCGGCGAACCATTCGTCCAGTTCGCGGCGCGCCTGCTCCAGGATGGGATCGGAGTCCGTGAGAATCCAGCCATCTGCCGCAGGCAACAGTTCCTGGTCGGTGAACCAGGCGCCGCGCAGGCCCTTGGGGCTGGCGACCAGGCGCATGTCGCCCAGCGGCGTAGGGATATCGCGGTAGACCAGGCGTTCGTCGGGATCCGCGGGCTTGTTGGACACGATTGTGGAATACACCATGCCTTACTCCGCCGATTTCTTGCGGGCCAGGGCCCGGTTGTACAGCACGTCCCGCGGCAGCCCTGAAACCTTGGCCGCCACGCGCGCCGCGTCGCGCAGCGACAGGGACTCCAGCAAGGCGTCCAGCAGCGCATCGGCGCGCGGGTCGGCTTCTTCATCCACCTCCTGCTCGGCGGGCGCGTGCGCGATCAGCACGAATTCGCCCTGCTCGCGGTGGGCGTCCGCGGCCAGCCAGGCCGCGCCCTCGCCCATCGGAAAGGTAGCGATCTCCTCGAAGCGTTTGGTCAGCTCCCGCGCCACGGTCAGCAGGCGGTCCGCGCCGCATACTTCCAGCAGGTCGGCCAGCGTGGCCGCAAGCCGGTGTGGCGATTCGAACATGACGACAGGAGCGGGCAAGGCGCACCAGGTGCGCAGCCAGCGCTGGCGCGCCACCGCCTTGGGTGGCGGAAAACCCGCGAAGGCATAGCCCGGATTTTCGTCGGTGGTGACGCCGCTGCCCATCAACGCGGCGATGACCGCGCTGGGCCCCGGCACCGGCACCACGCCAAAGCCGGCCTCGCGCACGGCACGCACAATGCGCGCGCCAGGATCGCTGACAGCGGGCGCGCCCGCATCGGACAC
>NZ_DATCUY010000448.1:0-3342 GCF_036567245.1 Achromobacter sp. | reverse complement strand
GGGCGGCGGCGTCGGCCGCCAGCTTGCGGTCTGCCTCGGCCTTCTTGCGGGCTTCGTCCGCGCGGCGTTGCGCCTCGGCGCGCTTCTTGGCGTCTTCGGCCGCGCGGCGGGCTTCTTCCACGCGGCGCGCCTCTTCGGCCTTCCTGCGCGCCTCTTCGGCTTTGCGGGCTTCTTCGATCTGCTTGGTGATCGCCGCGTCCAGGTCAGTGATCAGGCGCGACAGGCGCTGATCATCGCGGCCCAGCTTGTTGGCTTCGGCGCGCTGGGCGGCGATCTGCCCTTCCAGTTGCGCCAGCAGCGTGGCGCGCTCTTTCTGCTGGCCGACCAGGGCGGTCTTCTGTTCGGAGGTTTCGGCCACGACCTTTTCGATCTCGCCGCGGCGGGCATCGGCACGCGCCTGCAAGGCGGCCAGGCGGTCGATGTCGGCCCGCAGCGCCTGCACGGCATTGGCGCGGGCCTGCGACACGTAATCCAGGTAGCCGAGGTTACGGCCCAGCACCTGGGGATCGTCGCCGGACAGCAGCGCCGTCCAGGGCGACACGCCGCTGGTGTATTGGGTGCGCAGCTGATCGGCAAGCTCGGTGCGGCGCTTTGCCAGCACGGCCTCTTGCGCGCCAATCTGCTTTTCCAGGCTGGCCAGGTCGGCCTGCGCCTGGCGGTTGGCCTCGCCCAATTCCCGCAAGCGCAGGTTGATCCTGGAAATCGAGGACTCCGACTGCTTGAGCGCGTCGGCCGCTTCCTTGCGGGCGGCCTCGCGGCCGTCGATGTCCTTTTGCAGGTTCTCGATGCGGTCGCGCAAGGCGGCCTGCTGGCGTTCGGCGTCGGACTGGCGCCCGGCAAGGTCGTTGGGGGCCGCGCGGGCCGACAACACCCCACCTGCCAACATGACCGCCAACAACAACCCTGCCGTGTGACGCATAGAAGGACCTGCTCTCACCGGAAGGAGCCTCGCACAAACTGGAAATCGAAGGCCAGGCCAGGCGTGGCCGACGCCGCGCGGCCTGCACCACGCAAGGTGGCCACCACGACGCCTGGCGCCCGAGTGCCAGCCTGCCCGGAGGGTGATTGCGCAATCATGCGGGGTTCCATCTGGTGTGAACGGGTCCTTTTAGTCCTTCTTGGCCTTGCCCTGGGCGGCCACGGCAGCCATGGCCGCCTCGATCTCGGCGGCATCGCCCAGATAATAGTGGCGGATGGGGCGCAGGTCATCATCCAATTCGTAGACCAGCGGCTGGCCGGTCGGAATATTGAGGTTGACGATGTCGTCGTCGGACACATTGTCCAGGTGCTTGATGAGCGCGCGCAAGCTGTTGCCGTGGGCGGCGACCAGCACCTTGCGGCCGGAGCGGATGGCCGGGGCGATGGACTCGTTCCAGAACGGCAGCACGCGGGCCACGGTGTCTTTCAGGCACTCGGTGGCCGGCAGCTGGTCGGCCGGGATCTTGGCGTAGCGGCTGTCGAAACGCGGATGACGCTCGTCGTCCAGCGACAGCGGTTCCGGGGCGATGGCATAGGCGCGGCGCCAGACTAGGACCTGCTCGTCGCCGTACTTGGCGGCGGTTTCGGCCTTGTTCAGGCCTTGCAGCGCGCCATAGTGGCGTTCGTTCAGGCGCCAGTTCACGCCCACGGGGGTGTACATGGCGTCCATGGCGTCCAGCGCGATCCACAACGTGCGGATGGCGCGCTTGAGCAGCGACGAATAGGCCAGATCGAAGGTGTAGCCCTCTTTC
This sequence comes from Achromobacter sp., assembly GCF_036567245.1. Lineage (GTDB taxonomy): Bacteria > Pseudomonadota > Gammaproteobacteria > Burkholderiales > Burkholderiaceae_B > Achromobacter. Next base: position 1,612 of record NZ_DATCUY010000448.1, on the reverse strand, counting down.
TTCAGCAATTCTCCGGCCTTGCGGGCCTGTTCACGGCCGGTTTCGGTCAGGTCGACGTCGGTCCAGCCAGTGAAACGGTTTTCCAGATTCCATTGGCTTTCGCCGTGGCGCATCAGAACAAGTTTATGCATGGTTTGGCACGCTTTCCGCGCGGGTTAAAGTTAGGGGATGGTTAAAGAATGCGCTCATTTTATAATTGAGTGATTTTGCCCTTGATTTTGCCCCGGCGCACCCGCCCATTTCCCTGGCGCGGCCCCTGAGGCGACGCCAAGGGTTCGCCCCTACCAGGCTTGTCGCCGTACTTCAGGATGCCCCGTGGATCTTCTGCAATTCTTGCTCGATAAAAATAACGTCTTCATCGTCGCCGTCGCCGTGATCTCCGGCGTGATGCTGGCCATTCCCGCGCTCCGCAAGGGGCGCAGCGGCTCGGCCGTCAGCACCGGCGAGGCCATCCAGATGGTCAACCAGCGCAATGCCGTGTGGGTCGACGTGCGTCCCGCCGAGCAATTCCAGGCCGGCCATATCGCCCAGGCACGCAACTTGCCGGCCGCCGACATCGAACAAAAGGCCGCGTCGCTGCCCAAGAACAAGCCGCTGGTCGTGGTTTGCGACAATGGCCGCGATTCCGCCCGTGCCGCAGCCAAGCTGCGCGCGCAAGGTTTCACCGACGTCGTGCCGCTGGATGGCGGCATGCGCGCCTGGTCGGCCGCCAGCCTGCCGGTTACCCAGAAGGGTTGAACCGGGGCGCCCGTCCCTTTCTTCAAACCCGAATCGCAGGAGCGCCTATGAATAAAGTTGTCATGTACAGCAAGGACTATTGTCCTTACTGCGCCCGCGCCAAGGCTCTGCTCGAGCAACGCGGCGTGACCGACCTGGAGATCATCCAGATCGACCGCGACCCGTCCCAGCGCGATGTCATGATCGAACGTACCGGCCGGCGCACCGTGCCGCAGATCTTCATCGGCGATACCCATGTCGGCGGTTGCGACGACTTGATGGCCCTGGACCGCTCGGGTGGCCTTGCCCCCTTGCTGAACGGCTAATCGCCCTCTCTTTTGCCCCCTCCACCAACGGAAACACTCATGGCTGATCAAGACCAAAACACCCAGCAAGAAGGCGGCAACGACGCGCCCTCGTTCAATCTGCAACGCGTCTACCTGAAAGACCTTTCGCTGGAAATGCCGAACGCGCCTCACGTCTTCCTGGAGCAAGAAGCGCCCCAGGTCGAAGTGAGCATCACCGTGGGCGGCCAGCGTCTGGCGGAAACCGTGTTCGAGACCACGGTCACCGTCACCGTCACCACCCGCATCAACGATAAGGTCGTGTACCTGGTCGAAGGCACGCAAGCCGGCATCTTCGAAGCCGCCAACATTCCGGAAGAGCAGCTGGATCCGCTGCTGGGCATCGTCTGCCCGACCATGCTGTACCCGTACCTGCGCGCCAACATCGCCGACGCGATCACCCGCACCTCGATGCCGCCGCTGCACCTGACGGAAGTCAACTTCCAGGCCCTGTACGAGCAGCGCCTGGCCGAACTGCAACAGCAGCAAGGCGCGACCAACGGCAATGGCAACGGCAGCGACTCGGGCATCATTCTGCCCCCCAGCGCCAC
>NZ_DATCUY010000447.1:0-3916 GCF_036567245.1 Achromobacter sp. | reverse complement strand
GCCGGTGGCGGCCACCGAGACCGCGTGGCAGCGCGTGGCCCGTTCGCACGATCTGCTGCTGGAGTACGGCCGCCTGGGACAGCCCGTGTACGGCCTGAACCGCGGCGTGGGCCAGAACAAGGACCAGACCATCTTCTCCGGCGACACGCTGTCGGACGAGGCCCGGGCCTTGTCCGCCGCCTTCAACCACCGCATGTTGCTGTCGCACACCGTGGCCTATGGCGAGCCGGCGGCGGCGGACACGGTGCGCGCCGCCATGCTGATACGGCTGAACACCGCGCTGGCCGGCGGCACCGGCATGAGCCCGCCCCTGGTTCGCCAATACGCCGAGTTTCTCAACAAGGGTTTGACCCCGGTGGTGCTGGGCCAGGGCTCGGTCGGCCAGGCCGACATCACCATCCTGCCGCAGATCGGGCTGGCCATGATGGGCGAAGGCATGGTGGAAACCGGCGGCAAGCTCCTGCCGGCGGCCGAAGCCATGCGCCAGGCGGGCCTGGCGCCAGTCCAGCCTTACGCCAAGGACTCCCTGTCCCTGCTGAGCTCCAATGCCTATGGCGCGGCCCTGGCCATTCTCGCGGCGCACGACGCCAGCCGCGTGCTGGACCGCGCCGATGAGGTGGCCGCCCTGTCGCTCGAAGGCCTGAACGGCAATATTGCGCCCTTGCTGCCCGCCACCCAGGGCCAGCGTCCCTATCCGGCCCAGCAGCAGGTGGCCCGGCGCATCCTGTCGCTGCTCGAAGGCAGCGCGCTGTGGCAGACGGACGAGCAGCGGCCTCTGCAGGATCCTCTGAGCTTCCGTACCGTGAGCCAGGTACATGGCGCCGCACGTGAAGCGCTGCGCCAACTGGACGCGCAGTTGCTGGTGCAGATCAACAGCTCGGATGACAACCCGACCGTGGCGCTGGATGTGTCGCCGCCGCCCGGCGCCACGCCGCAGGAAACCCGCTACTACGTGACCGCAGGCAAGCTGCGCGGCGCCGTGCTGCCCAGCGCCGGGTTCGATCCCACCGCCTGGGTGGTGCCGCTGCAGTCGGTAGGCGTGGCGCTTTCGCAGGTGGCCCAGTCCTCGGCGCAGCGCGTGCTGCGCATGGGCGATCCCGCCTTCACCAAGCTGCCGCGGTTTCTGTCGCCCAATGACACGACCTTGGCCTACACCACCATTCAGAAGCCCGTTTCGCTATTGGCCACCGAGATCCGTACGCTGTCGCAACCCGTCTCGTCCGATGCGCTGGCGGTCGCCGGCAATATCGAAGATGTGGCCACCAATGGCCCGCTTGCCGCGCAACGCGTGGGGCAGCAGACCGGGCGGCTGCGCACCTTGCTGGGCATAGAGCTGATCCATGCGGCGCAGGCCGTGGACCTGCGCACGCGCGCCGATCCCCAGCGTCCGGTGGGCAAGGGAACCGGCGCGGTGCTCGCGGCCTTCCGGGTGGAAGTGCCGTTTCTTTCGCAAGACAGAAGGCTCGCCGACGACATCGCGCGCGCCGACCGGTTTCTGGACCAAGAGCGCGACGCCGCGCCGCAGCCTGACCGACAACAAGGGGAATGAACATGAACAAGTATCTCGCGCTATGCCTGAGCGGTACGCTCCTGGCCGCCACGCTGTCCGCGCCCGCGGCTGCCGCCGAAGGCAAGTATCCCGCCCGGCCGGTCACCATCGTCGTGCCGTTCGGCGCGGGCGGTATCGCCGATGCGCTGCCCCGCATCGTCGGCCAGGAGCTCAACAGCAAATGGGGCGTGCCGGTCATCATCGAAAACAAGGTCGGCGCCTCCGGCAATATCGGCATGGACTATGTCGCGCGCGCCAATCCGGACGGCTACACGCTGGCCCTGGCGCCGGCCGGCAACCTGACCGTCAACCCGCTGCTCTATACCAAGCTGCCCTTCAACACGGCCCGCGACTTCGCGCCGGTGACCATGCTGGCCACCTCGCCCAATGTGTTGGTGGTCAACGACAAGGTGCCAGTCAAGACCTTCACCGAACTGGTGGCCTATGCGCGCCAGCATCCGGACCAGCTCAACTATTCCTCGCCCGGCCCCGGCAGCGGCGCCCACCTGGCGGGCGAACTGCTCAACCAGTCGGCCGGCATCGTCACGCGCCATATTCCGTACAACGCCATGGCTGCCGCCGTCAACGATGTGGTGGCGGGCAATGTGGACATGATGTTCGCCGGGGTCTCGACCGTGCTGCCGTTTATCCAGTCCGGCAAGCTGCGCGCGCTGGCCGTCGCCGGCCCGCAGCGCCTGCCGCAATTGAAGGACGTGCCCACGGTGGCCGAAAGCGGCTATCCGGGCTTCGACGTGACCTCCTGGTACGGCATCGTCGCGCCGGCCAAGGTGCCGGCCGCGATCCTCGACCAATTGCAGGCCGACATCGCCGCCGCGCTGCAGAAGGAATCCGTGCGCCAGAAGTTCGCCGGCCTGGGCGTAGAGCCCGCCGGCTCGAACCGCGCGGATTTCACCCGGGCAATCCAGCAGGAAACCGACAAATGGGCGGCCATCGTCAAGCAGGCCGGCATCCAGCCTATCCAATAACCGAGGAGACATCATGCAATCCATAGACATCACCTACCTGAACGGCCCCGACGTGCGCGCGCTGGAGTTGACCGACGCCGAAATCCTGGCCGCCGTGCAAAGCGCGCTGGACGCCCAGGGACGGGGCAAGACCGTCATCGAACCGCGCATGCACCTGGTGCCGGAGTCTTCGGCCAAGGGACACTTCAACGTGTTGCGCGGCTACATCGAGCCGCTGCACGTGGCGGGCGTGAAAGTGGTCAGCGACTTCGTCGACAACTACAAGGTCGGCCTGCCTTCGGAGATGGCCTTGCTCAACCTGTTCGATCCGGTCAACGGCAAGCCGCTGGCCGTGGTCGACGCGACCGCCATCACCGACATGCGCACCGGCGCGGTGACGGCGCTGGGCGCCAAGTACCTGGCGCGCAAGAACAGCAAGGTGCTGGGCCATATCGGTTCGCGCGGCACCTCTTACTGGAACGTGCGCCTGCTCGACAGCCTCTACGACTTCGACGAGATCCGCGTGCATTCGCGCCGCCCGGAAAGCCAGCAGGCCTTCGGCGAGCGACTGTCGCGCGATCTGGGCAAGCCGGTGAAGGTCGTCAATGATTGGGAATCCTGCGTGCGCGGCGCCGACATCGTGGTCGAAGCCTCGCGCCTGCCCGAACCCACGCCGCTCCTCAAGACCGAGTGGATCAAGCCCGGCGCCCTGGTCATGCCCTATGGCACCATGAGCGCGGTAGAGCTGAGCCTGACCGACATCATGAGCAAGGTGGTGGTCGATGACTGGGGCCAATGCCGCAAGGGCCTGCCCTATGGCTCGCTGCGCGCCCACGTCGACAGCGACCGCATCACCGAGGAAAACCTGCATGCCGAACTGGGCCAGATCGTGGCGGGCCTGAAACCGGGCCGCGAACGCGATGACGAGACCATCCTGTTCTGGCACCGCGGCCTGTCCACCACCGACATCGCGCTGGGCCACGCCATGCTCGAGAAGGCCCGCAAGATGGGCCTGGGCCAGACCTTGAAGTTTGCCTAGGCGCAGCCCCATGGATCTCATCACTTCGACACGGATGTACGACGTGGCGCCCGCGGCGCGGGCAGCCTGGCATGCGCTGCTGCAGGCCGCGCATGCCCGCGCCGGACTCGACGTGCGCTTCGTCGAACATGGCTGGCCGACGCCCATCGGCGAACTGTGGGAGCGGCCCGGCCTGTGCGGCGTCTTCATATGCGGCTGGCCCTACGTCACGGCGTTGCAAGCGGGGCGGGCCTTTGGCGCCGTCGCCGCGGTGGTGCCGGACTGGCCGGCCTACGAAGGCCTGCCGCGCTACCGCAGCGAATTCCTGGTGCGCGCCGACTGCGGCTGGTCGTCGCTGGCCGACGCGGCCGGCAGCCGCTATGG
>NZ_DATCUY010000446.1:0-24070 GCF_036567245.1 Achromobacter sp. | reverse complement strand
GCGGCCGATGCGCAGGACGAAGTCGCCGCGCTGGGGCTGGACCTGGTGATCACGCTGGGCGCGTCGCCGGCCACGCGCGAACAGATGGGGGGCTGGGCCCGATTGGGCGTGTGGCAGTTGAGTTATTCCGATATCGCCGTGGCGACCAGCCGGTACGCGGGATTTTGGGAGGTCTACCAGCGCGAGGACCACACGACGGTGAAGCTCTGGCGCGTCGGCGCCCGGGTCGAGGAAGATGAACTGCTGGACCAGCGCAGTTTCAATACCGAAGTGTTCTGGTTGAAAAACCAGGCGCGCGCGTTCAGCCTCGGGAATTTCATGGTTTACGACGCGCTCCAGGCCCTGGCGCGCTTGCGGCAGGGAGCGGCGCCGCCCGGCATGCAGATCATGAGCGGCCCTCGGCGCGAGGATCCGGTGGAGTGGGACAGCGCGGCATATATCGCGCGTCAGGCGTGGTTAATGTCGGATTTGGTTGTGCGCCGCGTCATGAAACGCAACGTGCGCTGGCGGATCGGCATGTTTCCGTCCGCCAGACAGCAGGCGGTGGTATCCGAGGCCATGGTATTGCAGCCTCCCAAGGGTAGATTCTTCGCGGACCCTTTCGTATATACCCAGGATAAAAAACCATATATATTTTTCGAGGATTATGATTTTAATTCCCGAAAAGGTACGATCTCGGTTGCGACCTACTCCGACGGGGCTTTCCGCCTGCTGGGCACGGCCCTGAACCTGCCTTACCACCTCTCGTTCCCCTACATATTCGAGCACGAGGGCGTTACATACATGGTGCCGGAGACCTGCGGAAATCGCAGTATAGAATTATGGAAATGCACGGATTTTCCGCTCAAATGGGAGCTGGATGTTAATCTGATGACTAATATATCCGCGGTGGATACGATTATTTTCAAACACGGCGATTATTGGTGGTTATTAACTAATATCGATCGCACCGACGGCCAAAGCCACTGCGACGAATTATTCGCCTTTTTCGCCGATTCGCCGCGCTCGACCGAGTGGACGCCGCATGCCTGCAACCCCATCGTCCGCAATCCGATGCGGGCCCGCAACGCCGGAATCGTTGTGTCGCCTGGCGGAGAGGTGATCCGCTGCGCTCAGTACCAAGGCTTCTGCCACTACGGCAAGGGCGTGTCGCTGAACCGGATCGAGGAGCTGTCGCCTTCCACCTACGTGGAAACGGACGGTGAAATCCACTACGCAAGCTTCCTGAGAAAGCGCCATGCTTCGATGCACCATTGGCATCATCAGGGAGGCCATACGGTATTTGACTTCGCCTATATGGAGTAAATCGTGCCGGAAAATCAAAAATAAAAATGTTACCTATATTTCGATTACAAGAAGAACGCACGGGCTCGATGTGTCCGCGGAAACATATAGACAGTTATTGCCCTGGTTCCAGACCTTCCAGGCCGCTCCCGGCGGATGCCGCGGCGCGGCTTTTTTTCGGCTGTAACAATGGCCTGCCTTAGTCTGGAGCGCGTATCCACCCTGCATGTTCCATAGGGAAAGCGCAAGCTCCGTATGGGGAATTCCTGGTGAAAACCCTAGCGCCGGAACGGTTGAGGAGCGCGCCTCGTCCGTATTTACGATGATGATTAAGGCTAACGAATGATTTCTGTTTTTGTCGGATTATATCGAGCCGAAACGTCTTGATTTTGACAATTTCGAACCATAAGATGGGTCCATGCCATCCGTTATGTTGGCTACCAAAGTCTCCCAGCCCAAATGCTCCGGATCAGCTTCATTAGATATTCCGGGATATTGCGGACTCGCACTGCGGGGCTGGAAAAAAAATAGTCTTCAGCACAGCGAAGATCCCTTCTAGGCCCGTCGAAAAACCGGGAGGACACCATGGCCAAGATGGTCCTGATTGAAGCCCATCCGCTCTTGCGGTTGGGGTTGTGGCAGATTCTGAGCAAGTTGGATGATGTGTGGGAAATCGAGGGGATGGGTTTGGCGGACATCTCCAAGGCGGACGGCGTGCACGCGGGCGCCGATCTGCTGATATACGGATTGCCGGTGGATACCGACGAAGCGTGGAGCGCGCTGCATGAAATCCAGCGCGTGCTCACGCCCAAGCGCATCCTGCTGCTGACGGACGTGATGCCTCTGCCCATGCCGGTGCAAGGCCTGCCCGGGGCAAGCGTCTACGGTTGCCTGATGAAGACGGCTTCGGTGGAGATTCTTGAAGCGGCCATCCGCCTGGTCATGGCCGGCGGACAGTGCTTCCCCAGCGAACAGGCATTGCAGGCTCCCGCGCAGGCGGTCTGCGCCTTGCCGACCAGGGACGCCGACGATGCCGCCAGCAAGGGTTCCATGCCCGTCAGCGCCGGCGCGCAGCTGTTGCAGATCACGCCGCGCCAGTACGAAGTGCTGGTGCTGCTGGCGCGCGGTTATCCGATCAAGACCGTCAGCAGGATGTTGAACATTTCGGTGGCCACGGCCAAGACGCATGCGTGCACGCTCTACCAGCGCTTGCATGTCAAGAACAAGGGCGAAGCCGTATACGCGGCGCTGCAGCGTGGCGCGACCTTGGAATGGCATGAACCCAATGGCAGGGATGTGGACGCCGGGCAGCTCTATGGGCGCAAGCTCGGGTAACCGAGGCAGGTTGCGCTGCCTGCCCGGCAGCCTGGAACGTCCCGCGTTCCATTGCTGCCGGGAATGCGCATAGCCATCATGGCTAATTCATACACAGCAGTATCCGCGGTCGCAGTGCTGCTGCTTTCCCCCTCCAATCATCCTCCTGAACGAGATTCAGCGAACGTAGCCGCTGATAGCATGGGTTGTGTCCGCAAGTCTGGATCGAGAAGGCGAACCACTCCGCCTCGCCATCGCGATCCAGTGCCGCGGACGAGATTCCCGTGAAGTCGGTGACGCCAGCAGCCTGCCGTTGCAGCAATGATGCGCCAGCGTCATGGGAACCGTGTATGGGCCCTGCGTCACAAGGTTCCCCCCGGGATGACAACCGTACTGATCGAAGACTACGCTCTGCTCCGAGTCGCGATCCAGCATGTGCTGGAGCGTGCGCGGAACACCGATGACATTCTGGCCATTTCGCCAGCCCAATTGCTCACCATGTCCAGTTCGATCAACCGCCCAGTGGAGTTGCTGGTGATGGGTTGCAGCGGCCTGGCCGAGCAGGATGTCGGCCTCCTGTCCCAATCGATGGCGTTCTTCATGCCGCGGCTGGTGCTGGTGCTTTACTCGGTGCTGGACCCGGGCGTGATGGCGGCGTGTGCGCGCGCGGGGGTCGCGGGCTACATGCCCAAGGCCTCCAGCCCCGATGCGCTCGCGGCTGCGGTCAGCCTGGTGATGGCGGGCGGCGAGTGTTATCCGCAGCCCGCGGCCCGACCTCAGGGCGCGTCGCATCCGCCAACCCAGGAACTAAGGGAATTGACGCAACGGCAGGAAGAGATCCTGCAATTGCTGGTACAGGGCAAGACCATGCGGGAGATAGGCCAGCAGGTCGGCATTTCGGTGGCCACGGTGAAAAGCCATGCGCGCACCCTGTACTGGAAGCTAAATGCGCGCAACCAGGCCGAGGCGGCCTATATCGCGGTGCAGATGGGGTTGGTCAGAAGCGGGAATGGCGCCGCGCCCGCCAAGCACGATCCCGACGCATAGCAAGGGCGGAGCGCGAGCAGCGCGCTCCCAGTCCCATTACGCGCCGGGTTTGGCGTCGGACTGCGCCGCGCGGGCGGCGGGTTTGCCCTTGGCGCCGATGAGGTTCTCGAATTCCTGTTCGGCCGCGGCCAGCACGCTGTCCACGTGCAGGTGGGCCTGTGCGTACTGACGCGCCGCGGCGCCCAGCGTTTCGCGGATCTGCGCGTTGTAGCTGAGCTTGCGCACGGCCTCGGCCATGGCGGCGCCGTCTTCGGGCGGCGTCAGCAGGCCGCAGCGCGCCACCACGCCGGCCAGTTCGGTGCCAGGAGAGGCGCCGCACACCACGGGCCGGCCGCTGGCCAGCATGCCGGTCAGTTTGGACGGCATCACCAGGTCGGCGGCGCCGGCGCGTTGCGGCAGCAGATGGATGTCGGCGGTGTTCAGCAATTCGCCCAGGCGCTCCGCCGGCTGCAGGTCCAGGAAGACGACGCGGGCCAGGCCCTCGCATTGCTGCTGCAGCGGAGCGCGTTCGGGCCCCTGGCCGCAGAAGACGAACCACAGGCGGGTCTCGCGGCTGAGCCTGCGGGCAACGTCGGCCAGGGTCTGCAAGCCTTGCTTGCCGCCCATGTTTCCCGAGTACAGCGCGACGATGGCGTCATCCGGTATGCCCAGTTCCTTGCGATACTGGCCGCCGCCGGCTTGCGGCGCGATCGCATCCACGTCGATCCAGTTCGGCAGCAGCACCGCGCGGCCCGGGTCCACGCCCTTGGCCCGCGCCAGGTCCAGCATGCGCTCGGATATGGTGGAGACGCGGTCGAAGCGGCGCATCAGCCAGCGTTCGGCCCTGAGCACCATGGCGCGCAGGCCGGCGCCCTTGAGCAGCCCCAGTTCGAACGCGGCGTCGACCTCATAGTCCTGGATGTGCAGCCAGGCGCGGGCGCCGCAAAGCCGCGCGGCCAGCCAGGCGGCGGGCGCGCAGAACAGCGCGGGCTCCACCACCAGGATGATGTCCGGTCGGCCGGCGGCGGCGCGCAACAGCGAAGGCAGGCTGGACAGGGCGAAGCTGGCCAGGTGGATCAGGCGCTTGAGGCCGCCCGGCCGTCCGGGCACCCAGAGAGGCGCGCGGCGCACGGTGACGCCGCGCAGGACTTCCTTGCGGTAGCGGTCGGCGCGGTAGCCCTCGTGGACCAGCCACTGCGGATAGTAGGGCGGGGCCGTCACCACGCTGACCTCATGGCCGTGCGCGGCCAGCCATTCGGCCAGCTCGGCGCTGTACTTGCCTATGCCGGTGAGCTCGGGCGCGTAATTGATGCCGTAGATGAGGATCCTCATGCCGGGCCAGCCTGGCGCGGGCGGATGGGGCGGCACGGGTTGCCGTGGCACACCATGGCGGGCGGCATATTGCGGAACACCGAGCTGCGCGCGCCGATCACGGCTTCGCGCCCCACGGTCACGCCGGGGCCGATGAACACGTCGGTCGCCACCCAGGCGCCGTCCTCGATGCGCACGGCGCGCTCGCGCAAGGGGAAATCGGGCTGCCCCGCATCGTGGTCGGCGGCGCACAGATAGCTGCGCTGCGACACCACGGCGTGGGCGCCGATATGGATGGGGCCGAGGCTGTAGATGACCGCGTCGTCGCCGATCCAGGCGTAGTCGCCGATCGCGACTTTCCAAGGATAGGTCACGGTGGCGCTGGGCCGGATCAGCACCTTGCGGCCGACCTGCGCGCCAAAGCAGCGCAACAGCCAGCGGCGAAATCCATAGGCCACTTGCGGCGACCAGCGGAACAGCGTCGCCTGCACCGTCCACCAGAGCTGCACGGTGAGGGCGGAGCGGCCGCGCTGGCCGGGCGCCAGCGCAAAACGGTCCAGGCGCTGCATGGCGCTCATTTGGCGGCTCCCGCCACGGCGTCGTCGCGCGCGGCGGCCGCGCTGGCTTGTTGCGCCTTCTTCAGTTCCTCGGTCTTGATGCCGATTTGCCAGTAGTACATGGCACGCGCCACCGCGTAGTCATAGCCGGCCTTGCCGTCGAGGAAGCCCAGGCGGAAGACATAGGAATGCAGGAACGAGATCGGCGCCTTGAACGGCATGGCCTGGAAGATGCGCTTGAGCAGCGCCCGCGCGCCCACATTGGCCTCGCGCGGATCGTTCATCAGGCCCTTGGTGCGCAGATTCGCTTCCCAGTCGGAATAGCGGTTGTGCTTATCGAAATAGTGGAACAGCGAATCGTGGTCGTTGTGCACCATGCGCTGGCGCAGGGCGAAGGTTTCGCCTTGCACCTGCGGCTGGTAGTGGCCTTCCACTTCCCACATGTGGGCCACGTCCAGGTCGTCGTAGTCCAGGAAGCGCGATCGGTCGCGCGCCAGCAGCGCCAGCTTGTAGACGCGGTGCCCGTGTTCCAGCTTCTTGCCGCAGAACACGTAGTCGAACGGCACGAAGGCGCCGCCCGCGCCCGCCGCGAAGCGCGGCAGGACTTCGCGGATCTCGGCGGCCAGTCCGGGCGTCATCTCTTCGTCGGCGTCCACGTACAGCACCACGGGATGCGAGAACGGCAACTGCTCCAGGCACCACTGCTTCTTCTTGGGATACTTGCCGTTCCACTGGAAGTTCGAGACCTTGGCGCCCAGCGCCGTCGCCATCGCGCAGGTCGCGTCGGTGCTGTTGGAATCGACCACGAACACTTCGTCGAATTCGACCAGCGCCTTCAGGCACTTGTTGATGTTGCGTTCCTCGTTCTTGGTCATGACGACGACCGATACCGGTATCTTCTGCATGATGCTGTCCTGTTCAGGGCGTGCCGCGCTGCATCAGCGGGCGGAAGAGGGCGATGACGTTGCGGCAATGCCGTTCCAGGGAAAAGGCGTCGGCGCGTTCGGGCCCCTGGACCGCAAGCCTTTCACGCATTTCCGCGTCGTAGGCCAGGCGGCGCACGGCCTCGGCCAGGGCGGCTGCGTCGCCCACCGGAACCAGCAAACCATAGCGGCCGGAATCCAGGATCTCGGCGGGGCCATGCGGACAGTCGGTGGAAATGACCGGCACGCCGAGGCATAGCGCTTCCACCAGCACATTGCCGAAACTTTCGCGCAGGGAAGTCAGGGCAAAGGCGCCGGCGCCCGCGATCACGGGAAACGGGTTGTCGATATGGCCGGCCAGGGTGACCGGGCTGCGGGAGCCGCTTTCGTCGATGCGCTTCTGCAGGGCGGCGTGTTCGGACCCTTCGCCCAGGATGGTGAAGCGGATGCCGGGGTCATCCAGCAGCGCGGCCGCGTCGATCAACGTCGCATAATCCTTCACCGCTTCGAGCCGGCCCACGGCCACCACATGGTAGGGCGCGGGTTGCGAGGCTTGGTCCGCGCCGCGGCCGCCCTGCGCGCGGACATTGTCCAGCGGCACGCCGTTGTAGATAGTGTGGACCTTGCCGCGCAGCGGCGGAAACATGCTGACCAGGTCTTCCTTGACGCCGCGCGACACGCCCACCACCGCATCGTGGCGGCGGTAGGTCTGGCTGACCAGCCAGCATTTCAGGCGCCGCATGCGCGAAGCGCCGTAATGGATGGCGGGGCTGCTGTGTTCGAAGGCGACGGTGCTGAACTTGCCGCGCAGCAGCTTCTTGGCCAAGACCACCAGCATGTTGCACAGGAGGCCATGCGAGCAGACGATGGCGGGCTTGTCCCGCCTGATTTGACTGAGCAGCTTGAAAAAGGCCACGGGCAGCATCAGTCGCAGCGCGGCGGGAGATTCGTTGACAGGGAGGGCCCGGGTTACCTTGGGGTTGGAGACGGGATATTCGCGGATGCGCGAGCGCAGCAGGAACAAGGCGGAATCCACCCCTTGTTCCGGCAAGGCATCCACGATGAAGGCGACACATCTTCCTACGCCGCCGTGCAGGTCTGGCGCGACAAACAAGACATCAGGCATGTGGGATCACTCTAGTTGGCGTCCGGCGCGCAACGTCCGGGCGGTGGCTGGGGGCGGATGTCGTTCTTTGTTCTGGCACGGGCATGACCTGGGCATTGCGCATGAGCGACAGGCAATAGCACAGCAGGAACCCGGTGAAGGCGGTCTTGGGCGCGTAGGCCAGGCCACCGGAAAGCGAGTCGATGAAGATGTAGATGGGAGCGGTGGCCAGCAGGTAGCGCCGGTGCTGCTCCAGGCCCGGATGCGCGTATCGTCGCAGCAGGGTAAGCAGCAGGATAAGCAGGGGAGGCAACATGATCATGATGGTGCCCACCACGCCGAATTTCATCAGGTAGAAGGCCCAGGAGTTGTGGGCGAAGGTGCTGAGTTCGAAGCCGTTCTCGCCCATGACCCAGCTGCGAAAGCCCGCGCCCTTGCCGAATACCGGGCTTTCCGCGAAGGAGTCCATCTGCCCCTGCATCTCCTGGATGCGCGCGCCGTAGCTGGAGTCTTCGTCCAGCCGCTCGACGCTGAAGATGCGGTTGGTCAGTACGTCCAGGTAGCCGATGCTGGCAAAGACCAGTACGCCGGCGACCGCGGCGGGCGCGAAGACCAGAATGGCGCGCCGCCGGATTTCGGGGCCCGCGCCCAGCAGCACGGCAATGAATACCGAGATCGCCAGCTGCAGGTATTGGCTGCGGTTCAGCGAAAACACCAGGGCCAGCAGCATGTAGACCGTCAGCGCGTAGGCTTTGGGACCGGAGACGTTGAGCGTGCGCCGGAAGTACAGCAGCGACACCACGCCGAACGGAATGGCCCAGACGCCCAGCCGCACGTTGCGCAGCGGATTCGCCACGCTGAAGCCCTGCAGCTGTTCGGCCAGCATCAGCGTGGCGACGGCCAGGCAAGACGCCACGATGTACTTCTGCAGCACCGCATAGGCCGCCGGGCTGTCGATGTCCTTGTAGCAAAGAAAAGGCGTGCAGAGGAAATAGAACACGATGCGCAGGTCGCGCGCCACGTCGCCGGTTTCGATGCCGGGGTGATGCAGCGATACCAGGAGCAGGTAGATCACCGACAGGGTCTGGATGCCCAACAGCATGCCCAGCAGGCCGCGCGGAAGCGCATAGGCCGCGGGATCCGCGAGCCGCAACGCCTTGACCACCAGCATGGCGACGAACAGGAAATCGAAGGGCGACAGCTTGAAGCTGCCGACCCCAAGAACGAAGCGGTCGTCGTTCAGGGCCAGCGCCGTGAAGGCGAACAGGCCCAGCAGGTGCAGGGTGGAAAGGCGGCGGTGCGTGGTCATTGCGGCTCTTCTCGGTTTGGCCAGGCGCTAGTGCGAAGCCCAGTCGTCGCGTCCGAATATCTTGGTGGTCAGCTTTTCGAACAGATAGGACAGGTCTCCCTGGCGCGCATGCGCGGCCACCTTGGAAGCGCGGCAGGACAGCTCGAACAGCTTGCCCAGGCCAGGCTCCGTGCGGCGGATGCGCGTGACGATCTGCTCGCGCTCCTCCAGCAGCACGTCCTGCATCAGCGCGGTCTTGGTTTCGTCATGGGCGGTGTACACGCCCATGGCGTCCGGCACGATCAGGTTCTTGCCTTCGCGCAGCAGCCGGCTCCAGAGCTCCAGATCCATGCAGTAGCGCATGCTTTCCTGCAAGAGTCCGTACTTCTGCAGCAGGTCGCGGCGGAAGATCGCCGACTGGTTCGGAATGGATGCCTTCACCACGGTCAGCGTGCCGCGGTTGACCGGGGTGTAATGGATCTTGCGGAAGATCTTGTTGTCGGCGTCCGCCACGAACAGGTTTCCGCTGACGATGGGCGCGCGCCCTTTGGAAGCGGCGGCGCCCAGCTTGCGCAGGGCGCCGGGGAAATACAGGTCGTCGGAATTCTGCCAGCCCACGTAGTCGCCGGTGGCGCGTTCGAAGCCCTTGTTGATGGCATGCGACTGGCCGCGGTCCGGCGTGCTTTCCCAGTACGTCAGGTAGCGTTCGTACTTGCGGATGATGTCCACGCTGCCGTCGGTGGAGCCGCCGTCGATGATGATGTACTCCAGCCGCGGATAGCCCTGGTTCAGCACGGACAGGATGGTGCGTTCCAGGAAGCGGGCCTGGTTGAACGAGGGGGTCACGATGGTCACTTTCGGCAACAGGCTGCCGGCAATCGGCGCCGGCGGCCGCAACTCGCGGACGAAGTCGATGAGCTGACGTGAATACTCGTTATGACGCTTGCGCATGTAGGACCTCAGCATTTGAATTAACGGGTGGCCGCAGGCAAGGCGCCCGGGAAGTCGGGGCGGGATTGACGGATGGCGAGGGCCACGCCGGCCAGCGTGATCGCCGCATAGGCCATGCGGCCCCAGGCCGCGGCGTGTTCGCCCGCCGCGTGTACCAATCCCGCCATGACGCACAGCATCGCCAGGCCGCCGAGGCCGTTCAGGATGGCGACCGCGCGGGAGTTCCCCAGACCGAGCAGGGAGAAGTGCGCCGCGGCGTTCAGGGACAACAGCCCTGAGGCCACGATAAGCAACCGGAAAGTGCCCAGATGGCCGCTGGCGACGTTGTCCCCCAGCAGCAGGTTCAAGAGCGGATGGCTGACCGCCAGCACCGCCAGCGTAGCGCTGGCCGACAGCGCCAGGTTCCACAGCATCATGCGGCGGATCTCGTGTTCGACGGCGCCGGGATAGGGCGGCGAAACCGACAGGCGGGTGACGCGCGGCATGGCCTTCTGGAAGATGGCGACCGACGCGGTATGGATGATCTGGCCGACCTGCACGCCGACCGTGTAGATCGCGAGCGCCGCCGGTCCCATGAGGCTGCCGACCAGCACCCGGTCCACCGAGCCGAAGGCCAGCGCGCTCAGGCTGTTCAGCCAGGACCAGCGGGAGAACTTGAAGGCGTCCATCATGGCGCCGCGGTCGCGTACCGGGCGCACCAGAATGCGGCCATAGGTGCGCGCAAACACGCGCATCTTCACGCTGCCCGCCACCAGCAGTCCCAGCGCCTGCGCCAGTCCGGTCCAGGTGGGCGAGGCCGTCAGCCAGGCCGTGGCGCAGGCCAGCCCCATCGTGCCGGTGCGGCTGAAGACTTCGCACAGCGCCGTGGCGCGGAAGTCCTCGCGGCCCTTCAGGCAGCCGGAGAACAGCTGGTCATACTGCTGCGTCAGGTAGATGGCCAGCGCGGGCATGGCCAGCATCGTCACCGCCACGCCGCCGAAGGTCGCCTCGGGCCAGCCCAGGCCCACGACGCCCCACAGCAGCACCGCGGCCAGGGTTACGACCGCCAGCGCGCAGCCGATCAGCGACATGCTCACGCCGGCTGCGTGGTAGGCGCCGCCCGGCTCGTGCATCCGCTCGGACACCAGCTTGGTTGCGGTCACGGCCGCGCCCAGGTTGGCGGCATTGCCGAAGCCGGCCAGGGCAATGATCATGGAATACTGGCCGAAGCCCACGGTCCCCAGCTGCCGGAACAGGATGGGCAGGGCCACCAGCGCCGCGACCGGCCCGATGCCATACTCCACCAGCCCCCAGAAGGAGGCATTGCCGGCGATGTGTTTCCTGAGGAGTCCGAGCATGGCTGGGGCCTGTGGGCATAAGGGTTCTGGCGAGGCCTTCAGGCCACGGGCAGCGCATGCTGGGTGCGTTCACGCAGGAAATGGCCGTAGGCCAGCGTGATGCCATGCGTCAGTGAGATCTCCGGTTTCCAGCCCAGCGCCTGCATGCGGGCCGAGTCCATCAGCTTGCGCGGCGTGCCATCGGGCTTGCTGTTGTCGTAGACGATATTGCCTTCGTAGCCGACCACGCGGGCCACCAGCCTGGCCAGATCGGCAATCGAGATGTCCTGTCCTGCGCCGATGTTGTAGATCCCCTCCGCCTGCGGATGCTCCATCAGCATGACGCAGGCCTGGGCCAGGTCGTCCACGTACAGGAACTCCCGCAACGGCGTGCCGGTGCCCCAGATCGCCACGCTTTCCTGTCCGGCTTCGCGGCCTTCGTGGAACTTGCGGATCAGCGCGGGCAGCACGTGGCTGCTGTGCAGGTCGTAGTTGTCATGCTGGCCATAGAGGTTGGTCGGCATGGCGCAGATGAAGCGCGCGCCGAACTCGCGCTGATAGGCCTCGCACAGCTTCAGGCCCGCGATCTTGGCGATGGCGTAGGGCTCGTTGGTGGCTTCCAGCGGTCCCGTCAGCAAGGCGTCCTCGCGGATGGGCTGGGGCGCTTCGCGCGGGTAGATGCATGACGAACCCAGAAACAGCAGCTTGCGCACGCCGGCCGCATAGGCGGCGCGGATCACGTTGCACTGGATCATCAGGTTCTTGTACAGGAACTCCACCGGATGCGTCTGGTTGGCCAGGATGCCGCCGACCTTGGCCGCGGCCAGGTACACCACGTCGACGGGCGTGGTCGAGAAAAAGCGGTTGACCTGGTTCTGGTTTTCCAGGTCCAGCTCGTCCCGGCCGCGGGTCAGCACGTCGCGGTAGCCGCGGCGCTGCAGTTCGCGGACGATCGCGGCGCCCACCATGCCGCGATGACCCGCGACGAAGACGCGTTGCTCCAGGTTCGTCATGTCGTGCTACTCCTTGTAGGCGTAGATTTCGTAGCCGTTCTGCTCGACCAGGGCATCTCGCCGCGCGTCGCGCAGATCGCTTTCGACCATTTCCTTGACCAGTTGCGCGAAGGTGGTGCGGGGCGACCATCCCAGCTTTTCGCGCGCCTTGGTCGGGTCGCCCAGCAGGGTTTCCACTTCCGTCGGGCGGAAGTAGCGCGGGTCCACCCGGACGATGACCTGGCCCGGCTTGATGTCGTGCACCGGCGAGAACAGCACGGTGGCGGTCTCCTCCAGGCCTTCGCCTTCCCAGGCCAGCAGGATGCCCAGCTCGCGCGCCGCCGTATTGATGAACTCGCGCACGCTGTATTGCATGCCGGTGGCGATGACGTAGTCCTCCGGCGTGTCCTGCTGCAGCATCAGCCACTGCATTTCGACGTAGTCGCGGGCATGGCCCCAGTCGCGCAGCGCGGACAGGTTGCCCAGGTACAGGCATTCCTGCAGCCCGAGCACGATGCGCGCCAGGCCGCGGGTGATCTTGCGCGTGACGAAGGTCTCGCCGCGCTTGGGCGATTCGTGGTTGAACAGGATGCCGTTGCAGGCATACATGCCATAGGCTTCGCGATAGTTCACGCTGATCCAGTAGGCGTACAGCTTGGCCGCCGCATACGGGCTGCGCGGGTAGAACGGCGTGGTTTCCTTCTGCGGCGTCTCTTGCACCAGGCCATACAGCTCGGAAGTGGAGGCCTGATAAAAGCGGGACTTGTTCTCCAGCTTCAGGATACGGATGGCTTCCAGGAGGCGCAGGGTGCCCAGGCCGTCGGCGTTGGCCGTGTACTCGGGTTCCTCGAACGAGACGCCGACATGGCTTTGGGCGGCCAGGTTGTAGATCTCGTCGGGCTGCACCGACTGCACGATGCGGATCAGGCTGCAAGAATCGGTCATATCGCCGTGATGCAGCACGAAATTGCGGGGCTGGTCATGCGGATCCTGGTACAGATGGTCGATCCGCGCGGTATTGAACAGCGAAGCGCGCCGCTTGATGCCGTGGACCTCATAGCCCTTGGCCAGCAGAAACTCCGCCAGATAGGCCCCGTCTTGGCCAGTAACGCCGGTAATCAGTGCCCGTTTTGGCATGGTTGTATCCTTAAGACTTAGTGACTGCACGAAAGGAGCCGAAGGCTGCGGTACCAATGTGCAATGAGATTACTGTTGCACCAGCCGCGGAGATATCGGCCAAAAGGTCTAATAATTCAGCCTGTCGATAGGGAAAAAGGGACTGGATTGCTTCATCCAAAGCGCCCAGCATTGCGATTGCCACGAGGGCCGTCAGTGCAGGGCGCCGGTTGACCGAGAAATAGATCAAAGTGGTCAGGAAGGCGTAAGCCGCAAGATGCAGACGCTTGTCCCCGAATGCGTCCGACATCTCGGCGGCCAGGCCCGGCAGGTTGCCCACCGTTACCAGCACGGCGAAGAACAGCCCCGCCAGGGGCAGGCAGATCCGCGCCATCCCTGGCCGAAAGAAGGACTCCTTCTCGGAGGCCGGCAAGCGCGCGCGGCGTGGAGGCTCCTCACACCCGGCCATACATGTCCTGGAATCTGACGATGTCGTCTTCGCCCAGGTAAGCCCCCGATTGCACCTCGATGATTTCCAGCGGGATCTTTCCCGGGTTCTCCAGGCTGTGGATCTCGCCCAGGGGGATGTAGGTCGACTGGTTTTCGGTCAGCAGGTACTGCTTGTCGCCGTTGTAGATGCGCGCCGTGCCCGAGACCACGATCCAGTGTTCCGCGCGGTGATGATGCATCTGCGAGGACAGGCGCGCCCCGGGCTTCACCGTGATGCGCTTGACCTGGTAGCGCGGACCCTGGCCCACCGAATCGTAGGAACCCCAGGGGCGCTGCACCTCGCGGTGATGATTGAGCTCCGAGCGGTGCTGCGTCTTGAAGATCTCGACCAGCCGTTTGACGTCCTGCGAGCGCGATTTGTGCGCCACCAGCACGGCGTCGGCGGTTTCGATCACGACGATGTCGTCCAGTCCCACCGAGGCGACCAGCCGGCTGGTGGAGTGGATCAGGCAGTTGCGTGAATCCTCCACCATGACGTCGCCGGTGGTGGAATTGCCTTCCTCCGTCTTTTGGGCGATTCCCCAGACCGCGTCCCAGGCGCCGACGTCGCTCCACGAAGCGGCCAATGGGATGACCACGGCGCTGTCGGTGCGCTCCATGATGGCGTAGTCCATGGAATCGCTGGGGCAGGCCTCGAAGGAGGGGCCGTCCAGGTGGAACAGCGCATTCTCGCCATGGCCGATGGCCACCGCGGCCTGCACCTGCTCCAGCATCTTGGGCGCCAGGCGCGCCATTTCCGACAAGAACACCGAGGCCTGGAAGGCGAACATGCCGCTGTTCCAGTAGTAACCGCCATCGTCGATGAATCGTTGCGCGACTTCGGGCGAGGGTTTTTCGACGAAGCGGCGTACCCGGCGCGCGGGCGCCATGACGCCGGGTTCGTCCGCCTGGATATAGCCATAGCCGCTCAGCGGGGCGGTGGGCTTGATCCCGAACGTCACCAGCGCGCCCTGCAGGGCGGCCTGGTAGGCCTCGGCGAAGGCGGCGCGCAGCACCTCGCCATCTTCCAGCACGTGATCCGACGGCATGATCAGCATGACCGGATCCTCGCCGTCACGCATGGCGCGCAGGGTGGCTGCCGCGATGGCTGGCGCCGTGTTGCGGGCGAACGGCTCCAGGATCACCTCCACGTCCTTGATGTCCAGCTCCAGCGCTTGCTCCGCCGCGATGTAGCGGTGCGCGTCGTTGCATACCAGGGTAGGCCGGGCCTCGGCGCCGGCCGAGCCCAGCCGCAGCAGGGTGTTCTGCAGCAGGCTGCGGTCATCGGTCAAACGGATGAACTGCTTCGGCAGCAGTTCGCGCGACAGCGGCCACAGGCGCGAGCCTGAACCGCCGCAGAGTATGACTGCCCGGTACGGGGGAGGGGGATTGGTCATGGCGCTCACTCCTTGAAGTAGGCCTGGGTGTAGGGGTGCACGCCGGGATCGGCGGCGATGGCCCGGGCGGGCAGCCAGCGGTAGCTGCGGTGTTGGGCCTGGGGCAGGCTGGAAATGTCCAAAGAAAGCTCGGCCTCATAGGCGAGGACGACGTAATGGGTGGAGCGTCCGGCTTCACCCGCAAAATTGGTGCCGTAGAAGTGCTCGTACACGCCGCGCGGGGTCCAGGCCAGCTCGGTGACCGGGATGCCCAATTCGTCGCGGACGATGCGGCGCAGCGCGTCGCGCAGGGTTTCGTTCTTGCGGATGCGCCCGCCCGGAACGAACCAGGCCCCCTGGGCCGGCGGATTGGCGCGCAGGCCGGTCAGGTAGCGGCCTGCGGCGTCGCGCAGGAGCAGGTCGATGGAAACCAGCGGCAACATTTCGACCGCCTGGCGGAACTCCGCCCGCGCCAGCAAGCCGCCGGGGGGCGCGGCTCGTTGCCGCCCGGGTTGTTCGGGCCATCCCAAAGGTCTAGTAGACATTGCGGCCCGTCCATCCCGACACCGCCGTGCGGGCGATGATCTGCAGGTCCATCCTGAACGTCCAGTGCTGGATGTAATAGATGTCGTACTCGACGCGGTCGCTCATCTTGCGCAGCGTGTCCGTCTGTCCGCGCAGGCCGTTGACCTGCGCCCAGCCTGTAATGCCCGGCTTGACGCGGTGGCGCATCATGTAGCGCTGCACCAGGTCCTTGTACATTTCGTTGTGCTCCAGCGCATGGGGGCGCGGGCCTACCACCGACATGTCGCCCATCAGCACATTGAGAAACTGGGGCAGCTCGTCCAGGCTGGTGCGCCTGAGGAAACCGCCGATGCGCGTGACGCGCCTGTCGTTGCGGGTCGCCTGGGTGACCACGCCTTGCTCCTGGTGCACCGTCATGGTGCGGAACTTGTAGACATGGAAGACCTTGCCGTCCACGCCCAGCCGCGGCTGGGTGAAGAACACAGGTCCGCGCGAGGTCACCTTGACCAGGAAGGCCACCGTCAGCATCACGGGCGACAGTCCGATCAGCGCGCAGAAGGCGAAGCTGCGGTCGAATATCTCCTTGGCCCAGCCTCGCACGCCAGCGGCGGGCAGGCTGTTGAGCTGTATGGCGGGCAGGCCCAGGAATTCCCCGATGCGGTGTCCCAGCAGCTGGATGGACATGACATCGGGAATCCAGCGGATATCCACCAGGTCGTTGCGCAGGTGATAGAGGACTTCGCGCAATTCCTGGCCCGCCTCCATCGGCAGCACGATCCAGATCTCGCGGACGGTGTGCTCGTGCACGAAGGCGTGCAGCTCATCCAGGTCATGCAGGCGGCGGACTTGCGGCGGCAGGTTTTCGTGGGGCTCGGCGTAGATGCCGGCTACTTCATAGCCCGCGCCGCGGTATTGCTCGACGCGGCGCCACAGGTCATGGCCCAGCGCGCCAAAGCCCACCAGCAGCACGCGCTTGCGGTCCAGCCCACGGTCGCGCGCGGCGCCCAGGACCGCGTAGACCGCAATGCGTAAGCCGACCAAGGTCAGCGCCGACATGCCGAACCACGTAGCCGCCCATACGCGGGATATCGCCGCGGTCTGGTGCATGAGAAAACTGATGCAGATGCCCAGCGCGAACACCAGCGCCCACGCCGCCAGACTGCGCACGACCAGGTCGGTGAGCAGGCGGCCACGCCAGGACACGTACAGGCGGAAGGCCGGGAAGATGGCCACGACGCCGAGGCCGCACAGATACACAAGGAACAGATGGATTTGCGGAGGATCCGTCCAGGCATCGTCCGAGAATTTCAAGCCGGTGGCAGTCAGGCCGCAGGTGATGACGATCGCGGCATCGAGCAAGCGGTAGAGATAGCTTGCCCCGCTGAATCTAGACGACGTGTCCGTTTGGGACGGGTCCATCGCGCACTCCTGTTCGTAGGGAGCCGCCGTGCTGCAGGCAAAAACTGTGCACCGCCGCAAAGCTTGTGGCTACCGACAAAATCTTATTGAGTGCGCAGCGCACCCGAAACCTCCAAACGATGTAGGAGAAGGCTTAGGGCATCCGTCGAATGTGCGGGCCTAGGAAAAGAGAGTGGAATGTCGCAACCCGTTACGCATCGGGCTCACTCCAAGCAACGAAGTCATTCACAAGTGGATTTGCCATGACGACATTTTTCGGAACGTTGAGCCGAGCCATAGCCGCTATCGCGCTCGTGTCCTCGCTGGGCGCTTGCGCCTTGTCCCCCGGTATGACCTTTGACGCCAATCAGCTTGCGGATCCGCTGGATCCCAACTCCAAGGCCGAGATCAAGGAAATCACGCCGTCGCTGGTGCTTGAGGACCAGCGCGCGCGCCAGGCATTGCTCGACAACGAAGGCGTCGACAAGCTCTACGGCAAGTCCGGGCCATATCTGATCGGACCGGGAGACATCCTCTCGGTCGTGGTGTGGGACCACCCTGAACTCGTCCTTCCGACGCAAACCTACGCCATTGGGACAGGGGTAACGGAACTAGCCATTGGGGATACCGCCTCGGGCATTCCGGGCTATACGGTCTCGTCCACTGGACATATCCAATTTCCCTATGCGGGATTGCTGAAAGTGGCCGGGTTGACGGAACTTCAGGCGCGCAATCTCATAGTGAATAGTTCGAGCAAGTACATCCAGGATCCGCAGATCACCGTACGCGTTCTGGGATATCGCAGCAAGCGTGTTTACGTGGATGGCGAGGTCAAGACGCCAGGCGCGATCGCGATCAACGATATCCCGATGACCCTGTTGGAAGCGGTCAACAGGGCCGGAGGCATTCTGCCGACGGGAGACCGCAGCGCAGTCTACGTGATCCGGGAGGGCCGCCGCACCCGCGTGAACGTGCCGGCGCTGATCGAGCGTGGCCAGGATCTGAATCAAGTGCTGCTGAAGTCGGGCGACATCGTGAGGGTCACGCCGCGCGACGACAGCAAGATTTTCGTGATGGGCGAAGTCACGGTGCCAACCACTGCGGTGATGCGTGATGGACGCATGTCGTTGACCGAGGCGCTGGGCCTGGCCGGAGGACCGAGCCAACTGACCTCGAATCCGTCGCAGATATTCGTTGTGCGCAGTACGGATCAAGCGATGCCGCTGGTGTTCCACCTGAACGCCGGCTCGCCGCAGAACCTTGCGGTGGCGGAGAAGTTCGAGTTGCAACCCAAAGATGTCGTGTTCGTGGATTCGGCCGGCCTGGTGCGGTGGAACCGCTTCATCAGCAACCTGTTCCCGAGCGCGCAAACGGTACAGACCGTGAATTCCATCAAGTAGTCCGCTTCAACCTACGCCTTTGGGGGCGCCGCAACCACAGCGGCGTCTTCTCTTGGAGAGCTGCATGTCGTTGCCCATCGAATCGTTCGAGCCGTCCGTGCCGGCTCGCCAGCAGGAAACGCCGTTGTCGTCCCACGTGGACGCCATCTTCTCCAACCGGTGGATGATCATTGCGATCACTCTGCTCGCATTATTTGGGGCGCTCACTTACGTGATGATCACGCCCAAGGTGTATTCGGCCGACATCATCGTGCAGGTGGAGGAGGAAATGCCCCAGGGGCAGAGCCGCAGCCTGCTGGGGGATGTTTCTTCCATGTTCGATACCAAGGCGGAGACCTCGGGCGAAATGGAAGTGCTGCGCTCGCGCATGGTGGTCGGGCCCGCGGTCGATAAGTTCCTGCTGTACATCCAGGCCAAGCCGCGCTATTTCCCCGTGGTCGGCGAATGGCTGGCGCAGCGCTATGAGAGCCTGCCGTACCCGTCGAGCTTTCCGCGCGGCGGCTATGCCTGGGGCGGCGAAGCCATCGCGATTTCGCAGTTGGACGTGCCCAACGAATGGCTGGGCAAGCCCTTTCGCGTGACCACGCTGGGAGAAGGTCGCTATACGCTGAGCGACAAGTTCACGGGCGCTACGTTCAATGGCACGGTGGGCAAGCCCGAGCACTTCCGGCTGCCGGGCGGCGGCGCCATGGACGTGCATATCGACGCACTGACCGGACGCCCCGGCACCGAGTTCACGGTCTCGCGCAGCTCGCGCCTGGCCGCCATCGAGGATGTGCAATCGCGCCTGGGCATCTTCGAGCGCGGCCGCACCTCGGGCGTGATCGGCGTCACGCTGGAAGGCAATGATCCCGCGTTGACCACCGCGGTGCTGAATCAGATCGGCCAGGAGTACGTGCAGCAGAACGTGAACCGCAAATCGGCGCAAGCCGAGAAGTCGCTGGTGTTCCTCGAACAGCAGCTGCCGGTGCTCAAGGGCGAATTGGACGCGGCCGAGACCAAGTACAACTCCTTGCGCAACAAGCGCGGCACCATCGATCTGAGCGAAGAAGCCAAGCTCATCCTCGCGCAGTCGGTGGACGCGCAGACCAAAGTGATGGAGCTGCGCTCCAAGCGGCAGGAAATGATCACCCGCTTCGCGCCGACCCACCCCAGTATCGTGGCCATCGACCGCCAGATCGCGGGGCTGACCGGCGACGTGAACCGCATCGGCAACAACATCAAGCAACTTCCCGATCTGGAACAGGACGTGGTGCGCCTGGTGCGCGACGTGCGCGTCAATACCGAGCTCTACACGGCGCTGCTCAACAACGCCCAGCAGCTGCGCCTGATCCGCGCCGGCAAGGTGGGCAACGTGCGCATCCTGGACTCGGCGGTGCAACCCGACAAGCCGGTGCGTCCCAAGGCCGCCATCATCATCGGCGTCGCAACCGCCTTCGGCCTGATCTTCGGCATGTTGTGCGCCTTTGTGCGCAACGCCCTGTTCGGCGGCCTGTCCGAACCCGACGACGTCGAGCGCCATACCGGCCTGCCGGTGCTGGCCGCCATTCCGTACAGCGACATGCAGGACAAGCTGTGGCGGCGCAGCCGGCGCAAGAACGCCAGCGTGCCCGCGCTGCTGGCCCAAAGCCAGGGCAATGCGCCGCCCATCGAAAGCCTGAGATCGTTCCGCAACGTACTGCAGGCGTCGCTGCGCCAGTCGGCCAACAACATGGTCATGTTCACCGGGCCGGTGGCGGGCGTGGGAAAGTCCTTCCTGTCGGCCAACTTCGCCTTCATCCAGGGCGGCGTGGGCAAGCGCGTGCTGCTGATCGACGCTGACTTCCGCAAGGGCCAGCTCAACCGCTACTTCGGCGTGCCCAAGGAAGACGGCCTGTTCGAGGTCCTGTCGGGCACGATCCCGCTGACCCAGGTGCGCAAGCACAGCGTGTCCGAGGGCGTGGACTTCATCGCCACGGGCGCGGTCACCTTCGATCCGTCCGAGCTGCTGGCTTCGCCGGTGTTCGGCGAGACCCTGCGTGAACTGGCATCGCAGTACGACATGGTGATCCTGGATACGGCGCCCGTGCTGTCGTCTCCGGACGCGGCCGTGGTCGGCACGCATGCGGCCGCGGTGATGGTAGTGGTGCGCTCGGGCATGAACACCGTGGGTGAGATCCGCGAGACGGCCAAGCGCCTGATCCAGGCGGGCGCACCCGTGGACGGCGTGCTCTTCAATGGTCTCAAGCTTATGCCGGAACGCTTCGGCTTCCGGTCCAAGTACGGTAGTTATCGCTACTCCCGTGCGGCGTATTACGGCGATTTCAAACAGAACGGCCCTAAATAACGCCACCCGGAGAAACTGGCATGCACGGAACTTTTGGCTGGGACACCCCGCAAATTCTGGATGCGGTTTTCAAGGCTTATGACATACGCGGCACGGTGCCGGAAGAGATCGACGCGCGGTTCGCGCACAGCCTGGGCATGGCGACGGGGACCCAGGCCCGCGAACTGGGCGCACGGTCCATCGTGGTGGGGAGGGATGGCAGGCTGAGCAGCGTCGAGCTGGCGGCCGCCTTGCAGGCCGGCTTGCGCTCGGCGGGCATGCACGTCATCGATATCGGCATGGCGACCACGCCGATGGTGTATTTCGCAACCCGCCTGATGGACACGGGCGCGGGCATCGCGGTCACGGGCAGCCACAATCCGCCGGCCCACAACGGCTTCAAGATCGTGCTGGACGGCGCCTCGCTGTACGGCGAGGGCATCACTGCGCTGCGCGACGCGATGCGGCTGCCGATCGAGTCAGCCAGCGCTTCGGGCGGGCGCACGCAGATGCAGATCATGCCGTGCTACACGGCGCGCCTGATGGGCGACATCCGCATGGCGCGCCCGATGAAGATCGCCATCGATTGCGGCAACGGCGTGGCCGGCGCGGCCGCGCCGGCGCTGTTTCGCGCCCTGGGCTGCGAAGTGGTCGAACTGTTCTGCGAAGTCGACGGCTCGTTCCCGGGCCATCATCCGGACCCCGCCGATCCGCAGAACCTGCAGGACCTGATCTATTGCCTGCGCTATTCCGACTGCGAGGTCGGCCTGGCGTTCGACGGCGACGGCGACCGTCTCGGCGTGGTGACCAAGACGGGGCAGATCATCTGGCCAGACCGCCTGCTGATCCTGCTTGCGCGCGATGTGCTGTCGCGCAACCCGGGGGCCGAGATCCTGTACGACGTCAAATGCAGCCGCCACGTGGCGCGGGCGATCACGGAGGCCGGCGGCAAGGCCACCATGTGCAAGACCGGGCATTCGCTGATCAAGGCCAAGATGCGCGAGACCGGCGCGCAGCTGGCCGGCGAGATGAGCGGCCATATTTTTTTCAAGGAGCGCTGGTACGGCTTTGACGACGGCATCTACGCGGCCGCCAGGCTGCTGGAGATCCTGTCCGGGGCGCCCGATCCGTCGGCCCTGCTGGAAAGCCTGCCGCAGTCCTGCGCCACTCCCGAAATAAAGCTGGAGACCGCCGAAGGCGAGCAGTTCGATCTGGTGGCGGCGCTGCGCGCGCAGGGGCAGTTTCCCGGCGCGCAGTCCATCAACGATCTGGACGGCATCCGGGTGGATTACGCCGACGGCTTCGGCCTGGCGCGTCCGTCCAACACCACGCCGACAGTGGTATTGCGTTTCGAAGGGGACACCGTGGCCGCACTGGCCCGTATCGAGGAGGATTTCCGCAACGCGTTCCGGCGCATTGCCCCTCATGTTCGTTTACCGTTTTAAGGAGCATCACGCGATGGGAAAGGCCAAGTATGCGGTTGAAGCGCTAAGGGCGAATTCCGGCCTGGCGGACAGCCCTGAGTGGCAGGCGTTCGCGCAATCCGCGCGTAACGCGGAACTGGATGGCGCGGCGCTGAAAGTCATCGAGGCGGCGGGTTTGTGCGTGGACCTCAGCATGCAGCGGCAGTCGCCGGCGCTGGAAGCCGCAGCCATGGCGCTGCTGCAGGCGCGCGGCGTGGCGGACGCGCGCCAGGCGTTGTTCGCGGGCGAGCCGGTCAACTGGACCGAGGGCAAGCCGGCATGGCACACGGCGTTGCGCGCCGGGCGCACGCGGGAACAACCCGACGGGCAGGATGCGGACTCGGTCTGCGAGCATTCGCGCATGACCGACTTCGTGCGCCGCGTCGACCAGACGGCCGATTTCAATACCGTGCTGCACATCGGCATTGGCGGCAGCGATTGGGGGCCGCGCCTGGCGGTCCAGGCATTCGGCGGCGTGGCGCAGCGCCGCCAGATCCGCTTCGTGTCGAACATCGACGGCCATGCCTTCCATGACGCGGTGGCCGGACTGGATCCGCGCCGCTGCCTGGTGGTGGTGTCGTCCAAGTCCTTCACCACCGCCGAGACGCTGCACAATGCGCGCGCCGCCATCGCCTGGCTCAAGCAGGGCGGCGTGGCCGACGCGTCGGAGCATCTGGCCGCGGTGACTGCCAACGTATCGGCGGCGCGGGCGTTGGGCGTGCCGTCCAGCCAGATCTTCAAGATGTGCGACTGGGTCGGCGGGCGTTATTCGGTCTGGTCGGTCGCCGGCCTGTCGATCGCGCTGACGGTAGGCGCGGACGTGCTGATCGGCATGCGGGCGGGCGCCGAGGCCATGGACCAGCATTTCCAGCAGGCGCCGTTCGCCTCGAACGCGCCGATCCAGCTGGCGCTGGCGGGCCTGGTCAACTGCAGCGTGCTGGGAAACAACTCCTTGAACATCGCGGCCTACAGCGCGCGGCTGCTGCACCTTGTGACCTACCTGCAGCAGCTCGAGATGGAGTCGCTGGGCAAGCGGGTCGCAGGGGACGGCGCGGCGGTCGGCGTGCCGACTGCGCCCATCATCTGGGGCATGCCCGGCACCGACGGCCAGCACACTTTTTTCCAGTGGCTGCATCAGAGCGAGGACGGCGCGCCGGTGGACTTCATCGCCAGCCTGCAAGGCCATGCGGACAGCCCCGACGCGCACCGCATGCTGCTGGCCAACTGCCTGGCGCAGCGCCAGGCGTTGTTGCGCGGCAAGTGCCTGGAGCAGGCGTTGTTGGACGTGGCGCACATCGATGACCAGGAGCGCGCGCTGAGCCTGGCGCAGCACATGGTCCATCCTGGCGGGCGGCCTTCCACCTTGATCGTGCTGCGCCAGCTGGATCCGCGCGGCCTGGGTGCGCTGCTGGCCTTGTACGAGCACAAGGTGTTCGTACAGAGCGTGGTCTGGGGCATCAACCCCTTCGACCAATGGGGCGTGGAACTGGGCAAGCGCCTGGCAACCGGCATCGAGCGCGAACTGGCGGTGCCGGTGTCGGCAGGCGTGGTGGATTGGGGCCACGACGCGTCCACCTCGTACTGGATCGACCGCTACCGCAGCCATGCGCAGGCGCCGCGGCCGCGCCATGCCTGGGTGCCGGGCGTGGCAACGCATCTGTAGGAGGCCGGGCGATGCCGGACCTGCATGTATTGGTGACCGGCGGCGCCGGCTACATCGGCACGCACACGCTGGTGGCGATGCTGGCGGCGGGCCAGCGGCCGCTGGTGCTGGATGACTTCAGCAACGGCAGCCGCGAAGCCGTGCGCCGCGTCGAACGCCTGTGCGGCGTGGAGATTCCGCTGGTGGAAGGAGACATCCGCAGCCCTGGCCTGGTCGAGTCGGTGCTGGCCGGGTCGGCCGCGCGCGGCGCGCCGGTGCGGGCGGTGCT
>NZ_DATCUY010000445.1:0-10380 GCF_036567245.1 Achromobacter sp. | reverse complement strand
CGCGACGGTTACGCGAATCGGTGGCCACCAGGTTGTAAAACGGACGCTTCTTGGACCCACCGCGGGCCAGGCGAATCACCACCATAGGTAATCCCTTGAATTAGTTGTGAAAAACGGGAAATTCTAGCACTTAAACAAGCCTGCTGGCAAATGGCAGTGCCGAATTGTGCGTAGCGGCGCGATTTGTATCCTAAAACACCACATCCGGGTATTCTACAAACACGGGCCGGGGCCCGCGCCGCAGTTCGAAGTGTAGCCGCCCAGCCCCTCTCGTGCCTGTCTTAGTGCGTCAGAACTCAGTGCGTGTGAAGAAATAGCCCGATTGAGGAGATCGGTTTTATGTCGACCTACGCAAGACCCCGCGCTTCGATCCCCCCTGCCGCCTATCCACGGCGCCGCCACCGCACCTGCTTCAAGCCATCCCCCTGAGGGCAGCCCACCCGCCGCCCGCCTCTGCTTTTTTTCAGCGGTTTTCCCCCAACTTCCTCTAACCGGAGGGTGCACCACCATGAAGAATCAGAAATCAGTCTTCACCCCTGTCGCGCGCCTGGCCCTGGCGGGCTTGCTGGCGGGCACTTTGGCCATGCCGCTTGCGGCCTCGGCCCGTGTCGTGGGCGCCGCCCTGACGACCGCCTCTGGCAAGGTCACCGCGGTGGATCAAGCCAGCCGGACCATCACACTGCAGGGTGAAAACGGCAATAGCGTGGACATCCAAGCTGGCCCCGATATCCGCAACTTCCAGCAGATCAAGCCCGGCGACACGCTGACGCTCGACTACTACGAGTCGGTGGCGGTGGACGTGCGCCCGGCCGGATCCGGAATTCCAGAGGTCAAGACCGAAACCGCGGCCACCCGCAGCGCCAAGGGGGCCATGCCTGGCGGCGCGGCCGGACGCCAGACCACCATCACTGCCGAGATCTGGCACATCAACAAGAGCGCCAACCTGGTGACGCTGAAGGGTCCGCAAGGCGGCATGCGCACCATCCAGGTCCAGGATCCCGCCCTGCAGGCACGCCTGCAACAGCTGAAGGAAGGCGATCTGGTGGATTTCACCATTACCCGCGCAGTCGCGGCCGCCATCCGCAAATAGATGAGGGTTACGCCCAAGTAGAAGGGCCCGCCTTGCGGCGGGCCCTTCTACGTGGCGGGCGCTGGCGGCAGCCGATCAGCGCCGCCGCAGGAAATGCACCCCGCGGCCATCGACCTCTTGTTGCGCCACCAGCACATTGCCCGTCTGGCGAGCGAACGCCTGGAAGTCCCGGATCGCATTGCGATCCGTGGTAACGACGCGCAGCACCTCGCCGCTGGCCATCTGCGCCAACGCCTTCTTGGCGCGCAGGATAGGCAAGGGGCAGGTCAGGCCGCTGGCATCGACTTCCTGCTCGAAGGACGGCGCCTGCGCGCCGCCATCAAGGCTGGTATCCGCCTCGCTCATCACAGACGCTCGTCCACCCATTTCTGCACGCTTGCGATCGCGGCAGGCAAGGCTGCCAGGTCGGTGCCACCGCCCATGGCCATGTCGGGACGGCCGCCGCCCTTGCCGCCCACCTGGGCGGCGACGAAACCGACCAGGTCGCCCGCCTTGACGCGGCCGGTCAGGTCGGCGGTAACGCCGCCCACCACGCTGATCTTGCCGTCGGCCGAACCCGTGGCCAGCAGCACGACTGCCGGCTTCAGGCGGTCTTTCAGGTTGTCGACCATGCCGCGCAAGGCCTTGGGATCCACGTCGCCGATGCTGGCGGCCAGGACCTTGATGCCCTTGACCTCGACCGCGGCACTGGTCGCCAGATCATTGCCGGCGCTGGCAGCAAGCTTGTTGCGGGACTGTTCCAGATCCTTCTCGAGGCTCTTGACCTGTTCCTGCACCTGCGCGATGCGCGCCGGCAGATCCGCAGGCGTGCTACGCAGCATGCCTGCAACCTGGGTCAACAAGGCGTTCTGGTTCTGCACCCAGGCCAGCGCGTTGTCGCCGGTGATGGCTTCGATGCGGCGCACGCCCGCGGCCACGCCGCCTTCGGACACGATCTTGAACAGGCCGATGTCGCCCGTGCGGTTGACGTGCGTGCCACCGCAGAGTTCGCGCGAGAAACCGATGTCGAGCACGCGGACCGTGTCGCCGTATTTCTCGCCGAACAGCGCCATGGCGCCGCCCTTGACGGCGTCGTCGTAGGCCATGACCTGCGCCACGGTGGGCTGGTTGGCCAGGATTTCGGCATTGACGATGGCTTCGACGCGAGCGATCTGCTCGGCGGTCAGCGGCGCATCCTGGGCGAAGTCGAAGCGGGTCTTGTCGGGATCCACCAGCGAGCCGCGCTGCTGCACGTGCGCGCCCAGCACCTGGCGCAGCGCCTTGTGCATCAGGTGGGTAGCCGAGTGGTTGCGCACCGTGCGGGCGCGGCGGACCGCGTCAACGCGCGCGAGCAACGTATCGCCCACGGACAGCGTGCCGGACTCCAGCTCGCCATGATGGCCAAAGACGCCGGCCTGGATCTTCAGGGTGTCGGCCACGGCGAAACGCACGCCGTCGGCTTCCAGCAGGCCGGTATCGCCGACCTGGCCGCCCGACTCGGCGTAAAACGGGGTAGCGTCCAACACGACGACCGCGCTCTGGCCGGCCTTGACCTGCTGGACCTGCGTGCCGTCCACGTACAGGGCCGTGACCTTGACGCCATCCAGCTCCAGCTTTTCGTAGCCTTCGAAGCGCGTGTCCGCGCCTTCGTAGCTCAGGCCTTCGGCCATCTTGAACTTGCCGGCGGCGCGCGCCTGGTCGCGCTGGCGTTCCATGGCGACCTCGAAGCCGGCCATGTCCACTTCCACTTCGCGCTCGCGGCAGATGTCGGCAGTCAGATCCACCGGAAACCCGTAGGTGTCGTACAGCGTGAACAGGGTCATGCCGTCCAGTTGGCCGCCCTTGGGCACATTGACCAAGGCGGAGTCGAGGATGCGCATGCCGTGTTCCAGCGTTTCGCCGAAGCGCTCTTCTTCCTGCTTGAGCACCTGGGCGACACGTTCGGCCGTGGCCGCCAGTTCCGGGTAGGCCTCGCCCATTTCGGCGACCAGGTCCGGCACCAGACGGTGGAAGAACGGCTTGGTCTGGCCCAGCTTGTAGCCGTGGCGCAGCGCGCGGCGGACGATGCGGCGCAGCACGTAGCCGCGGCCTTCGTTGCTGGGGATTACGCCGTCGACGATCAGGAACGAGCAGGCGCGGATGTGGTCGGCGATGACCTTGAGCGAGTTGTCTTCCAGGTTCTTGATGCCGGTCTCGCGCGCGGCGGCGGCGATCAGGTGCTGGAACAGATCGATTTCGTAGTTGGAATGCACGTCTTGCAGCACGGCAGCGATGCGTTCCAGGCCCATGCCGGTATCGACACAGGGACGCGGCAAGCGCGGCATGTTGCCGGCGGCATCGCGTTCGAACTGCATGAACACCAGGTTCCAGATCTCGATGTAGCGGTCGCCGTCTTCCTCGGGCGATCCCGGGGGGCCGCCCCAGATGTCGGGACCGTGGTCGTAGAAGATTTCCGAGCACGGGCCGCAAGGGCCGGTGTCCGCCATCTGCCAGAAGTTGTCCGAGGCGTAGCGTGCGCCCTTGTTGTCGCCGATGCGGATGATGCGCTCGGCCGGCACCCCGACTTCCTTGGCCCAGATGTCGTAGGCTTCGTCGTCTTCCTGGTACACGGTGACCCAGAGCTTCTCGGCGGGCAGCTTGTAGACCTGGGTCAGCAATTCCCAGGCGTACTGGATGGCGTCGCGCTTGAAGTAGTCGCCGAAGCTGAAGTTGCCCAGCATTTCGAAGAACGTATGGTGGCGGGCGGTATAGCCCACGTTCTCGAGGTCATTGTGCTTGCCACCGGCGCGCACGCTGCGCTGCGACGACGTGGCACGCGTATAGGACCGCGATTCCTTGCCCGTGAAGACGTCCTTGAACTGGACCATGCCCGAATTGGTGAAGAGCAGGGTCGGGTCGTTGCCCGGGACGAGCGACGACGAGGGAACAATGGTGTGTCCCTTGGACTTGAAGAATTGCAGAAACTGCTGGCGAATCTCGGAGGATTTCATCGTGGGCGAAGCAGAATTTAGGCGAATTTTTGATTATAGAGGGTTGGCGGGCATCCCAGGAAAAGAGGCCTTGCGGCAGACTCAGCGCACGCAGACGTAGCCGATGGTCCGGCCCTGAGCTTCGCTCCATTCGTCCCGCCCGGAAACTGCCACGGGCGTATAGCCGCCAGGGCAGGAGCAAGTGCCGGTGCGGGGATTTGCTATGGATCTGCCATTGGGGTTGTCACAGCCGAACGGGAGGTTGACGCTGTACGCCCCGCCAAAACCGCCGCTTGCCGGCCCCCACGCCCGAGACTGGCACGTCAGCAGTTCTCCCTGTTCCGAGGTAGCCATGGTGCCGTTCGCAACGTCGCACGGCTGCCCCGCGCTGGCGCGCGCGCCGACCTTGAGATAGGAGCCTACCTGCGCGGAAGATGCAACGCTCAGTTCGCCTTGCAGCTGCGGATCGCGTGTATCCCGTATCCGGACGTAGCGCTCCAGGTCCGGCCCGCCAGTCCCGGTTCCCGCCCACAGAGCGAGCGTGCCCGGCGCATAGGTCGGCCCGCCGGCCGCTACGGGGTTGGCAAAACTGAATGCCGCGCCGCGCACCAGACCCGGCGTTGCGGGCCACACCGCCCCGCCATAGCCGTCCGCGGCATTGATCACAGCGGCCATGCCGGTCAGATCGAGAGACTGCGTCCCCGTTTTCATCAGCGGCGTCGCGCTGTAGACCAGCCCGTCCACTCGGCAAGTCTCGCCTGGGCATGCCCGCGACCGGACGATCCGGACATGCGCGCCAAAGCCCAGGGCGGAACGCTCGGGAAACTCGACAGGCAAGAACCCGGCACCGCGCAATTCACCTACGGTGGGCGCGAGCGGATCCGCGAACAAGGGGCTGCCCTTTTCGCTGCGAGGCGAGTCCCCCTTGGCGAAGACGGCGGAATGCCGCGCCAGCACTTCGGCCACCGCCAGGCGGATCTGCGTCAACCATACGCCGGCGGCGCGGGCTGCCGCGTCTTCGATCCTCTGGACCACCTGGCCGGACGCCCAGATGGCCGCCATGGCGCTCAGGGCCAACGCCACCACCAGGCCCGGCAACGAGAACCCGCGCTGCCGCAACCAAGCCGCAGCGGCCCCCGATCGAGCAGTCTTGAAAGGCCGGCTCATTTTGCGACGAACACGAAGGTATTGACGTCGCCCGGGCTGCATTGGGCCTGAGCCAAAGCCGCGCGGTAAGGCACGCTGGGCGTCGCGAACGCGTCCTTCACGACCCTGAGGCCGCCTCCCCCGCCACCGATCGAGATGGTCTCCGACATCCGCTGCAGCACCGAGGCCAGCGACGGACATGCGGCCTGGCTGACGTTGGTCAGCTTGATGGAGAACGCGGAACCCTGGCCCGCGCTGCCGAATGAGGCTGCGGCGACCTCGACCACGCCATTGCCGCCAACGCCGCTGCCGCCCAAGCCATGGGCGACGCGCGCCGCGCCCCCTGAGCCATCGACCGCCAGGACGCTGGACTCCCGCAAGGCATTGGCCATGGCTCCGGTGTCCAGGCCGGCATAGGGCGTGACCCCGCCGCCTTGCGCATTGGTCTTCATGCTGGCGATAAAACGCTGCAATTCCTCGCCCACCTTGGGCACCTTGTTCTCAACGACGTAGGCGCCGATGGCCGGAATGCCGACGATCGCGATCAACAGGACGATGGCGGTGACGATGGAGACCTCCATCAACGAAAAGCCGCGCTGCCGGCTGGCGCGGAACGGGATTGCGTGTACGTAGTGCATGGTTGCTTTCCTCGTGAGATGCAGCGCGGGCCGACTGGCGCCGCGAGCCTGATACAGCCCCTATTGGCTGGCATAGAAATTGGTCAGCGCCTGGCGAAGTTCGTCGATCACGCCGTAATGCCAGAGCGTGATGCCCAGTACGGCGGCCACGGACGAGAGCAGCAACGCCCAGCGCAACACCGACGCCTGCTGGCGCACCCGCGCCAACAGGCGCGACTCGACGCGCAGCCGCACCTGTGCAAGCCCGGCCTCCATGCCCAGTGCATCCATCATGTCGGCCATGTACCACCAGGTGTCCGCATCCAGCAGGCCTGTGCCGAAGATCTCCGGACCGGTCTGGCCGCCATCTATCCGCCCAAGCATGTCCAGCAGATGCGCATGCATCCAGGGCGCGGCATCCCGAGCCTGCACGGCCAGGGCGCGCCGCAAGCGGGTGTCGGCCGCGCCGTGCTGCCTGACCAGCACGGCGAGCAGGGCAAGAAAACGGATGGCGTGGAAATCCCGGTAGAGCCGCCAGAGCAGCCAGCGGTCCAGCCGCGACCGCAGCGTTCCCGTATAGCGGGGCAGCGACCACAAGCTCAGCAGGGCCAGGCCCAGCAACAGCACCAGCCACAAGGCCAGCCATTGCCTCAGCCCCTGAGCCAGCGCGAATAGCGCGCGGGTCAGCCGGCCATATTCCTCTGCCGGTACGGCCTGGAACACCTGCTGCAAGCGCGGGACGCTGAAGAATGGAACGGCGCATAGCAAGGCGAATGCGACGGCGGCCGCGGCGACGCCCGCCGCCGCAGCCGAAACCAGTGCCAGCCAGGCATCCGACGTCAACCGTACGGCCCGCGCCACATCCCGCAATGCCGCAGACAGATCGCCGCCCTCTTCCTGCACGCAGCTGAGCAGCACGCATTCGCTGGACGGCAGCGTGTCTGCCCAGGCTGCTCCCAGATCGCCGCCGGCCTCCAGGTACATGCCCGCCCAATGCCTGGACAGCCGCCCGCGCACGGTATCTTCGCCATGACGGCTCGCATCGTCCTCGAAGACGTCGCGCAGATTCTTGCGGCCTTGCGTTCCTTCCACCAGATCCGCCAGATACTCGTAATAATCCGCGCGTCCCGCTCGAAAGCGCAATGCGTCCAGGCGCAGCAACAGGGAGCGGCCGGAGGGGCCGCTACGGAAAGCACGCAACGATAAGGGCTTAGTCATGACCAGGCCCGCCGGATCTGGCGCCTTGCCCGGACAAGGCCGCGGGCACATCGAAACGGCGCAGCAGGGAGCGGGGATCGACTTCTCCACGGCTGACCTTGTAGAGGGCGCAATCCCGCGCCAACGCGCCGCGCGTGGCCTCGCTGCGCCAGGCGGCCGGTCCGGCGCCCTCGGCCTGGCGCTTCAGCCCTACGTTGTCGCGCTCCCGCACGCGCTCAAGAAAGCCTTCGACGCGCTCGGGCTCGAGCATTTCGGCCGCCACGCTGCGGCCTGCGACGCCGTTCAATTCAGGCAAGTGCGGACGCCTGCAAGCGCTGCAGCCGGCCACGTTCCTGACTCTGAGCGTGGCGGAGTCCAGCAGGAACTCCTGCTGCATCCGCCGCAACCATGCCTGCCACCCGGGTCGCTTGCCGCTCCCGGCGCATCTTGACCACAGGCTGTCCACGGGCAACGAACACTGGCTGCACAGGCGCGGCAGCAAGGTCTGGTAGACCAACAGCTTGAGTACGCCGGGCGTGGCCAGAAAATCGCGCGACACGCCGATCGCGTCGGACGCCAGGCGCTCAGGTATCAGCACCGCGCCAGCGGCGTGGGTGGTGGTGTACAGGCTGACGCCAGAACCCGCCAGGTCCATGAACGCGCGGCCAGTATCGATGTCCCGGATCTCGCCGATGAGCAGATCGTTCATCGCCGAGCGCTTGATGGTCTTGAGCTTGGCGTCGAACGCCGGCCACGCGGATTCAGCCAGAGCGCCCCCCAGCGTGTTCTGCAGGGCATTGTCGATGATGTATTCGACCGGATCTTCCAGTGTGATGGCCTTGCGGGTAGGAGCAATGCCGCGCATCAGCGTCGCAATGGTGGTCGATTTGCCGGACCCGACCACGCCCGCCAACACGATGGCGCCGCCTTCGCGTTCGCGCGCCCGCACAAGGGTCTCGACCTGCGCCGGCAGGTAGCCCAGCGCGAGCAGATCGGCGTTGGCGGTCGCATCCAGCCGCAGTATGCGCAGGCAGACCGAAGGGCCGGCATCGGTGGCCAGCGACGCCCAGCGCAGCACGATGGGCACGCCGTCGATGTCCAGCCCGATCCGCCCTTGCTGCTCCAGCGCCGGGTCGAACACCGCGCCATTGCCGCCTCTGACTTCCATCCACGCGACTGCCAGGACTTCCAGCAGCGTCGCGTTCGACAGACTCGCAAAGCGTTCCGTACCGACGTATTCGCCGCCAATGGTGTAGCGGATCTCGCACGCTTCGCGCCGTCGATTGACGTTGATGTGCACATCGCTCGCCCCCTGGGCCACGCCCCATCGCACAATGTCCAGGAACAGCGCGGCCAGAGCCGAGGCGCGCTCTTCCCGCCGCACCTTGCCGCGCCCGGCCAGCCCAGGCGCCGCCAACTGCCCCCGGGCGATCATCAGCAGCAGCGGCGCCGGCAGCTGGTAGCGCGGCACTTGCGCCAGCCGGTAACCCTGGGCCAGCACCATGCGCTCGACTTCGTCGATCTGGTCACCCAGCGTGTAGTCCTTTACCGCGAACACGGCTACCTCGCCGCTTTCGAGCAGCACGGGGCAAAGCCTGCCGGCGAGGGCCGCGAGATCGAAATCGCGTCCAAGCGCCCGCGCGAACGCGGGTTGCAGGCGGGCGATGTCTTCCGGCGTCTGAAGTTGGGGCGCCTCCCTGGCCGCTGCAATGGGATGCACCACGACGGACGGCAAAGCATGCACGGTCATGGCCGGCCCCTGCCCGCATCGACGCAGGCTGTGCGTTCGATATCGCCGCGACGCAGCCTCACGCAATCGTCATTGATCGCCAGCAACTGATAGGCGCGCGCATCAGCGCCTCCCGCAACGGGCTCGCCTCTGCCAGCCTGATAGCGGAGCACGGCGCCATTGACCGCGATGTCGGCGTTCAAGCGCCGCGCGAGGCCGAAGATCGCCATCACGCGGATATCGTCGGACGCCTTGGCGGGCGGCGTCATCGGCGCCGCGGATTCGGTTCCCGAACGGCACAGGCCGGGAACGCGGCAATCCGCCAAAGCGGCTGCGGCGTCCGCGCGCAGCAAGGCGCGCACGGTTTCCGTCTCCGGCCATGGCCGCGGTTCATCGGCGGTCTGCGGTAACGGCTGGCCGTGAGCGGCCGTGACCAAGGCGGCCGACAAGACCAGACGCCCGATGAATCCTGCCGCGAGATTCGGGCGCGCGGTGCCGCCCCTATTCCTGTTCATAGATTTCTCCCTGTAGTTCGGCAACCAGCATGCTGGAGACCAGGGTGGGTTTGGGTTGAGCCTGGATGTCCAGCGACAGGCGGGACCATTTCGCTGGCGCAATGGCGCCGTCCAGCAGCGCAAAAGAGCGCAGCGGCCCCCGCAAGGTGATGGCGCGGCTCCGGATGGCAGGCCGCGCCGGGTACGTGGCGCCGGGTTGACCGGCGGCGGGCTGGGACTGCGTCGGCAGGGGCAGCGGCAATGCCGCCGCCAGGACCACGGAGGCGAAAGCCGCCCGCATCCGCTGCAACGCGGCGACCAGCCCGGTATCGACCTGCAGCGAAGTGGGCAGGACCAGATCCGCCAGCCACGCAGGCGCGGACGTCATGCGCCATGACAGCGTGGCTTCCTCCAGCGGCTGGAATGAGACCTGCCAACCCGCGGGCCGCAGCGCATGCAGAACGTCGTTGGCGGCCAGAGGGTGAGCCCTGGCATAGACCGCGGAGCAGTTCCAGGCCTGATCCGCGGCCAGGCAGTGCGCACGGGTCAGCGCCCAGCCGCGCACCTGTATGGGCAGCCTGCCGAAACTGTCCAGCAAGCGGGTGACTTCGGTGGGAGCGTGCACTACGGTGCTTTGCAGCAGGGTCTGATACGGATCACGCTGCGGCGGGATATCCACCGGGCCGGCGTTGCCGGACAGTTCACGACCGGACCATGGGGTGACCCAGCTGTTCCATGACGGGGGGACCACGGCGGCAAGCGCCGCGCAGGCCAGGAACAGACGGAACGCGAGCGGCAGCTCGGCCCAGCGCGAAGACAACGCGGCCAGACGGGCGGCCGGGTCTGCCGCCTGCAGCAGCAAGGTCCAGGCCTCATCGGCTTCGTGCGCCGGCAACGCAGGCCGCTGGGCGCGCAACTGCGCCAGCTCGCGCAAGGCCTCGTCGAGCGTGGCGTATACCCTGTCCGTCTGCGACAGCACGGTGCCGCGCTGCGCCGCCACCAGCCAATGCCCGCCGCTGGGCAAGCGGATCAGGCTGTGGCCTCCGTCCGGATACAGCAGGGCATACAGCTGCGCGGCCGCCTGGATGTGCCCATGCCCGCGCCGCCCCGCCCGCGAACCGCCGCGCCACGATGAGCGCACGCGGCCATAGCCGGCCAC
>NZ_DATCUY010000444.1:0-17283 GCF_036567245.1 Achromobacter sp. | reverse complement strand
GTCCGCGGGGCATTTGTCGATAATCTTCAAAATAAAGCACTCTAAATATGGCTGGCGCAGATGGTTTGCTGTGTATCGGTCTGCTTGAGGATGACGCCGACTTCCGGGAGGAGTTGGCGTTAGGCTTGGGTGGCTATGGTTTCCGGGTGGCATTTGCCTGTGATAATGCCGCGGCGTTTTATCGCAGGTTGCAGGAACAGCCCTGCGATATCGTCATTCTTGACGCCCACCTGCCCGGGGAAGACGGTTTCTCCGTGGCGACCCGTCTGCGCGCCCTCAGTCCGGTCGGTATCGTCATGCTGACCGGCCGCAGCGCGCTGGAAGATCGGGTGCGCGGCCTGGAAGGCGGCGCCGATGTCTATATGACCAAGCCCGTGGATCTGTTGGAACTCAGTTCGGTCATTCGCAGCCTGGCTCGCCGGATGCGGTTGGCCAAGGCGCCGCGTCCCGTGGATGCTGAAACGCGCGCCACCGCCGACACCTCGTGGTCCTTGCAGGATGGCGGCTGGATCTTGGTTGCGCCCGATGGTGCTTCGCTGCATCTTAGTGCGCAGGAACGTACCTTCCTGGTTGCCCTGATGGATGCCGCAGGCAGCGCCGTCAGCCGCCAGGTCCTGGCGGAACTATTCCTACCGGACAGCCCGAGCGGCTTTGAACTGCGCCGCATCGATGTGCTGGTCAGCCGTTTGCGCGCCAAGGCGCAAAGCGCGGGCCTGAAGCTGCCCGTGCTGTCGGTACGCGGCCAGGGTTACGTGTTCGCCGCCTGAAGACGCCAGCGGCG
The DNA here is from genome assembly GCF_036567245.1 of Achromobacter sp. Taxonomy (GTDB): domain Bacteria; phylum Pseudomonadota; class Gammaproteobacteria; order Burkholderiales; family Burkholderiaceae_B; genus Achromobacter. The sequence goes on along the minus strand of NZ_DATCUY010000444.1, from coordinate 16,502 downwards.
GTCAAGTCGCCGGCGCGCTGGACGGCAAAGTGACGACGAAGCGCGTGCCCACGCCTACCTCGCTTTCCATGGTCAACGAGCCGCCCTGGTTCTCGCAGATGTGCCGGGCCAGGTAGAGGCCAATGCCCATGCCTTGAGTCTCCCGGTGCGCCGAGCGCCGGAAATGCGGTTCAAAGATCTTGGTCTGTTCTTCCACGCCTATGCCTGGGCCGCGGTCAGTGACGGCCACCCAAGCCATGGGAATGGCTCCCTCCCGCGTTTCGCCGGTTTCGATCCGGACGGGTTCGTTCGCCGGCGAATACTTGATGGCATTGTGGATCAGGTTGCGCACCACTACGCTGGTCAAGGGGCGGTCGCAGTAGACGGGCAGGGAGGCGCCGGCCTGCAGCATCAGCGCATGCGCAGTATCAGGCTGCATCGCGGTGACGACATCGCGTACCAGATCCGCCATGTCCGTTTGTTCGCCGCGGGGCGTCCACGCCTGCTCGCCCAGCCTGTCCTGATTCAGCAGTTGATCCATGAGTTCGGTCATGCGGGTGACCGAGCGATGAATGCGCGCCAGGCGGTTGTCCACGGCCTCGCCGCTTTCGGCAAGTATCATGTCCAGGGACTGGGCTGCCGCACTGACGGTGGCAAGCGGTGCGCGCAATTCGTGCGAGATCAGCGCATTCATCTGGCGTTGCGTATCGAGTGCGCCGGCCAGCTCCGCCAGTCTCAGTTCGCCTTGGGCGAGGTGTTCCGCATTGTTGTGTTCCTGGCCTGCGCGTCTCGCTGCCGGTTGCGGACCGTGGGGTTGATTGATCGCCAGCAGAATCAAGGCGCTCGATACCAGTAGCAGTCGTGCCAGTTCAGCGACTGTTCCTGCCGCGCCCTGGGCCAACCAGGCGTCATGTCCAAGCAGCCAGGCCGAGATGCCATAAGCGCCAGCCAAGGCCAGCGCGGCCGCGCGCGTGGGTGTTCTGCTTGCGGCGTGGATCAGGAACCAGATGGCCAGCGGCAGGCTGGCGATGGCGCAGGCGCCGGCGATCGCGGCGGATGCGATGCCGTTGCCTGGGTCGTAGGCGATGATCAGCGCCAGTATCGCCACTATCGTCAACGCCGCGCTGGTCCAGCGGCAGGCCGTCGCGAGCTTGGTGGCGGACGCTCTCGCAAGTAGAGGGGTGGTGAGCGCGAGCAAGGCCGCATAGGATCCGGCTTGCAGCGCTGCCGGCGGCAACAGCGTGGGCATGGAGCGGAACACGCCTTCGAGCAGAATGAAGGCCAACCCTGCGCCGTAGATGGCATCGCGGGTGGCCGCCCACGCGACGGCTCCAGCCACGCCACAGGCCGTGGCGACACCGGCCGTCAGGCCCAGATGGAGGTCGTCGTATGAAACGCCTGGGCCATAGGCCAGGACCGCGTCGGGGCCGAGCAGGGCGCACAGCAACAGCCCCAGGCGGGTCAGCATGACTTGCCGAACCGCGGGGGCGTTACCGGAGCGGCGCGGGCGCAAAGGCCTGCGGATGCGAAAAAGCCAACAGATGCGAAGCAGCATGCCTTCCGTCAACTGGAAACCCATGGATGATCAGGAGCGAGGTCGTGCGTCTGGGCGGAGTTTACGACAGGCCCGCGCATGGCGTGCACGCCGATACTCGCCAGGACGTTCTGCGTTGCGATGTCAGGCACGTCTTCTGCGTAGACCGCGATATTCAGCGCCGCGGCTGTCGCTACTACCGTGGCGGCGAGATGCTGGCTGCCCGGGCTATGGAGCAAGCCGGTGATGAAGCCGCCACATAGCTTCAGGTATGACAAGGGGAACTCGTGTAGATGCTCGATGGCGCCGAAGTGGTACGACAGCCGGCTCACGCCGGCCCGCGCGCCGGCCGCCACGACGATGTCGCAAAGTTGATGCAAGTCTGCCCCTTGGACGGCCAGGGCCGCGGCGTCGATTTCCACGATCAGGCGTGCGCTCAAGGCCGGTCGGTCGGCCAGCATGCGTTGCAGCCTGGACTGGAACGACGGCTGGGCGATCGATGCCAGCGATATCGGCACGGCCAGCGCGCCAGGGCGCGTGAACAGCCAGTCCAGCCCCAGGCGGATGGCTTGTATGTCGCATTCGGCGGACAGACCGAGGCGGACGGCGGGCGGCATGAAGATCGAGGCCGGCACGGGATCGGCGCCGGTGGTGTCGTGCAGGGTCAGGCTGGCTTCCTGGTGCAGCAGGGTGCCAGACAGGTCGTGCAGAGGCTGAACGGACAAAGAGAATCTGTGCTGTTCGAACGCAGTAACCAGGGCGTCGTGCCAGCTGTATTCGCCGATGCGCGTGCTGTCCGGCGCACGGCTGGCCGGCGCGATCTGGTCGTCGTCGGCACTTTCGGCGCACATCAGGGCGTGGTCCAGCCGCGCGAGGGTGTCGCTCATGCCATCGCCTGGCGCGTAGGAAGCCAGCGCCAGGGCCCAGCGGCAGGACTCTTGCTTGTTCATGGGCACGCGCAGCGAGCGCAGTTCGCGCCGCACGCGCTCGGCCAGCAGGCTGGCGTGCGGCGCCGAGGTGCGGGGCAGCAGCAGCGCAAAATCAGAACCGCTGATGCGCGCGAGGATGGCCGCCGGCCCACCGAATTCGGCGACCAGTTTGCGCAGCCGGTCGGCGGATGAGCGCAGCCACTGGTCCGTGAAGGCGCGTGAAAGATGCCGGTTGATCTGCGCCAGGTCGCGTTGCCGGAACATCAGCAGATGGCCGCCGGCTTCGGGGTCCTTGTCCGCCAGCGCCTGCCTGAACTGATCGACAAAATACTTGCGATTGTGCAGCCGGGTGATGGGATCCTTGTAGATCTCGCTCTGAAGCGATTCGATCCGGGCATTTTGTTCCTGGACGGTGGCGGCGACCATGCGTTGCGCGTCCACCAGCGCCTGATCGACGCCTGCCAGTTCGCATGTGCCGTTCAATGCCTGGCGGTTGTCCGGGGCCAGCGCGCGCACGCGCTCACAGATGTCGCGCGAAGTGCGTGCTTCTATCCGCCGCGCCAGGTTCAGGGAGAACAGGACCCACAACAGGCCTGCGGCCAGCATCAGTCCCAGGACCCGTACGCCGCCTTGCCACAATGTGGCGCGGGCTTCGCGCGAATCCGCCTGCACGGTGACGATACCCCGGGAGCTGCCGTCCGGGGCTGCGTAAGGCCGCGACACGGCGGGCGCTTCCACGTTCAGCCAGGTGTCGCGCCAATCATGCTCCCTGGACTGAGGGTCGGTTTGCGGCGTTTGCCGTTCGATGGCGGAGGCGCCCGTTTCGTCGGCAATGCGTACCAGCGCATAATCCCCCGCCGCGAATAACTCGTCCGCCAGCACCATTTGTTCGCGGGGGCCGGCCGCCGCGTGCGACAAGGCCCAGGCCAGCGCGTTGGCGCCGTCGTCGCTTTGTTGCGCCAACTGCGAGTTCAGATAGCGGTGCGCGGCCAACATCCCCACCGCCTGCGCGCCGAACAGGACGAGGCCGATCAGAAGGGAGGTGAAGAAAAGTAGCCGGCGGAATGTGGACATGTATTTGGAGGTTCCCTTCCTGGCCGCTGCGTGGCCTGAACTGAGGACTGCCAGGTGTCCGGTTGGAACGGCGTCGGATCGCGATCAGCGCGAGAAGGCCCGGATACGGGGTGTGACACGAGTCACTAATACATCAGTGGAACAGCAATTCTACATGTCACAGAACGTGCCGAATATTACTAAATTCATGCCGTAAGAGGGCAAGCTGTGCAATTATTTCGCTGCTGCCGGGTTTTGAATGACAACTATCGAGACAGGGTGTATTAATTTTTCGGGTGTAGCTGTCGTAAGTAGTAGGGCGAGCATGGCACAGAGGGCCGGGACTAGCCTTCGCGGCCTGTCCCGAATCTTTCGTGAGCAACCAGAATAACCGTAGGAAAACAGGGGAAAGAGGTGCGTTGCCTCTGAAGTGTGGCGTTTTTTGCGAAAATAATGCATATTTTAAAAAATGTTACAGTCCTTGGGTTCCCTTTCGAACCGCAACGCCAGGGGCTTATGGATAGGGGGCTTCGTGCGTGAGAGTTACCTGCTCGCACTGTGCCTGACGCTTGCAGGCGCACTTGTAGCGATATGCTGGGTCTTCGTGCGCAGGGAGCGCCTGCTGCGTCAACGGCTGACGCGCGATGAACTGACCGGTGTCCTGAATCAGCAGGAATTGCACCGGCGCGCCCGCGCCTGGCTCAACAATGCCGAGGGCCGCTCGCGCCGCGGCGCTTTCTTCCTGGTGAGTTTCGAGCAATATGCCGAGATCAGCGCCATGCTGCGCGCGGGCGAAGATCAAGCCCTGCTGGTGCAGGTGGCCAACCGCCTGGGCCTGATCTGCCGGTCCATGGGCGGCATGGTGGCGCGTTCCGGGACTGATGCGTTCACGGTCTGCGCACCCGATGTCGACGAAACGGGCGCGGCCCAGGTGTCGGCCAAGCTGCTGGAAGCCCTGAGCGCGCCCTACGAGTTGGGCGGGCGTCCGTTGATGGCCATCTTCCGCGTTGGCACAGCCTTGTATCCCGAACATGGCCGTAGCGTGGAAGAGCTGCAGCGCTGCGTGCAGGTGGCCCTGCTCCCGCTGAAGGAGCGCGGCGGGCCGGGCTGGAATCTGTTCGATTTCCGCATGCTGGCGCGCCAGCGTGACCAGCAGGGGCTGGAAAACGACCTGCGGCTGGCGCTGACTACGCCCGCCATGGAGCAGTTCGAACTGTATTACCAGCCGGTTTGTGACAGCGGTACTGGCATGGTGCAAGGATGCGAGGCGCTGCTGCGCTGGCATCACCCTGTGCTTGGCAGCGTGTCGCCTGCCGTCACCATCGAACTTGCCGAGCGCAGCGGCCTCATCGTGCCGCTGGGGGCATGGATCCTGGAACGGGCATGTACGCAGGCGGCGCTATGGCCGGCGACCTGGCGCGTGCACGTGAACCTGTCGGTCAAGCAGATGAACGAGGACGGTCTGGTCGAACTTGTGTCGGACGCACTCGAGGCCGCCAATCTGGCACCGCGCAAACTGGTGCTGGAAATCACGGAATCCCTCTTCATTCTGCACTACGAACGTCATGTGAAAATCCTGAACACGCTGCGGGCGATGGGTATAGGCGTGGCGTTGGACGATTTTGGTTGCGGCTATTCCAGCTTGAACCACCTGCGCTGCCTGCCTATCGATTGGGTCAAGATCGACCGCAGCTTCATCTCCGCGCTGGAGTCCGACGCCGGCAGCCGCGAGGTGGTTTCGGCGTTGTTCGGTCTGTGCCAGGCGATGCATCTGCCGGTGGTGGCGGAAGGGGTCGAAACCGAGGGCCAGCGCGAGATCCTGAAGTCTCTGGGATGCCGGGTGATGCAAGGTTTCCTGTTGGGGCGTCCCGCGCCAGCCTCCGAAATCCAGGCTTTGGCTTCGGCGGTGTCATAATCGGGGTTGCTTGCAAACCCGACCTCTCTTGACTTCCTATGCCCGGCAACACCCTAGGTACCCTCTTTACCGTCACCAATTTCGGCGAATCCCACGGGCCGGCCATCGGTTGCGTCGTGGACGGCTGTCCTCCGGGGCTGTCGCTGGACGCTGCTGACATCCAGCTCGAACTGGACCGCCGCCGCCCTGGTACTTCCCGCCACGTTACGCAGCGCCAGGAAGCCGACCAGGTCGAAATCCTGTCGGGCGTATACGAGGGAGTGACGACGGGCACGCCTATCGGCCTGCTCATCCGCAACACGGATGCGCGCAGCAAGGATTACTCCAACATCGCGGATACCTTCCGTCCGGGCCATGCCGACTATGCCTACTGGCGCAAGTTTGGCGTGCGGGACCCGCGCGGAGGCGGCCGTTCGTCGGCGCGCCTCACTGCGCCGACGGTAGCGGCGGGCGCCATCGCCAAAAAATGGCTGGCAGAGCAATACGGCGTCAGGGTGCGTGGCTACATGAGCCAGCTTGGCCCCATCGCCATTCCCTTTGTTTCCTGGGACGAGGTACCCAACAACCCGTTCTACGCGCCCAACGCCGAGGTCGTGCCGGAATTGGAAGCCTACATGGACCAATTGCGCCGCGACGGGGACTCCGTAGGCGCCCGGATCGAGGTCGTGGCCGAGAACCTTCCGGCGGGCTGGGGAGAACCGATCTATGACCGCCTGGACGCCGACATCGCCCACGTGATGATGGGTTTGAACGCCGTGAAGGGCGTGTCGATCGGCGCGGGCTTCGACAGCATCGCGCAGCGGGGCTCGGAACACGGCGACGAACTTACGCCGGATGGCTTTCTGACCAATAACGCCGGGGGGGTGCTGGGCGGCATTTCCACAGGCCAGCCAGTCACGGTTTCGCTGGCCATCAAGCCGACGTCCAGCATCCGGGTTGAGCGCCGCTCCGTGAACCGCGCCAACGATCCGGTCATGGTGCAGACGCTGGGCCGTCATGATCCTTGCGTTGGCATCCGCGCCACGCCCATCGCCGAAGCGATGCTGGCGCTAATCCTGATCGACCATGCGTTGCGCCACCGCGGCCAGTGCGGTGATCCGGTAGTCTGATACGCTGTCGTTCTTCGAATCGACCGGGAGGTCCGCCATGAACCGGAAACGTCATCTGCTGCGCAGTGGGAGCGCAGCGCTCGCGCTGGCGGCCCTGGCGGGCTGCACCGGCATGAACACCACGCAGTCGGGCGCCATCGGCGTCAACCGGACCCAGTACATGTCCAGCATGGTGCCTTCGCAGGCGCTGGAGCAGGAAGCAACCCAGCAGTACGCCGACATACTCAAGCAGGCGCAGGCCAAGGGCCTGCTGGACCGTGACGCCCAACAGGTGGCGCGGGTCCGCACCATTTCCCAGCGGCTGATCGCGCAGGCGGGAATCTTCCGCCCTGACGCCGCCAGCTGGAAATGGGAGGTGCATGTGCTGTCCAGCAATGAGATCAACGCCTGGTGCATGCCGGGCGGCAAGATTGCCGTCTACACGGGGCTGCTCGGCAAGATAAAACCCACCGACGATGAGCTGGCGGCGGTGCTGGGCCACGAGATTTCGCACGCCTTGCGGGAGCATGCGCGCGAGCGCGTATCCCAGCAGATGGCTACCAACCTGGGGCTGTCGGTGCTGGCTATCGCCACCGGATCTTCCGCGGCGTCCGACCTGGGCGAGCAGTTCACCAGTGTCATGTTCACGCTGCCCAATAGCCGTACGCATGAAACCGAAGCCGACCGCATGGGCGTGGAACTGGCGGCCAGGGCGGGCTATGACCCGCGCGCGGCCGTGACGCTGTGGCAGAAGATGGGCGCCGCCGATCAGGGCAGCGCCCCGCCCGAAATTCTGTCGACCCACCCCTCGGCCGCATCGCGCATCAGCGATCTTCAAGCCGCCGCGCAGCAGGTGCTGCCGCTATACGAACAGTCCAAGGGCAAAGCCTCCCGCTGAAGCCGCTGCGGCGGCCGCGGGGGTTTGACCGGCGGCCTTATGTCACGGTCGTTCTGACGCCGGGACCGCGCATGATACCGATGCCCAGCCTGGCCAGAATGCGCTGGGTTTCGGCGTCCGGCACATCTTCGGCATAGACCGCGATCTTCAAGCTGCGCGCGGTTTCCAGCACTGAAGCCGTCAACTGTTGGCTGCCGGGGCTTTGTGACATGCCGCCGACGAAGCCGCCGCCCAGTTTGACGTATGACAAGGGCAGGGTGTGCAGCTGAGCAACCGCGCCGAACTGCTGCGCCAGGCGGCGCACGCCGATATGCGCGCCGAACTCCGAGGCGACGCGGGCCAGCGTCGCGATCTGCTCGTGGCATTCCACCAGGCCGTGCGCGTCGATTTCCAGGTACAGACGGCGCGCAAGCGGCCGGTGTTCGGTCAGCAGCAGAGCCAGCTGGCGCACGAACTTCTGGCCTCGCAAGGAGGGCAGTGCCACCCGCACCGCGAGTTCGCCGGGGTTGGCCGCCAGCCAATCCAGCCCCAGGCTGACAGCCTCCAGGTCGCAATCGGCCACCAGGTCCAGGCGCACCGCCGGCGGGATGAACAGCGTGGCGGGAATCGGCACCTGATCGGCGGCAGTGCGCATCATTAGCATCGCTTCGGTGCGGACGATGCTGCCATCGGTGGCCTGGAGGTTTTCCGTGGCCAACTCGAAACGGTGCTCTTCCAGCGCAGATTGGATTGCATCCTTCCAGGCGCGTTCACCCGATTCCGAAGGCGACTGCATGTCGGTCGCGCCCGCGATCACGACCTGATCGTTGCCGGCGCTTTCCGCGCGCATCAGGCCGAAGTCCAGGCGCGCGAGCACCGGACCGGCCTGGCTGCCGTGGCCATAGTCCGTCATTGCCTGCGCCCAACGGCACAGATGCCCTTCACCCACGGGAATGCGTGAAGCGTGCAGGTCGGCGCGCACCTGCTCCGCGACCATCATGGCCTGGGGCGCCGCGCAACCGGGCAGCAGCAAGGCGAAATCCGAGCCGTTCAGGCGGGCCAGCAGGGGCGAGGCCACATGCATGCTCTTGAGGGTGCCGCGGATGCGCTCGCAGGCGGCGCGCAGCCATTGGTCGATGAATTCGCGCGGCATATGGCGGTTCAGGTCCGCCAGGTCGCGCTGGCGGAACACCAGGACATGACCGCCGTCGATGCCGCGTCCCGTCGTGACGGCAGTGGTCTCCAGCGCACGGCGGAACTCGTTGACGAAATACTTGCGATTGGGCAGCCCGGTGACGGGATCCTGGTTCAGTTCCAGCTCCAGGGATTCGATCTTGGCGTTCTGCTCTTCGACGCTGGCATGGATGCGTTCGCGGGTCTGGTTCAGGGCCTGCACCACACCGGACAGTTCAGGCACGCGCGCCTCGACCTGCTCCATCGAGGATTCCTGGCCGATGCTGCGCACATGGTCGCTGATTTCGCGCAGCAGGCGGTTCTTGATCCAGCCTACCAGCATGAAGGCGAACACGGCCCACAGGATGCCGGCGCCCACCACCAGGGCAATCATCTTGAGGCTGCTGCGCCACAGGGCCTCCCAGGCATAGGCGTCGTTTGCGATCAGCGTGACTTCGCCAATCTGGCGCCAGCCGTCGCTGACGGCATGGCTGGCTGATTGCGTGGTTAGCGGGGCCAGCGCCTGGAACCAGGCGGGAACCGACGCCGCGGTGGCCGTGGATTTCCGTTCGATGAGGACTTTGCCTTCCGGATCTGCCAGGCGCACCAGCGAGAAGTGTCCACCGTCGTACAGCGCCGATACCAGCAGCTCCTGCACGACCGGATCATTATTCGCGGGCTGCGACAGCGACAGCGCCAGCGATACGGCGGCGTCGGTGCTCTGCACCTGTAGTTGGCCTGACAGGTATTCCCTGGCGGAGTTCACGCTGAGCGCCAGCGTGCCCAGCAGGATGACGCCGATGGCAAGGGTAACGCTGAGCAATAGCTGTCGAAGTATGGACATAGTCTTATTTCCGGACATCAGGGGCGCACGCCTTCCCGTTCCATGCGTTGAAGTAGATCACGCCAGCGGCTGAGACGGTCAACCGGCGCGGCAGGTTTGCCGTCCACATAGACGCCGTCGGCATTGAAACTGAATACCGGCGTCAGGTCGCGACGCTGCGTGGCGGGCAAAATGGTCGAGATCAGGTTGTCCAGCACCAGCGGCACGGCGTTGGGAGTTTCGTAGTAGCCCAGCACCATGTGGGCGATCTGGGTGCTGCTGGCCGCGCCGCCGATGCGCGCGCGGACGTAGATGAAACGCAGCTTGTTGGCCGGCACGCCCAGCGCCAGCAGTGTGAAGTACTTGCCGATGACGTAGTCTTCACAGTCGCCGGCGCCTCTGCCCAGCGATTCTAACGGCGTAGCCCAATAATCGGCCTGCTTCCATATCGTGATGTCCTCGCCGGACATCAGGGAGCGGTTCCAGAAATCATTGGCTTGTGTCAGCGCGCCTCTTTCCTGGGCAGGGGCGGGGCTGCGCATCAGCTGCAACCATTCCGATACCGCTTTCGAGCCCTTCGCGCCATAGCGGCTGGCCGACAGGCTTTGCAGCCGGTCGGCATTCACTTCCAGGGCGGAACTTCCGCCCCAGCCGCAAGCCAGGCATAGCAAAGCCAATCGGCACAGATTCAGCGTGCGGCGGAAGCGGCGGGACGGTGGCATGAAACGGATTTTCACATTTTTCCGGGCATCTTAGATGCACCCTGGGAAAAAATGCGTCATGCGGGGGCGGGAAGACCCATTGCGGATCTTCCCGGGAGCTATTGCTCAAGCATGGTCGACGTTCAGCTTACCCTTCTGCAGCAGGTCGTTGATGATGGCCTGGTTGCTCATGGACTGGCCGTAGAGATCGTGGGTGAGGTCGACGTTTTCCAGCACGATCTTCTGGTCCGCACCCTGGGTGTCTAGCTTGCCCTGGGTGTTCACGTCGATGACCGTATGGTTGCCTTCCTTGCTGAAGTTCAGGTAGTTGGTCAGGGTGGCGTCGCTCTCGCCGATTAGCAGTTCCTGCAGATCCAGGATGTCGCCGCCTTCGATAGGCTTCAGGGTCGAGAAGTCCTTGATCGTGTCTATTGCTGGGGCGCTGGTAGTGCCCTGGTCGTTCAATGCCCACTTGAACGTGTCGCTGCCGTCGCTGTATCGGCTACCGTCGCTGTATGGGCGGCCCTGGTCATAGAAGTCATGGCCATTGCCGCTCAGGATGTCGTTGCCCATGCCGCCGATCAGGACGTCGTTACCCGCGTTGCCTTCCAGATTGTCGTTGCCAGTGCCACCCGACAGGATATCGTGGCCAGCGCCGCCTTGCAGCTTGTCGTTGCCGCCTTGGCCGTAGAGGATGTCATCGCCCCGATCGCCATACAGCCAATCGTGTCCACCACGCGTATCGCCTTGCGCGTCGAGCATGTCGTGGTTATCTGTGATGAACTTGTGCAGATCGGCGTCCGTAGGCGGCTCACCGTTCTTCAGAAACAAGAACTTCTTGAGCGCCCACAGACCAGATCCGTCCAGCATGCCTTCTGGCCTGGCGGGGTTGCCATCAATACCCCAGGGCAACTGATCCGTATTGATTGCATCGCCGAACAGGATGTCTGATCCGTCGTTACCGAAGAGCGCGTCGTTATCCAGCGGAGCCAGCACATGAGTCGGCCTGCTGCCGGCCTCGGCTTCCCGTTCCGGCGGATCCGGCAATATCCGCCATTCAGCAGGATCGGGGGGAGGAGGAGGGAGCCCGATCACGCCGCCCTGGTCGCCTAGCATTACATCATTGCCGTTGCTACCCCTCTGAGTGTCGTAGGCGTCGTTGCGGTCGGCGTTGCCGTTGTCGCCAACGATGAACTGGCCCGCATTCAGCTTGAACGTCTGCAGATGGGAAGTGTCCTGCCCGCCGTGGGCGGTGCCGCCGCTGTCCTTGACACGGAAGTCGAACGACGAACCGTCGTTGTCCCCGAAGTTGCCGGCGTCGGGCAGAAATACCAGTTTGCCGCTGGCCAGATCCTCGGCGCTGACTTCTTGCCCTTGTGCAATCGCTTTGCCGTTCAGGAGCAGCGTACCGAACAGGGGGAGAGAGTCGATGATTACCGACTTCATCGTATGGCCTTCTCCCTGGTCGGAGAACGGAAAATCCTTTAGGCCGAACACGTAGCGGTTGCCAGCCACGAAGTTGCCAGAACCGTCTTGCGATACCGGAGCGTCGTTGACGGACCGAACGCCAATGTCCAAGGTGGAGGAGGTCGTGGCCGTCCCGTCCGTCACGGTGTACGTGACTTGGGGGAGGTCTCCGTTCCAGTTCGAGTCCGGTGTGAACACATAGCTGCCGTCGGCCTTGATAAGGATCGAGCCCGTGCCCGCTATGTACGCGGTGCTGCCGGCGGAGTATGTCGCTCCATTGAGCGTGAACGTGGTGACCGTCAGCGCATCGTCGTCGACGTCGACCGCGCCGGCGAGCACGTTGCCGGATGCCGTGTGGTCCTCCAATACATAGGTGGCTTGAGCCTGGAGGACAGGTACGTCGTTGGTGCCAGTGATTTCAACCGTGAGAACAGCCGTGCTTGTACCGCCCTCGCCATCGGAGACGGTATAAGTGATCGTGCTGTAGACCTTTTCGCCGGCGCCCAGGTGTTGGAAGGCGGAGCCTGGGTTGAAGCTGTAGGAGCCGTCGGCGTTCAGCGTGAACGTGCCGCCTTGGGAGCCCGCAATGGCGAGGCCCACATAGGTTGTGTTGCCGTTGACGTGCGATACGGCAAGGGTATTGCCGTCTGGATCACTGTCGTTTGCCAGCACACCGTTTCGAGCTCCGACATCGAGGGGCGAGTCCTCGCTGGCAACGCCCGAGTCGTCGGATGCAGTGGGCGCGCGGTTGCCGTTGACCAGCGGAGGAGCCTCGTCGTCGTCGACGGCGGAGCCGGTACTACTGGAAACGCGTGGCATGACATCGGTACGATGGCCGGGGTCGGAATAGACCAGGTCCAGCGGGTTGGTGGTTTCAAGAAGGCGGGCCAGGCGTACGAAGCTGCTGCCACCGTCGCCACCGCCGCCGGCCAAGACAGCGGCGGTGGGATCGAGTTCGTCGAACAGGTCGCGGCCGTCGCGCAGGGCGGCCAACAGACGGTCGGAGTCGGTGCCCGAGGGCAGGGCCACCGCGGCTTCGGACAGGTCGTCCAACGTGGCGGTCATCTCGTTGGTCAGCGCGACCATGCGGCCTTCGCCGATGACAATCGGCAGACCGTTTTCAACCTGAAGGGAAACCGTGGCTCCCGAGGCAGTGACGACATCACTACCGGCGGGGACCTTGCTGCCTTGATGCAGTTCGGTCAGAGATCCGTCGCCATGGCGCAGCCACGCGCGACCGGAGATTTCGTTGACGATTGCGGGAGACGTATTGGCCATGTTGGTTCCCTTTCCAGGGTGTTATCCAAGATGGTCAGATACTAGATGGCGTTGCCAGAACTCGATACTGGCAACACTGATAGTGCCAAGCTGCAACGTTGCTGCTCGGGAAAAGTCCGCCAAGCCGGGAAGGCCTTTGCGGGCCTTCCCGGGGCTTGCTGCTTAGCTGTGATCGACGTTCAGCTTACCCTTCTGCAGCAGGTCGTTGATGATGGCCTGGTTGTCCATCTGACCATTGTGCGTCAGGTCGACGTTCTCCAGCACGATCTTCTGATCCGCGCCCTGGGTGCCAAGCTTGCCCTGGGTGTTGATCTCGACGAGCGTGTTGTTGGAGTTGGCCGGATCCTGCTTGAAGTTCAGGTACTGCGACAGGTTGCCGTCCTTCTCGCCCACGAGCAGATCTTTCAGGTCCAACACGTCGCCGCCGTTGGCGATCGTGGCGTTCGAGAAGTCCTTGATCGTATCCACGGCCGGGGCGCCGACGGTGCCTTGGTCGTTGAGTTCCCATTTGAAGGTGTCGCTGCCCGCGCCGCCGACCAGGGTGTCATCGCCCTTGCCGCCGATCAGGACGTCATTGCCGTTGCCGCCGTACAACGTGTCGTTGCCCGTGCCGCCGTACAGAATGTCGTTGCCATCATCACCGTACAAGGTGTCGTTTCCGCCTTGGCCGTAGATGATGTCGTTGCCATTGCCGCCATGCAATTCGTCATTGCCGCCGCGCGTATCGCCCTGCACGTCGAACATCCCGTGGTTCTCCGAGATGAACTTGTGCAGGTCGGCGTCCGTGGGCTGCACGCCGTTCTTCAGAAGCAGGAACTGCTTGAGACCATCGAGGCCGGAACCGTCACCCAGATCGGCGGGCTTGGCCGGGTTGCCGTTGACGCCCCAAGGCAACTGATCCGTATTGATCGCGTCGCCGAACAGGATGTCTGCACCGTCGCCACCGTAGATCTTGTCGTTGCCGACCGGCGCCAACTCATTGGTCGTGCTGCCGCCGACCAAGGCCGATTCCAGATCCGACGGACTCAACACGACTTGCGAGTTGCCGGTACGACCCGTGGTGTACGTGCGGATATCGTCGATATCCACACGGAACGCGCCACTGCCCGAACTGTTGTCGTTGAGGATGAACTGGTACAGGTAGTCGCCGGGTCCGTAGATGCCGGTAGTCTTGGTATTGGCGTCAGTACCCGACTCGACGGCCTTCCACTCTGAACCATTCCACTTCAGCAGAACCCACTTGAACGTATCGGCCGCGTTCTTGTTCCCAAAACTTGCGCTGAAACCGAACGAGGCTCCGGCAGGATTGGTTACCGTGATCTTGTTGGACGCGCTCATAGTTACCGTGAACGACTGGCCGTCCGCCGAACCGTCCGTGAGGCGCATTGCGTTTCCGTTCTTCGCCGCAGTGCCAGTGCCGTCCTGCTGCCAATTGTTGGGATTATTTGCGCCCGTGTTGCCAGAGAAGTTCACGTAGACGTCGCCGCCAGTGGTGAACTGGCCGCCGGTATTGTCATACTTGTTGAGCGTGGAGGTCGAAACTCCCGAGCCGATACCAATGCCGTGCACGTCGCTGACACCGGCAAGTTTGTTGAACTCGGTGTCGCGGTTGTAGCTCCATTCGCTACTCGGTTCACCGTCCGTCAGGAAGTACGTCAGGTTCTTGTACGGTTTACCGTCGGCATCGAACTTAGGCTGGCCGTCGAACCAGTCCTTGGCTTCACGGAAGGCGGCGCCATACGGCGTGCTTCCGCCGGCCTGCAAGCCCAGGAGAATGTCGACCATGTCGTCGACATTGTCTGGCGTCAGGCCCGAAATCGCCTTTTGCAGATAGGCACTGCTACCCTCGAAAGTGATCAGAGATATGTTGATGGTGCCGTCATGGAGAGCCAGTTGATTCTCCAACAGCGCCTTGAGAGCTTTTTTGGCGGTCTCGAGGCGTGTCTCCCGGTTGGAGCCAGTGCCCCAGTAATAGTCCATCGAGCCGGACAGATCCAGCACCAGAGCGATGTTGTAGCTAGCGCCCGGCGTCACGTTCTTCAGCATGCCGCCCTGGTCGCCCAGTAGCACATCGTCGCCGGAGCCGCCCTTCACGGTTTCGTCGCCATTGTTGCCGGTCGTGAACTGGTCTACGTGCAGCGTGAATGTCTGCTCGCTGGACGTGTCCTGGCCGCCGTTGGTAGTGCCGCCGGTGTCCTTGACCTGGAACTGGAAGGACGCGCCGGCGTTTTCGCCGACGTTCGATGCGTTCGGCGTATACACCAGCTTGCCAGCAACCAGATCCGCCGCGCTGATCTCCTGGCCCTGCGTCACTTCCTGGCCGTTGAGGTACAGTTTGCCGCCGGTAGGCAGGGAGTCGATGATCACCGACTTCATCGAATGGCCTTCCACCGGATCGGAGAACGCGAAGTCCTTCGTGCCGAACACGTAGTCCTTGCCTTCGGTCACGTGACCGAAGCCATCCTGCGACACCGGAGCGTCGTTGACGGGCAGGACATCGATGTTCAGCGTGGACGAGGTCTGGGCAGTGCCGTCCGTGACGGTGTAGGTGACTGTCGGGACCACCCCGTTCCAGTTGGCGTTCGGCGTGAAGACATAACTGCCGTCGGCCTTGATGAAGAGCGAACCGACGCCCACGATGTTGGCCGTGGCGCCAGCGGCGTACTTCGCGCCGTTGATGGTGAATTCAGCGACGGTCAGCGCGTCGTGGTCCAGGTCGGTGGCGCCGACCAGCACGTTGCCGGACACCGCGTGGTCTTCCAGGCCCTGGTTGGTTTGGGCCTGGATCACCGGCGCGTCATTGGTGCCGTTGATGGTGATGGTGATGGTGCTGGTGGCCGTGCCGTCAGAGGAAGTGACCGTGTAGGTTTCAACGATAGACTGGCCCGCTTTCAGGAACTGCACCGCGGCATTGTCGACCTTGTAGTTGTATGTGCCGTCGGGGTTGATGGTGACGTTGCCCAGTTGGCCGCCGGCATGCGTGCTGCCGGTGAACTTGAGGCTGCCTGTGTTGAAGGTCGACTCGCCAGCGTCAGCATCGCTGATGGTGACTGCGCCGTTCACGCTGAGCTTGCCGCCGGAGACGCCAACGTCCTCGGTGACCGACTTCGCGTCATTGGTCACCACGGGGATGTCGTTGGTGCCAGTGATCGTAATGGTCAGCACGGCTTCGCTGGTGTCGCCATCTGCGTCGGTCACGGTGTACCGGATGGTTTCCGTCAGGAGCTGGCCTGCCTTCAAGGCCTGAACTGCGGACAGGCTGTTGTTGAGCTGATAGGACCAGGTGCCGTCGCCATTGTCGACGAGCTTGCCGTACTTGGCGTCGCCCGTGTTGAGGGCGGCGGTGACGGCATCGGCGCCCAGCTTGTCGTTGGTCAGCACGTTGCCCGAGATCGGAGCGATCGTGTCTTCGGTGATGCCAGCCGTGTCGTCCTTGGCCACCGGAGCGGTGTCGATGATCTGGATGACCAGGTCATTGCTGGTGGCCTTGCCGGCCACGTCGGTGACGGTGACGGTGAAGTTGTCCTTGACCGAGTCGTCGCCCGCGGTGTGGTCGTCGGCGCCGCCCGTCTCCGTGTAGGAGTAGGTGATCTTGCCGGTAGCGGCGTCGTAGCCGCTGACGGTCAGGATGCCCTTGTCGGTGGTGATGACGACCGGGTTGGCGGTGGTAGCGCCGGTGACGTCC
>NZ_DATCUY010000443.1:0-4343 GCF_036567245.1 Achromobacter sp. | reverse complement strand
CATGCGCGCGTGCTGCGGCTGCCCTTGGCCGGGCGCTTCGTGCTGGGCGTGAACGCCGCGCGCTTCGCGTCCACGCTGGCGATACTTTCAGGCAGCGGCGTGGCGTTGCTGACGGCGCTGGAGGCGGCGCGCCGAACCCTGGGCAACGACGTGCTGCGCCAGGCGGTGGATGAAGCCTCGGCGCGGGTGCGCGAAGGCGCCCCGCTATCGGCCTCGCTGGGCGCTCAAAAAGTGTTTCCGTCGCTGCTGGTGCATCTGATCGCCAGCGGCGAGAAGACCGGCCGCCTGCCCGAGCTGCTGGACCGCGGCGCGCAGAACCTGTCGCGCGACCTGGAGCGGCGCGCCATGGCCATGACGGCCCTGCTGGAGCCGGCGCTGATATTGCTGATGGGGGGATTCGTGCTGCTGATCGTACTGGCGGTGATGAGCCCGATCCTGGAGATGAATCAGCTGATTCGTTAGGCGCGGTAATGATTTGCGGGTGTTGAAGCAGCCAGAACCTTGCTGCCCCAACACCCGCAAAATCCAGCGTAGGTCTCGCGGCTGCCGGCAGGTCCAGTCTGCCCGCTCAGCCGCAATTCCCGTGGAATTTACAGTGCCTCTTCGTCGCTTTCGCCCGTGCGAATGCGGATGGCCTGTTCGACCGGCGTGACGAAGATCTTGCCATCGCCGATCTTGCCGGTGCGGGCCGCTTTGACCACGGCTTCGATGGCGGCTTCGACCTGGCTGTCGGGCAGCACCACTTCGACGCGGATCTTGGGCAGGAAGTCCACCACGTACTCGGCGCCGCGGTAAAGCTCGGTATGGCCTTTCTGGCGGCCGAAACCCTTGACTTCGGTAACGGTCAGGCCGCTGACGCCGACTTCGGCCAGCGCTTCGCGGACTTCGTCGAGCTTGAAGGGTTTGATGATGGCGGTGACTTGTTTCACGTTGGTCGTCCTGGGTTTTTGATCTGTTGCGGCGCCCTGGCTTGGCATGGCCGCAGGGCGCGTTGGATAAGAGAATACCACCCGCCAGGGGGGCCCAAATACCGGGTTCCCCCTTGGCGGGACATCCCGGTCAGGCTTCGTCCGGAATGCGTTCGGCGTCGCGCATCCACACCACCGACTCGGAATCGCTGGGCGCGCGCCAGTCGCCGCGCGGCGACAGCGAACCGCCGGAGCCGACCTTGGGCGCGTTGGGCACGCAGCTGCGCTTGAACTGGCTGAGGCGGAAGAAGCGGTCCAGGAAAATCTTCAGGTTGCGCTTGATGGCCGCCAGGTCGTACTGGTTGCGGGCCACGTGGCCGCCCTCGGGCCAGGCGCCGGCCTCGCGGTCGCGCCAGGCTGCCAGCGCCAGGAAGGCGACCTTGGTCGGCGCGAAGCCGTAGCGCAGCGTGTAGTACAGATTGAAGTCCTGCAGCTCGTAGGGGCCGATGCTGTCTTCGCTTTTCTGGACCGGCTTGTCGTCCGCGCCGCCGGGCACCAATTCGGGGCTGACGTCGGTACCCAGCACGTCCAGCAACACCCGCGCCCCCTCGTCGCCCAGGCGGCCGGATTCGGCCACCCAGCGTACCAGGTGGGTTATGAGCGTCTTGGGCACGCTGGCGTTGACGCTGTAGTGCGACATGTGGTCGCCCACGCCGTAGGTGCACCAGCCCAGCGCCAGCTCGCTCAGGTCGCCGGTGCCGATGACGATGGCGTGGTTGAAATTCGCGATGCGGAACAGGTGGTTGGTGCGTTCGCCGGCCTGCACGTTCTCGAAGGTGATGTCGTAGACCGGCTTGCCGTCCGCATAGGGATGGCCCAGGTCCTTGAGCATCTGCAGGCAGCTGGGCCGGATATCGATCTCGGACGCCGTGCATCCCACCACCTCCATCAACTGGCGCGCCTGCTGCAGCGTGCGCGTACTGGTGGCGAAGCCGGGCATCGTGACCGCCAGGATATTGGAACGCGGCAACTCCAGCGCGTCCATGGCCTTGGCGCAGACCAGCAGCGCATGGGTCGAATCCAACCCGCCGGAAATGCCGATGACAACCTTGGACATGCCGCTGGCCGAGAGGCGCTGGACCAGCGCCTGCACCTGGATGCTGTAGACCTCCTTGCAGCGGGCATCGCGGCGCTGCGGATCGGCCGGCACATAGGGAAAGCGCGCCACGCGCCGCTCCAGCGGAAGTTCGGCGTCTTCCAGCGGCGGGTTCACGGGCACCGCCACGCTGCGGAACTTGCGGACTTCGTCCTGGTGGCGGCGCACCGACTGGCCGAAGGTGGTCTGGCGCATGCGTTCGCGCGACAGGCGCTCGAGGTCCACGTCCGCGAACAGCAGATGGGAATGGCCGAGGAAGCGTTCCGATTCGCCCAGCAGTTCACCGTTTTCGTAGATGAGCGCCTGGCCGTCCCAGGCCATATCGGTGGAAGACTCGCCCCGCCCGGCGGAGGTGTACATATAGGCCGACAGGCAGCGCGCCGACTGCTGCGCCACCAGTTGGTGGCGGTATTCGGACTTGCCGACCACGATATTGGAGGCCGACAGGTTCACCAGCACGGTGGCGCCGGCCAGCGCGGCGTAGGAGGACGGCGGGATGGGCACCCAGACGTCCTCGCAGATTTCGACGTGGAACTGAAACAGCGGCAGCTTTTCCATCTGGAAGATCTGCTCGGACCCGAAAGGCACGGTCTGGCCCAGCAGGCTGATCTCGGACGCGATGGCGCAATCCCCGGCGCTGAACTGGCGCGCTTCGTAGAATTCGCCGTAATTGGGCAGGTAGCTCTTGGGCACCACGCCCAGCACCCGGCCGCCGGCGGCGACCACGGCGCAATTGAACAACTGGTGGGCCACGCGCAGCGGCGCGCCGACGATCACGGCGATGTCCATCTCGGCCGTGGCCGCGACCACCTGCGCCAGCGCGGCCTCGCATTCGTCCAGCAAGGCCTTCTGGTGGAACAGGTCATCGCAGGTGTAGGCGGACAGGCCCAGTTCGGGAAACGCCGCCAGCACCGCGCCGCCCTGGGCGGCCTGCTGCGCCAGCGCAATGGTCTGCGCGGCGTTGAACGCGGGGTCCGCGACCTTGCATTCGGGCACGCCGACGGCCACCCGGGCAAAGCCGTGGGAATACAGGTTGAAGAACGGGTTCGACATCGGGTCTATCGCCTGGGATTTCAACCCGTGGATTATCTCACGGGGCCACCTTCGCCCAGCCGGCGGATTCGCCCCTGGCACCCGCCGCGCCAAATGACGGACTCCGGGTCCCGCAGACCTAGCGCGGCATCTTCGCGTCGGTCAGCCCGCGCTCCGAGGGCGCGGACAGGCCCGGGCGGCCGCCCTCGACAGCCAACGCGGCCTGCAAGGCGCCTTCGCGCAGATGGACGCCCATCGCGCCGATGTCCGCGCCCGAAGGCTGCTGGTACAGGCGCAGGCCCAGTTCGGGCAGGATGGCCAGCAGATGGTCGAAGATGTCGCCCTGGATGCGCTCGTACTCCACCCAGGCGGTCACGGCCGTAAAGCAATAGACCTCGACCGGAATGCCTTCGGAGGTGGGCTCCATCATGCGCACCATCATCGCCATGTCCTGGCGGACTTCGGGATTCTGCTTCAGGTAGGCCAGCGCGTAGGTCCGCAGCGTGCCGATATTGGTCAGGCGGCGGCGGTTGGCCGGCACGCTGGCCAGCTCGCCCATGGTCTGGTTGGCCTGGGCGATATCGTGGGTCTTGGCCTGCAGGTAGTCGTGCAGCAGGCGGAAACGCATCAGCCGTTGGGCCTCGTCGTCGCTCAGGAAGCGCACGCTGGCCGCGTCGATGCGGATGGTGCGCTTGATGCGCCGCCCGCCGGATTCGAACATGTGGCGATAGTTGCGGTAGCTTTCCGAGAACAGCTTGTAGGTGGGCACCGTGGTGACGGTGTTGTCCCAGTTCTGCACCTTGACCGTATGCAGCGCGATGTCCTTCACGAAGCCGTCGGCGTTGGATTGCGGCATCTCGATCCAGTCGCCGATGCGCAGCATGTCGTTGCTGGTCAGCTGGGTGCTGGCCACCAGCGACAGCAGCGTGTCCTTGAACACCAGCAGCAGCACGGCGGACAGCGCGCCCAGGCCGGATATCATCCAGAGCGGGGAGCGGTCGATCAGGATGGAAAGCACCAAAACGGTGCATACCGTCATCAGGATCAGCTTGCTGATCTGGATATAGCCCTTGATGGAGCGGGTCTGCGCCCGCGTGGTCGCGGAATAGGTGTCCTGCCAGGCGCTCAACACCCCGGAAAACGCCATGAACACGCAGATCCATGCCCCGGCGTGCGCCAGCCGCCCCACGATCGTGACGGCGCGCTCGACGTGGGGCACCAGGTCGATGCCTATCGACACCACGGCG
>NZ_DATCUY010000442.1:0-6946 GCF_036567245.1 Achromobacter sp. | reverse complement strand
GGCGCCCTGCTGGTGGCGCCGGCCGACGTGGAGCGCGCCAGCGCGCCCGCCTGCCTGCAAGACTTCGCGCCCATCCCGCGGCAGTCCTTGCCCTTCCAGAGCGTGGTGGTCGCGAGCGACAACGATCCCTATTGCCAGTTGGAGCGCGCCCGTGTCTTCGCGCGCGATTGGGGCAGCCGGCTGGTAATCGTGCCGGGCGCTGGCCACATCAATGCCGACAGCAGCCTGGGCGACTGGCCGCAAGGCTTGAAGCTGCTGGGCGCGCTGCGCCGGCGGGCGGTGTGGCGGGTGTCGCCGCCGCCCGAACGCATCGCACCCATACCGGCCCGGCCACTGTCGCATCAGGCCTGAACGCGGTCTGGCGAGCGCGCAAAAAAAAGCCGGAACCACCAGGCTCCGACTTCTTCATGCGGCGGCTGCCGCTGCGATCACTGCAGCAGGCTGCGGAGCATCCAGGCGTTCTTTTCGTGCACGTCCAGGCGCTGCGTCAGCAGGTCGGCCGTGGGCTGATCGTTGGCGGCATCGGCCTTCTCGAACGCGGCGCGCGCGGTCTTGGCGACGGATTCATTGGCGGTCACCAGCAGGCGCACCATCTCCAGGGCTTCGGGCACCGAATCCGGCTCGGCGATCGAGGACAGCTTGCCGAATTCGCGATAGGTGCCCGGCGCGTAGTGGCCCAGCGCGCGGATGCGCTCGGCGATGCTGTCCAGCGCGTTCCACTCTTCGGTGTACTGGGTCATGAACATCAGGTGCAGCGTGTTGAACATGGGCCCCGTGACGTTCCAGTGGAAGTTGTGCGTCATCAGGTACAGCGTGTACGAGTCGGCCAGCAGCTTGGACAGTTCGCCGGCGACGGCGGCGCGGTCCTTGTCCGAGATACCGATGTTGATGCGCGGAACGCTGGAGGTCTTCTTGGGGGACTTGGCCATTGCTAGCTCCTAGGAATGAATGTGCGAAACAAGGATAACACTGCAAATACGGCGAAATGCCGCAATATCCGCCGCTACGATCAATAAGTCCTGCGACCTTTTGACGCGGCGCAAGCCGCGCGGTCCGGGCCGCCGGGCCGCGGCCCTGAAATCAATCCTGCACTGCCGCGACCTCGTCGGTCAGCATCTTCACGCCCGGCAGCTCGCAGGCGTAGACCGCCTGCGCCAGCGCCTCGATGGCGGCCAGCCGCGGGAAGCTGCGACGCCAGGCCAGCACCACGCGGCGCTCCGGCACATGGCCGTCAAACGGCAGATAGCGCAGCAGGCTGTTGGACGGCGGCTGCTCCGGCACCGCCGTCACGGGCAGGACGGTCACGCCTATGCCGGCGGCGACCATGTGGCGGATGGTCTCGAGCGACGAGCCTTCGAAGGTGCGCTGGATGCCGTCGCTCGCGGCCGAAAAACGCGACAGTTCGGGGCAGACTTCCAGCACCTGGTCGCGGAAGCAGTGGCCGCTGCCCAGCAGCAGCATGGTCTGCTGCTTCAGGTCCTGTGCGTCGATGGATACACGCCGCGCCAGTTCGTGGTCATTGGGCACGGCCACGATGAAAGGCTCGTCGTAGAGGGGCTGCATGACCAGGCCGGCCTCGGGCAACGGCAAGGCCATGATGGCGCAGTCGATCTCGCCCTGGCGTAGCAACTCGACCAGGCGCACGGTGAAATTCTCTTGCAGCAGCAGCGGCATCTGCGGGGTGCGGCGGATCTGCACCGGCACCAGCCGCGGCAGCAGGTACGGGCCTATGGTGTGGATAACGCCGACGCGCAAGGGGCCTGCCAGCGGGTCGTGTCCCTGGCGCGCAATTTCCTTGATGCTGGCGCTTTCTTCCAGCACCTTCTGCGCTTGCGCCACGATGCGCTGGCCGATCGGGGTGACGCCGACCTCCGCGCCGCCGCGCTCGAACAGCGTCACGCCCAATTCGTCTTCCAGCTTGCGTATTGCTACCGAGAGCGTGGGCTGGCTGACGAAACAGGCCTCGGCCGCCCGGCCGAAATGCCGTTCGCGCGCGACGGCGACGATGTACTTGAGTTCGGTGAGAGTCATGGTGGACTACGCCCCCGGGGGTTATGCCCCAGCCTCTAGGCTGGCGCTTGGTAGATTAAGGTTCATGGCTGGCTGCATGGTCAGGTACGCAGGAAGTCCTCGCGCCCGCGCATCCAGCGCGCCAGATGCGCTTCGACCGCGGCCGGGTGTTCAGCACGCAACCAGACCGCGGCGTCGCGCGCGTCTTCGGCGATGGCCGCATCGGTTTCCAGGTCGGCGAAACGCAATAGCGCCATGCCCGACTGACGCGTGCCCAGGAATTCGCCCGGGCCGCGCTGTTCCAGGTCGCGGCGGGCGATTTCAAAGCCGTCCGAGGTTTCAAACATGGCCCGCAGGCGTTCCCGCGCCACTTGCGACAGCGGCGTCTGGTAGAGCAGCACGCACACCGATTCGGCGGTGCCGCGCCCTACCCGGCCGCGCAGCTGGTGCAGCTGGGCCAGGCCGAAGCGTTCTGCGTGCTCGATCACCATGAGCGAGGCGTTCGGCACGTCCACACCGACCTCGATGACGGTGGTGGCGACCAGCAGGTCCACCTCGCCATCACGAAAGGCCTGCATCACGGCGGCCTTCTCGGCTTGCGGCAGCCGGCCGTGCACCAGGCCGATGCGCAGATCCGGCAGGTCGACCCGCATGCCTTCGTAGGTATCCACGGCGGTCTGGAGTTCCAGGGCCTCGCTTTCCTCGACCAGCGGACAGACCCAGTAGGCCTGCTGCCCGCCGCGCGCGGCCTGCGCGATGTGGGCGATGACTTCCTCGCGCCGCGCGTCCGACACCAGCTTGGTGAGGACGGGGCTGCGCCCCGGCGGCAACTCATCGATGACGGAAACGTCCAGGTCGGCGAAGAAGGTCATGGCCAGCGTGCGCGGAATCGGCGTTGCGCTCATGTTGAGCTGATGCGGCACGTTGCGGCCGCGCACGGTTTCGCCCTTGCGCGTCAGCGCCAGGCGCTGCCCGACGCCGAAGCGGTGCTGCTCATCGACGATGGACAGGCCCAGACGGTGAAACTCGACGTTGTCCTGGATCAGCGCTTGCGTACCCACGATCAATTGCACACTGCCGTCCGCGGCAGCCGCCACCGCGGCGCGGCGCGCCTTGGCAGCGAGGCTGCCGCTCAGCCAGGCGACATTCACACCCAGCGGCTGCAGCCACGACACCAGTTTGCGGAAGTGCTGTTCCGCCAGGATTTCGGTGGGCGCCATCAGCGCGACCTGCGCGCCGCTGGCGATGGCCTGCGCTGCGGCAATAGCCGCCACCACGGTCTTGCCGCTGCCGACGTCGCCTTGCAGCAGGCGATGCATGGGATACGGCTTGGCCATGTCGGCGGATATTTCCTGAACCACGCGTTCCTGCGCGCCGGTCAGCTTGAACGGCAGCGCTTCGTACAGCCTGGCCACCAGGCTTCCGGCCTCGGTGCGCGCCGGCAGCGATTCGGCTTCCTTGATGCGACGGGCGGCGCGCGCGGCGGCCAGCGACAGCTGCTGCGCCAGGAGTTCGTCGAACTTGATGCGGCGCCAGGCCGGATGCACGCGGTCCAGCAAGGCCTGCTCGGACTCGCCCTGGGCCGGCGTGTGCAAGGCGCGGATGGCCGGCTCGAACGGAGGCAGGTCATAGCGTGCGCGCGCCTCGTCGGGCAAGGTGTCGGACAGGTCTGCACGGTCCAGCGCCTGCGCGATGGCGCGGCGCAAAGTCAGTTGGGGCAGCCCTTCGGTGCTGGGATAGACAGGCGTCAATGCGGTGGGCAGCGGCGCGTCGGCATTGGTCATGCGCGGGTGCACCATCTGGCGCCCGAACAGCCCGCCGCGGACTTCGCCGCGCGCACGCAGGCGCTTGCCCACGCTGACTTGCTTCTGCTGGCTGGGATAGAAATTCAGCCAGCGCAATTGCAGTTCGCCGCTGTCGTCCACCAGGGTGGCGGTCAGTTGCCGCCGGGGCCGGTAGAGAACCTCGGACTTGGTGATCTCGCCCTCCACCTGCCCGGCAAAACCGGGCCGCAGGGCGCTGATCGGGACGATGCGGGTTTCGTCTTCGTAGCGCAACGGCAGGTGCAGCACGAAGTCCTCGGGCAGCACCAAGCCCAGGTTACGGAGCTTGCGTTCCGTATCCGTCATCGCTTTGCCGGCGCCTTTGTTGTCGGCGCCGGATCGCTTGGAAGCCGCGGTTGCGGCCGGCATGGAGAAACGAACCTCGGGATTGAAAAGTCCGGGTGGGCTTTACAGGACCAGAATCGCTTCGACTTCGAACTGCGCGCCCTTGGGCAGGCTGGCCACGCCGATGGTGGAGCGCGCCGGGAACGGCTGGGGAATGATCTCGGCCATGATGGCGTTCGCGGCCGTGAACTTGCCCAGGTCGGTCAGGAACAACGTCAGCTTGACCACATTGTCCAGCGTGCCGCCAGCGGCCTTGATGACTTCCTGCATGTTCGCGAAAGCCTGACGCACCTGGGCATCGAAGTTCTCGGAAACCAGATCGCCAGTGCCCGGCTCCAGGCCGATCTGGCCAGAGAGGTAGACAGTCTTGGTGCCGCTTACGGCAACCGCTTGCGAGTAAGGGCCTACCGCGGCGGGCGCGGTGTCGGTATGGATGATTTGCTTGCTCATGGGCGGAATCCTTCGATAGACGGATAGAAGCTACAACTATCGAAGTGTATCGAGCAATAGACTTTTGCGAAAGTAGCTGAACGCCTTAGGGTGGGTGCAGGACGGAATATGGGCCGGTCCTGCAAGGCTGAATCAGCCAGGTTCCAGGCCTGGCTTCGTTATAATCACCAGACTATCCCGCAAGTTCTCAGATAAGGCGCTTTTCTTGAAAAACAGCACCCTGCAAGCCAAGTTGGACTACTGGGAAAAGGTGCGCCGTTTGAACTACGCGGCCAGCATGCGCCTGGAAGGCTACCCGCTCACGCCCGCCGACGCGAAGCGCGAACTTCCTTCGCGCGAGGCCGTGTTGCGCGCCTATCGCAAGCCTGCCTGACATTGGACAAGTACGGCACCGGACAGGATCCGTACTGCTATCCAGGCAGCTACACGCTGCGTAACCGGCTGGACATCCGGGACGATGCGCGGCTCGCGCAGGCTGAGCAGGATCTTTCCGAGATCGCCGTCAGCCAGCTCGAATTTTCCCTGCCTCCCTACGACCTTGCTTACCTGAAGCAGCTCCATCGCGCGCTGTTTCAGGATCTCTACGACTGGGCGGGTGAGCTGCGCACCATCGATATTTCAAAAAGCGGCACCCGCTTCTGCAACACAGCCAGAATCGAACCCGAGGCCAACAAGATCTTCGCGGCCCTGGCACAAGCCCACTGGTTCATCGACCTGCCGCGTGACGCCCTGATAGCCGCTGTTGCTGTCGCCTATGGCGACCTCAACATGATTCATCCCTTCCGAGAAGGAAACGGCCGCGCCCAACGCCTCCTGTTCGAGCACCTTATCCTCAATGCGGGCTACGAGATCGGTTGGTGGCCAGTGACGCAAATGGAATGGGTCGACGCCAACATCGCGGCCGTGATCTGCGACTATGCACCGCTGCAGGCCGTGTTCCAACGCTGCGTCGGCCAGCGGATAGACGGCTAGCGCGGCCCAGCCAAGCTCGGGCTGTCGATATCCCCCCGATGCTCCCGCAGCAGGTCATACAAGGCCTGCGCCGCGACTGACAGCGTGCGGCCCTTGCGCCGCACCAGATAGAGCGGCCGGGTCAAGGCCTTGCCGGCCAGCGGCACGATGCGCAGGTCGGCGCCGCCGAAATGGAACAGCGTCATCGCCGGCACCACCGAGATGCCCAGGCCGGCGCGCACCAGTCCGGTGGCGGTCGCCAGATGCTCCACCTCGAAAACCGGGGCTGGCGCGTCGGCGCCCAGGGCGGCATCCAGGTGCTTGCGCACGCTGCTGCCCCGGGCCAGCTGGATCATGGGATAGCGCAGGATGTCGCGCAGCCGGGCCTTGCCTGCGCCTGCCAGTGGATGGTCGGCGCGGCAGACCAGGAAATAGCGGTCCGCATGCAGGAACTCGCTGTCGAGATCGTTCATGTCCGGTCGCCGCGAAGCCACCGCGAAATCCACCTGCCCTGCCTGTACCAGATCCAGGCAAGGATCCAGCAGCGCATCGCGCAGGTCTACCGTGATGCCAGGATAGGACTCGCGAAAGCGTGCCAGCAGTCCCGGCAGCCAGCCCGCAGCGAGCGACGGCAAGGCCGCCAGCGCCACCCGGCCGCGGCGCCTGGCAGCGTGATCACGCAGGTCTTCCATGACCAGGTCCATGTCGGCCAGCAGCCTGCGCGCCGTCGCGTCCAGCACCAGGCCTTCCACCGTCAGCTCCACATGGCGCGTGTTGCGGTCGAACAGGCGCAAGCCCGCACTGTCCTCCAGCTGGCGGATCAAGGCGCTGAAGGCCGGCTGCGTCAGGTGGCAGCGTTGGGCCGCCCGGGTGAAGTGCTTTTCTTCGGCCAGGGCGACGAAGGCGCGCAATTGCCGGGCAGACAGATTCATGGCTTTTTTCTATGAATTGATCCGATATTTCTATTTTACTGATTAGCGGCGGATGCCTATAGTGGGCTCAGACACCTTGATCCAGCACCGCTTCCGTATGCCTCTCTCCCCCCTCTACATAGGCTGCGCCTCCGGATTTTCCGGCGACCGCAGCGACGGCGCCGCCGCCGTGGTGCGCACCTTGATCGCCCGAGGCGGCGGCGTGCTGATCTACGAAACGCTGGCCGAACGCACCTTGGCCCTGGCCCAGCTGGCGCGCAACGCGGACCCGGAGCGCGGCTACGAGCCCTTGCTGGACGAGCTGGTCGGCCCCGTGCTGGGCGACTGCCTGCGCCACGGCATCAACATCGTCGGCAACTTTGGCGCGGCGAATCCCGCCGCCGCGGCCAGGCGCATTGCCGCACTCGCCCGCCAGCAAGGCCTGCCCGCGCCCCG
>NZ_DATCUY010000441.1:0-6130 GCF_036567245.1 Achromobacter sp. | reverse complement strand
GCAACGCCAGGACTGGCGAGGCCGGCGCGGCGGGGTGCGGCCGGCGAGGCGGCCCGCGACATGCGCCAAAAGGGGGAGGGGAGATCCTGCTAGCGGATGAGGCTTAGGAACTCGGCCCGGGTCGAGGGGTTGTCGTGGAATTCGCCCAGCATGACGGAGGTCACCATGGAAGAGTTCTGCTTTTCCACCCCGCGCATCATCATGCACATGTGCTGCGCTTCGATGACCACGGCCACGCCGGCGGCGTCGGTCACGGACTGCACGGCCTCGGCCACCTGGCGGCTGAGGTTTTCCTGGATCTGCAGGCGCCGCGCATACATCTCGACGATGCGCGCGACCTTGGACAGGCCCAGCACCTTGCCGTTGGGCAGGTAGGCCACGTGCGCCTTGCCGATGAAGGGCAGCATGTGGTGCTCACAGAGCGAATACAGCTCGATGTTCTTGACCAGCACGATCTCGCGCGTGTCCGAGGTGAACAGCGCGCCGTTGACGATTTCGTCCAGGTTCTGTCCATAGCCGCGGCACAGGTGGCGCATGGCCTTGGCCGCGCGCGCCGGCGTGTCGGCCAGCCCTTCGCGGGACGGATCTTCCCCTAGTTGTTCGAGAATGGCGGTGTAGTGCTTTTCCAATGACATCGGGGACTCCTGGGGGCGGCGCTGGTTGCGGCGCTTTACTGTGTGTAGCGTGGTGAACGCAAGTCTACCGCAGCGCGGGAATCGGGGCAGGCCAGGGCTCAGGGGCGGACCGGCCGTGGATCAGACCCCACGGTTTTCGACCGCGTACTTGATCAGTTCGGCCTGGCCGTCTATGCCCAGCTTGCGCTTGATGTTCAGGCGATGGGTCTCCACCGTGCGCACCGACAACCCCAGCGCTTGCGCGATCTGCTTGTTGGCCTCGCCGCTGGCGATGTGGCGCAGCACGTCGCGTTCGCGCTGCGTCAGCATCGTGGCCGGCGCCGTGGCTTGCGACAGGCGCACCGTCACCGCGGCGCTGAAGTAGCTGCGGCCGGCCATGACGGCCTCGATGGCGGTGACGATCTCCTGCGCCGGCTCGTCCTTCAGCAGGTAACCGCGCGCGCCGGCCTTGACGGCCTGCACCATGTACTCGGGATTGTCGTGCATGGACAGCACCAGCACGGCGATCTGGGGGTAGCGCTCATGCAGCAGGGCCGTCAGCTCCAGTCCGCCCACGCCGGGCATGTTGAGGTCCATCAACGCCAGGTGCGGCAAGGTGCCGCCCTGCGGATCCTCGGCCAGGCAGGCGGCCAGGAAGGCCTGGGCGGCGGCGGCATTGCCGGCCTCGCCCACCACCCGCAGCTGCGGCACGGTTTCCAGGCGCAAGCGCAGCCCGTCCCGCACCAGGGGATGGTCGTCGATCAACAGCAGTCGGATGGCGTCGGTCATGCTTCGGAGCTCGCGGGAACGGGGGCGGCGGGCAGCGGCAACCAGGCTTGCAGGACCGTGCCGTGGGTAGTGGAATGGAACGTAAGCGTCCCGGCCAGTGCGTTCATGCGTTCGCGCATATTGCGCAGGCCGATGCCGCGGCGCGGATCCTGCTGCACTTCGGCATAGTCGAAACCGCGGCCGTCGTCGGCAATGGTCAGGCGCAGGTCGCGCGGGGAATAGGCCAGCGTCATGTCGGCGCGGGTGGCGCCGGCGTGGCGGATGACGTTGGTCAGGGCTTCCTGGGTGACGCGGAAGAGGGCGGTGGCGTAGGCTTCGGGCAGCTTCACCGGCTGCCCGGCGGTATGCAGGCGCACGGCCAACGGCGGGGCGCCGTCCTCGCTGGGAATGGCGAACTCCCGGCCCAGGTGTTCCAGCGCGGCCGGCAGGCCCAGGTCATCCAGCAGCGTGGGCCGCAAGTTGTGCGAAATGCGGCGGACCTCGCCCACGGCGGTGTTCAGCCGGTCCAGCGCGCCGCCCAGCGGGGTATCGATATGGGCGAGCTGGCGAGGCTCGGCCGGCAGCGTTTGCCGCAGCCGTTCCCGCGCCGCTTCCAAGGACAGCTTGATCGACACCAGCACCTGGCTGATGCCGTCATGCAGCTCGCGCGACAGGCGGGCGCGTTCGTCTTCCTGGGAACGCACCAGCTGCCGCGCCATCAGCCGCAGCTTGGCGTCGGACTGGCGGTGGTCGCTGATGTTCAGGGCCAGACCGCAGGCGGCCACGCCCAGGATGGATACTGCAGCGATGCCGGCCACCCAGGCGAACATGCTGCGGATATTGGCCTGCGCGGCGGCGTCGATGCGTTCCAGCGCCTGCTGCACGTCGTCCAGATAGATGCCGGTGCCCAGCATCCAGCCCCAACGCTCCAGCACCACCACGTAACCCAGCTTTTCCTCGGTCTGGAGGGTGGACGGCTTTTCCCACAGGTAATGCACCGCTTCGCCGTCCTGGCCGCCGCGCCGGGCGGCGGTCAGCAGGTTTTGGATGACGGGCTGGCCCTTGGTATCGCGCAGCTCCCAGAGTTCCTGGCCGACCAGTTCCGGCTGGCGCGGGTGCATCAGGTTCTTGCCCTGCAGGTCATAGACGAAAAAATAGCCGTCGTGGCCGAATTCCATCTGCGCCAGCAGGTCGAGCGCGCGCTGGCGGGTGGCGTCGTCGTCGGCCGCCGCCTGCAGCGGCGCGATGGCGCTGTAGGCCAGGTTGACGTAGTGGCGCAGCTCGCCTTCCTTGCTGGCCAGCCAGGCGCTTTCCACCACTTGTTTTTCGCGCTGCGCCAGCTGCAGGCCCTGCACGTAGACGGCCACCGTGATGGCGGCGACGGCCACCAGCAGGGGCACCGCGGCAAGCAGCAGGATTTTGAGGCGCAGCTTCATGAAGGATTTGTATCAGCGCGAACGCGGTTATTGCGGCGCAGCATTTTACGTTCCGCAATCAGGGTCGGGAAATTTCAGCATGGATTTTACGGTTTCCGCCAAATCATGCTGCGCCGCATTGCGTAGTAACACGTAGCGGAATTGCGTAGTTTCGCGCTTGTTGCTGCGTAGTCAAAACGAAATACTAGCGTCCGCGTCGACACGGCGCTGCGTGGACGCGCGCGTCCACCACCCCACAACAATGAGTCTGCCTTCCGCGGGACGATAAAAGCGTTTCACGCCAAAAGCATGGCGGGAGGCAAGAGGAGCACTTATGCAAACCAGCAGTAAGGGACTGGGTCAACACCTGGTCTGGCTGGCGGTTGCGGTACTGGGCGCATTCGCGCTGGGCACCGTGGCGCTAGCCAGAGGGGAGACCATCAATGCGCTATGGGTGGTGATCGCCGCCGTGTGCGTGTATTTGATCGCATACCGTTACTACAGCCGCTTCATCGCCAAGAACGTCTTCCAGCTGGACCCGACGCGCATGACGCCGGCCTGGAAGCACAACGACGGCCTGGACTACGTGCCCACCAACAAGCACGTGCTGTTCGGCCACCACTTCGCCGCCATCGCCGGCGCTGGTCCCCTGGTCGGCCCGGTGCTGGCCGCGCAGATGGGCTATCTGCCGGGCATGCTGTGGATTCTGGCCGGCGTGGTGTTCGCCGGCGCCGTGCAGGACTTCACCATCCTCTTCATCTCGACCCGCCGCGACGGCCGTTCGCTGGGTGACCTGGTCAAGTCCGAACTGGGCAAGATCCCGGGCGTGATCGCGCTGTTCGGCGCCTTCATGATCATGGTCATCATCCTGGCCGTGCTGGCGCTGATCGTGGTCAAGGCGCTGACGCACTCGCCCTGGGGCACCTTCACGGTGGCCGCGACCATCCCCATCGCGTTGTTCATGGGCGTGTACCTGCGCTACATCCGTCCGGGCAAGATCGGCGAAGTGTCCATCATCGGCTTCGTCGGCCTGATGGCCGCCATCACCTTCGGCCAGGACGTGGCCGCGCACCCGGTGATCGGCCCCATGTTCGACTTCGACGGCAAGGGCCTGACCTGGATCCTGATCATCTACGGCTTCATCGCCTCGGTGCTGCCGGTGTGGCTGCTGCTGGCCCCGCGCGACTACCTGTCGACCTTCCTCAAGATCGGCACGATCGTCGGCCTGGCCATCGGCATCGTGGTGGTGGCGCCCGAGCTGAAAATGCCCGCGCTGACCCAGTTCGTCGACGGCACCGGTCCGGTGTGGTCGGGCAACCTGTTCCCGTTCCTCTTCATCACCATCGCCTGCGGCGCGGTGTCGGGCTTCCACGCCCTGATTTCCTCGGGCACCACGCCCAAGCTGATCGAGAACGAAACCCAGGCCCGCTACATCGGTTATGGCGGCATGCTGATGGAATCCTTCGTGGCCATCATGGCGCTGGTCGCGGCTTGCGTGATCGAGCCCGGCATCTACTACGCCATGAACAGCCCCGCGGCCGTAATCGGCACCACCCCCGACCAGGTCGCCCAGGTGGTGTCCAGCTGGGGCTTCGTGGTGACGCCCGCCGATCTGATCCAGACCGCCAAGGACGTGGGCGAAAGCACCATCATCTCCCGTGCGGGCGGCGCGCCCACGCTGGCCGTGGGCATGGCCCACATCCTGCACCAGGCCATCGGCGGCCCGGGCATGATGGCCTTCTGGTACCACTTCGCCATCCTGTTCGAAGCGCTCTTCATCCTGACGGCGGTCGACGCCGGCACCCGCGCCGGCCGCTTCATGCTGCAGGATCTGCTGGGCACCTTCGCCCCGTCGCTCAAGCGCACGGACTCGTTGCCGGCCAACCTGATCGCCACCGCCTTGTGCGTGGCGGCCTGGGGCTACTTCCTGTATCAGGGCGTGGTGGACCCGCTGGGCGGCATCAACACGCTGTGGCCGCTGTTCGGCATCGCCAACCAGATGCTGGCCGCGATCGCGCTGACGCTGGGCACCGTCGTGCTGTTCAAGATGAAACGCGACCGCTACGCATGGGTCACCATCTTGCCCACGCTGTGGCTCCTGGCTTGCACGCTGACGGCCGGCTGGCAAAAGCTGTTCGACGCCGACCCGCGAGTCAGCTTCCTGGCTCACGCCGCGAAGTACAACGCGGCCATCGCCGAAGGCCGCGTGCTGGCGCCCGCCAAGTCGCTGGGCGAGATGTCGCGTGTCGTGATGAACGACTACATCAACGCCGGCCTCTGCGCCATCTTCATGTTCGTGGTGGTCAGTATCGTGGTGTTCGGCCTGAAGTCGGTGCAGCGCGCGCGCGCCGAGAACAAGCCGACCTCGCGCGAGACGCCCTACGAAACCCTGCCCGTCGCGGCGGGCGCGGACTGACCCCCAAGGAGGCGCCGCATGCTGTTTGGCAACATGAGTTCAGCCGCCGGCGCCGCCGGCCGTTACCTGGGGCAGACGCTCCGGCTGATGGTCGGCGTGCCGGACTACGAGACATATGTGGAACATATGCGGCGTACCCACCCTGACCAAGAGCCGATGACCTACGAAGCTTTCTTCCGCGAGCGCCAGGACGCGCGCTACGGGGGAAAGAAACGGATCGGCTGTTGCTGATGGACAATGCCCCTACGGGGGCTTTTTCTTTGGACGCGCCAGCGTCGAAAAGACCCACGCGGCGAACGACGCACTCGCTTCTACGATGCGCGCGGCCGCAGCCTTTCCGAATAAATCACCAGCGGCACCGCGCACAGCGCGCACGCGGCCATCACCATGAAGCCGCCGGGCGCGTAGCTTCGGTACAGCGCGCCGCCCAGCTGGATGCTGGCGAACATGAACACGCCGCCCGACAGCATCGCGTATAGCGCGATCGCCGATGTCTTGCATGCGGCGGGCACGTGGCGCGTGATGTACCACATGATGGCGGCGTTGTTGCCGGCCAGGGTGAAGCACTGCAGCAACTGCAGCCCGGCGATCAACGCCGGGTCCGTCGTGGCCGACAGGCCCGCCCAGCGGATGACCGTCATCACCGCCGATGCCAGAATCAGCCATTGCGCCCCGGTCCGGGCCAGGACCTTTGGCGCCAGGAAAAAAAACAGCACTTCGCTGCCGACGCCCACCACCCACAACAGAGAGATCAGCGCGGTCGACAGGCCGCTTGCGGTCCAGTAGAGCGTGGAATAGGAATACAGGAAGCCGTTGCTGGCCTGGACCAGCGACGCCGCCGCGATGCACATCACAAGCGGGCGGTCGCGCAGGACCGCCAGCATGGGCGTCCGCACGCGCTGGGCCGGCGTCTCGTC
>NZ_DATCUY010000440.1:0-3034 GCF_036567245.1 Achromobacter sp. | reverse complement strand
GCCGGCCGCGCCATCGGTTCGGCCGTGCCGCGCATCGTGCATGAACGCGGCGGCGCGGCGCTGATCGACGCCGGATCCGGACTGGCCTTCCCCGCCTGCGCACTGGCTGTCGAACAAGCCGGCCTGCGCGCCCGCGAGCATGGCGTGGCCTTCATCGGCGTCGGCAACAGCCACCACTTCGGCGAAGCCGGCTATCACCTCGAAGCCCTGGCCGACCTCGGGCTGGTGGGACTGGCGCTGAGCAACTCGCCCGCCGCCATGCCTGCCTGGGGCGGCAAGCGGCCGCTGTTCGGCACCAATCCCATCGCCGCCGTCTTTCCGCGGCGCGGCGGCGCGCGCCTGGTGATCGACCTGTCGCTGTCGCAGGTCGCGCGCGGCAAGCTCATGATCGCAGCCCGCGACAACCAGCCCATCCCGCTGGGCTGGGCGCTGGATGCAGACGGCCAGCCCACCACCGACCCCAAGGCCGGCCTTGCGGGCAGCATGCTTCCCGCCGGCGGCGTCAAAGGCGCGATGCTGGCGCTGATCGTCGAGCTGCTGGCCTGCGCGCTGACCGGCTCGCACTTCGGCTTCGAGACCGAGTCCTTCTTCGTCGACGCAGGCGGCCCGGCGCGGCTGGGCCAGGCCTTCATGGCGATCGACCCCGGCGCGCTGGCCGGCAACAACACTTATCTGGATCGGGTCGAAACACTGGTCGACGCCATGCTGGAAGACGAAGGCGTGCGCCTGCCGGGCGACCGCCGCCGCAAGCTGCGCGACGAAGCGCTCAAGCACGGCGTGGACATTCCCGACGCGTTGATGGCGCAGTTGCGCGCGATGTCGGGTACGGCGTAGATCGTTTCCCGCGGCGCTCGCGGGGACTCTCAATTGTCGCGACAGCGTCGCGACAATTGTCCCGATCTCAAGCCCCGCGGCTGAACCACAGTATTACCGGCGCCAGCAACAGAAACGCCACGGTCGACACCAGCACCGCGCCCGCCGCGGTATCCCCCTGCGTCGTGTAGCGCTTGACGTACATGTAGCTGACCACCGCGCAGGGCATGGCCATCTGCAGGCTGAGCGCGCCGGCCAGCACCGGCTCCAGGTCCAGCGCCCATACCACCGCCAACCCCGCACCCAGGCCCACCGCCAGGCGGATCGCCGCGACCTTGGCGCCGTCGCGCAGGCCGTTGGACGGAATCAGGGCCAGGGCGTGGCCCAGGCTCAGCAGCATCAGCGGCACGGTCACCGCGCCCAGCATGCGCGAGGTCTCGATCAGCCACGCGGGCACCGGCACATGCATGAGGCGCAGGGCCACGGCGACCAGGGATGCCAGCAAAATCGGACTCTTCCAGCTGCCCTTCGTGTTCACCCCCGGCAACAGGCGCACGGCGATGGTATGCATGACGAAGGAGCTGACCGCGAAGAACGCGACCGCCACCGACAGGCCTGCATCGCCAAAAGCCATCTGCGAAATCGGCAGCCCCAGGTTGCCGGCATTGGGCAGGAAAGCCGTGGGCAGCAACGTACGCACGGGCAGCTTGCATGCTTTCAGCAGCAGCGCGCAGACCAGCGCGCACAGCAGCAGCGCCAGCAGGGTCGCCACCGCCACATCGGCCAGCGCGCGATCGTCCAGATGGGTGGTGACGAAGGTGTGGAACACCAGGGCCGGCGTGGTCACCGAGGTCACCAGCATGGTGATGAAGGAGCCGCCGAACGGCAGATCCCGCTTGCCCCAATACACCCCTATGCCCGCGCAGAAGAGCAGAGGCAGCATCAGCACGATCGATGAAAAATAGAACTGCACGACGGCGGACATGCGCTTATTCCGTTAGAGATAAGAGGAATGATGCGCGAAGGCATCATCGCTTGCCGGGCAGCCTGTCCGAACGGCAGCATGAGGCAACTCATCAATCGCCGGGCTTTCGCCCCCCATCGCCATGCCAGCCACCGCCCACTCCGCCACGCCCCCGGCCATGAACTCGGCCACGCCCCCAGCCATGGGTTCAGCCTTGAATCCGGCATCCAGTCCGGCCCCGGCCATCAAACCCCTGTCAGAGCGCCAGGCCAGCTGCCTGCATTGGGCGGCCATGGGCAAGACCAGTTGGGAAACCGCCCGCATCCTGGGCGTCAGCGAAAGCACCGTGAATTTCCATCTGTGCAACGCCTGCGACAAACTCGGCGTGCGCGGCCGGCGCGCCGCAGTGGTCGCGGCGCTGAGGCTGGGCCTGATCGAGCCCCTCACGGCTTGATGACGACGGAACGCAGGAACTCTTGCGCCCGCTCGGCCGGCAGGCTTTCCACAGTACCGGCCGCCACGGCTTCGATCAGCATGGTGTCGGTCACCCAGACCCTGGCGCGCAGCCAGCCCGGCTTGCCCATGGCCTTGCCCTGGACCTCAATGTCCTGCCCATAAGGCGGCCATTCATTGGGCGGCGGCGATTGCATGTTGGCATAGAGCGAGTGCATCAGCGCCATGCCCAGCGCCTGTTTGGCGGCCGGATCCTTCGCGATGTCGGGGGGCAGCGGCGCCGAGCCCACGGCAAAGACCGCCTCGCCCACGGTGGCGCTGGCCAGGGTAAAACGCAAGGTATGGGTGTCCAGCTTCAGGTCGCGGGTGTCAGTCGAGACCCGGTCCGGGAATGCCGCGCGCGCGTGGCCGTCGGCCACGTCGACTTCGCGCCAGTTGTAACTGGGCGAGCAGGCCGTAATCAGCAGGGCCAGCGCGGCAATCGCGCCGGCTTTCTTGAACATGAAACGAAACAGCGATGAAATCGTCATTACCCGAGGACCTGGACTGTCTATTCATTTCGAGGAAGCCAGAAATTGTCGCCGATTTCGATGACCCCCGCGCCCGACGGCACGCCCTTGGCCAATTATGTCTGGCCCGCCGCGCCCAACGTGCCCCCGCCGATCGCCGGCCCGGGCACGCCCAGTATCTACCTGCTGCACGGACTTAGCGAGCATGCCGGCCGCTATGACCGGCTGGCGCGCTGGCTGACCGCCCGCGGCTGGACGGTCGGCGCCCACGACCACCGCGGCCATGGCCGCTCCG
>NZ_DATCUY010000439.1:0-11362 GCF_036567245.1 Achromobacter sp. | reverse complement strand
CGGGCGGCCAGCTGAGGATAGCGGGCCGCCAAGGCGGCGATCAGCTCCGACTTGGTCACGAATTAACCGTCGTTGCGCTGTTGGTCCAGCTTGGCCTTCAGCAGCGCGCCGAGGTTGGTGGTGCCGGACGAAGCGCTGGCGTCAGACATGCGCTGGATCGTTTCGGCGGTTTCGGCGTTATCGCGGGCCTTGATCGACAGCTGGATCGAACGCGTCTTGCGGTCGATGTTGACGATCATGGCTTCGATGTTTTCACCGGCGTTCAGAACAGTGGTGGCATCTTCGACGCGGCCCGAGGAGATCTCGGAAGCGCGCAGGTAGCCTTCAACGTCCACGGACAGCGTGACAACAGCGCCCTTGGCTTCGACGGACTTGATGGTGCCCGGAACAACGGCGCCCTTGTCGAAGGTGGCAACGAAGTTGTTGAAGGGGTCGCCTTCCAGCTGCTTGATGCCCAGCGAGATGCGTTCCTTGTCGGTATCGATGCCCAGAACCACGGCTTCGATCTCGTCGCCCTTCTTGAAGTTGCGCACGGCTTCTTCGCCGGTTTCCGTCCACGACAGGTCGGACAGGTGAACCAGGCCATCGATGCCGCCGGGCAGGCCGACGAACACGCCGAAGTCGGTGATCGACTTGATGGCGCCGCGGACCTTGTCACCACGCTTGAAGTTGGTGGCGAACTCTTCCCACGGGTTCTGGCGGCACTGCTTCATGCCCAGCGAGATACGACGACGGTCTTCGTCGATTTCCAGGACCATGACTTCGACTTCTTCGCCCAGGGTCACGACCTTGCGCGGATCGACGTTCTTGTTGGTCCAGTCCATTTCGGAGACGTGCACCAGGCCTTCGATGCCGGCTTCGACCTCAACGAACGCGCCGTAGTCGGTCAGGTTGGTAACCTTGCCGAACAGGCGGGTGCCTTGCGGGTAGCGGCGAGCCAGGCCCACCCACGGATCTTCGCCCAGTTGCTTGACGCCCAGGGAGACGCGGCTCTTTTCCTGGTCGAACTTGAGCACCTTGGCTTCGACTTCCTGACCCACTTGCAGGACTTCGGAGGGGTGACGCACACGGCGCCAGGCCATGTCGGTGATGTGCAGCAGGCCGTCGATGCCGCCCAGGTCCACGAACGCGCCGTAGTCGGTGATGTTCTTGACCACGCCCTTGACCACAGCACCTTCGTGCAGGGTTTCGAGCAGCTTCTGGCGCTCTTCGCCCATGCTGGCTTCCAGCACCTGGCGACGCGACAGAACGACGTTGTTGCGCTTGCGGTCGAGCTTGATGACCTTGAATTCGAGGGTCTTGCCTTCGTACGGGGTGGTGTCCTTGACCGGACGCAGGTCCACCAGCGAACCCGGCAGGAACGCGCGGATGCCGTTGGTCATGACGGTCAGGCCGCCCTTCACCTTGCCGGTGATGGTGCCGGTAACCAGCTCGCCGTTTTCCAGGGCCTTTTCCAGTTGCAGCCAGGCCGACAGGCGCTTGGCGCGGTCACGCGACAGGATGGTGTCGCCGTAGCCGTTTTCCAGGGAATCGATGGCCACCGAGACGAAATCGCCGGGTTGCACTTCGAGCTCGCCCTGGTCGTTCAGGAACTCTTCCAGGGGGATCAGCGCTTCGGACTTCAGGCCGGCGTTGACGACGACGAAGTTGTGGTCGACGCGGACGACTTCGGCGCTGATGACCTCGCCGGACTTCATGTCCTGGCTCTTGAGGCTCTGTGCGAAAAGGTCGGCGAAGCTTTCGCCGCCGGTGGCGACGGTAGTGGAAACGGAAGACATGGGGTTGAAATCCATTGGGCCGAAATGGCCGTTAAAAACACACCGCAACGGATTGCCCGTCACAGTGGAGTCAAAATGCCTGCTTGCCGGTTCGCCCTTGCGGGGTGGCCCGTGGGGGTTGCGCCTAGCGTGAACAGGGCCGATAAAAAAAACAGAAAACTACGGAGGATTCTTGGGGAAAGCCTGCAACCAATTGCTCAATCCGCGGCGGCCTTCTTCCAGAAATC
Organism: Achromobacter sp.; assembly: GCF_036567245.1. Taxonomy (GTDB): domain Bacteria; phylum Pseudomonadota; class Gammaproteobacteria; order Burkholderiales; family Burkholderiaceae_B; genus Achromobacter. The sequence continues at coordinate 9,357 of NZ_DATCUY010000439.1, read as the reverse complement.
CAGTATTGCCTGCACCGTTTCTGCAATCGTCAAATCAGACGAATCCAGCACGTGTGCATCCGCTGCGGGAGCCAAGGGCGCTGTAGTTCGCCCCATATCGCGGGCGTCCCGCTCGCGCATATCCCGTAGGAGGTCATCAAGATTAGCAGAAATTCCCTTTTCGATCAACTGCTTACAGCGCCTCTGCGCCCGCGCGACCACATCGGCGACCAGGAATACCTTCAGGGGCGCGTCGGGAAACACCACCGTACCCATGTCGCGCCCGTCCGCAACCAGGCCCGGAGCCACCCGGAAGGCGCGCTGGCGCTCGAGCAGCGCCTGGCGCACGCCCGGGAAGGCGGCCACGCGCGAGGCGAAATTGCCGACTTCCTCGCGCCGGATCTCGTGGCCCACGTCCGCGCCTTCGAGGTAGACATGGGGGCCTTCGAAACGCACGTCCAGGGTTTCTGCCACCCGCGCCACGGCAGGCTCGTCCTCGGCCGACAAGCCGCGGTTGAGTGCCGCCAGGGCGGTCAGGCGATAGAGCGCGCCGCTGTCCAGCACGTCCCAGCCCAGCGCCTTGGCGACGCGGTGGGCCACCGTACCCTTGCCGGACGCGGTGGGGCCGTCGATGGTGATGACCGGGACAGAAGAAGTTTCAGGGGAAATCGAAGTCATGGGCAATTCTTCGCTAGGCCGTAACCAGGCCCGCGTAAACATCAAAGTAACCCGGGAAGGTCTTGCTGACGCAACCCGGATCGAGAATACGGACCGCCGCCGGCCCGAAAGCCGCCAGCGAGAAGCACATGGCCATGCGGTGGTCGTCCCAGGTGCCGATGTGCGCATCGCGCCAGGCATCCTGTGCCGGCGGCGTCACGCGCAGCCAATCCGGCCCCGATTCCACCTGCGCGCCCAGCTTTTCCAGCTCGGTCTGCATGGCGTGGATGCGGTCGGTTTCCTTGACCCGCCAGCTGCCTATGTTGCGCAAACGGCACGGGCCGTCGGCGTAAAGCGCCAGGGCGGCCGCGGTCATCGCGGCGTCCGGAATCAGGTTGAAATCGGTATCGAAGGCCTTCAGGCGCTCGCCCTGGGCCACGCGTGCGCCCGAGACTTCGATCCAGTCCGGACCGTAAGTCACAGAGGCGCCCATCTCGGCCAGCGTGGCGGCAAAGGCGACGTCGCCCTGGATGCTGTCGGCGCCGACGCCGGTCACGCGCAGCGGCCCGCCGCCGATCGCGCCCAACGCCAGGAAGTAAGAGGCCGTGGAGGCGTCGCCTTCCACCGCGATCCGCCCCGGGCTGCGGTAGGCCGCCCCGCCGTCGATGACGAAGCGGCTCCAGCCGTCGCGCCGCACCTGCACGCCGAAGCGCGCCATCAGGTTCAGCGTGATCTCGATGTAGGGCTTGGAGATGAGTTCGCCCAGCACTTCGATCGTGACTGGCTTGCCGCTGCGGCCGGCCTGCAGCGGCGCGGCCATCAACAAGGCGGTAAGGAATTGGCTGGACACCGAACCCTGCACGCGCGTGACGGCGTCCGCCGCGATGTCGCCACGGCCGATGCGCAGGGGCGGATAGCCGGGTTGGCCCAGGTAGTCGATGCTGGCGCCCAGGCCCCTGAGCGCGTCGACCAGGTCGCCGATGGGACGTTCGTGCATGCGCGGCACGCCCGACAGGCGGTAGTCGCCGCCCATCAGTGCCAGCGCGGCGGTCAGCGGCCGGATCGCGGTACCGGCATTGCCCATGAACAGGTCCGCGCTTTCCTCGGGAAAGCGGCGCACGCCCTGCACCGTGACGCTGCCCGCGTCCAGTTCCGACACCTGCACGCCCAACTGGCGCAAGGCGCCGAGCATGACGCGAGTATCGTCCGAATCCAGCAATCCGGTGATGACCGTGCTGCCTTCAGCAATGGCGGACAGCAGCAGCACGCGGTTGGAAATGCTTTTGGAACCCGGCAGGGCAATCACGCCCCGCGCTTGCCGCACACGCGGCAGATCGAGATAAGGCAAAGCGCCCATGTCAGCTACTCCTTGCGCCAGTTGCGGCGGGCGCGGGCCGCCGTGTCCAGCAGCGTCAGTAAAGCTGCGCCATCGCCGTCGGCAATGGCGCGTTCGGCACGATCCAGCACCGCGCGCACGTCGGCCAGTTCGGCCAGCATCGCGTCGCGGTTGGACAGAAAGATGTCGCGCCACATTTCCGGCGAACCCGCGGCAATGCGCGTGAAGTCGCGAAAACCGCTGCCAGCCAGGTCCAGGCGCGTCGGCGCATCGGCGGCCTCGGCCACCTGTTCCATGTAGACCGCCGACAGCAGATGCGGCAGATGGCTGACCGAAGCCAGCACCCGGTCATGGGCGCCCGCATCCATGTCAATCACATCCGCTCCGCAGGCCTGCCATGCGCGGCGCACCAGGTCCAGGGAGGCCGCGCCATTCTCGGCCAGGGGAGTCAGAATGACGGTGCGCTTGCGGTACAGGTCGGCATCGGCAGCTTCCGGCCCGGTGCGCTCGGCGCCGGCGATGGGATGGCCGGGTACGAACTGCGCGGCCCGGTCACCCAGGGCGGCGCGCGCGGCCGCAACCACTTCCGCCTTGGTGCTGCCGCCATCGGTCAGCACGGTGCCGGGACGCAGGTGCGCGCGCATGCGCGACAGCACGTCCGCCAGCCCGCCCACCGGCGTCGCCAGCAGGATCAGGTCGGCGCGCGCGGCGGCTTCCTCAGCGGTGGCGGCCTCGTCGATCAATCCCAGCTCGACAGCGCGCGCCAGCGATTGGGCATTGCGCCCTACCCCCAGCACCCGGCCAACCTGCCCCGCCCGGCGCAAGGCCGCGGCGAAGGAACCGCCGATCAGGCCCACGCCCACGACGGCCAATACAGGAATCAGGGGGCCAGCGGCCCCCTGATCGGATTCAGGTGACGCGTCGTTCATGCGGAAAGGATGGCGGTCAATGCGTCAATGAAGCGGTCGTTTTCCTGCGGCAGCCCGATGGACACCCTCAGCCACTCCGGCAAACCGTCGCCGGCTACCGGGCGCACGATCACGCCGCGCTTGAGCAGTTCCAGATTGATGCGCGGGGCGTCGCCCACATGCACCAGCACGAAGTTGCCGTAGCTGGGGACGTAGCGCAGCTTCAGACGTTCAAACGCGGCGCACAGTTGCGCCTTGCCCGCTTTGTTAGAGGCGTAGGCCTCTTTCAGATAGGCCGCGTCGCGCAGCGCGGCAATGGCCGCGGCCTGCGCCAGCGTATTGACGTTGAACGGCTGACGCACGCGGTTCAGCAGATCCGTCAGGACGGGTTGCGCCACCGCGAAACCCACGCGCAAGCCCGCCAGGCCGTAGGCCTTGGAGAACGTGCGCGACACGATCAGATTCGGATAGCGGCGCACCAGCGCCGTGCTGTCGAAGCGGAACTCGGGGTCGAGGTATTCGTTGTAAGCCTCATCCAACACGACCGTAACGCGATCGCCGTGGGCCGCCTGGACACGTTCCAGGAAGGCCGCGATCTGGTCGCCCGGCACGAAGGTGCCGGTCGGGTTGTTCGGGTTGGCGATGAACAGCAGCCGCGTGTCGTCGGCGATGGCGTCGAACATCGCGTCCAGGTCATGGCCGTAGTCCTTGGCCGGCACCACGATGTGGCGCGCGCCGCGCGCCTGGGTCGCCAGGCGATAGACCGCGAACGAATGCTGCGCGTACACCGCCGACACGCCCGGCTCCAGCAGCGCCAGCGCCGCGATTTCCAGGATGTCGTTGGAGCCGTTGCCCAGTGTGACCCAGCTCATCGGCACGCCGTAGCGTTCGGCCAGCGCCGCCTTCAGATCGAAGCCATTGGGATCGGGATAGCGCGCCAGCGACTCGGCCGCGGCCAGCATGGCCTCGCGCGCCGACTTGGGCATGCCCAGCGGGTTTTCATTGGACGCCAGCTTGACGATGCCGGCGGGATCCAGCCCGAATTCGCGGGCCAGTTCTTCGATGGGCTTGCCCGCCTGATAAGGCGCGATGGCGCTGACGTGCGCGGGAGCGACGAGGGGCTTGGATGCGGTGGTCATGTCGGAGGGGCTCACGGCGCCGGGTAGGAACCCAGCACTTTCAGGTAGGCAACCTGCGCCTGCAAAGCGGCCAGGGCGCGTTCGACGTTCGGATCATTGCGGTGACCCAGCACGTCCACATAAAAATAGTATTCCCACTGGCCGGTGCGGGCGGGCCGCGACTCGAAGCGCGTCATGGACACGCCGTTGGCCGCCAGCGGCGCCAGCATTTCGTAGACGGCGCCCGCGCGGTTCGGCACTGCCAGGATCAGGCTGGTCTTGTCCTTGCCGCTGACCAGCGGTTCGATGTTGCCAATGGCCAGGAAGCGCGTACGGTTGTGCGGATCATCCTGGATGCCCGCGGCCACGACCTGCAGGCTCCAGGCAGGCGCCGCCACCTCGCCGGCGATCGCCGCGATGCTCGGGTCGGACGCCGCCGCGCGCGCGGCCTCGGAATTGCTGGACGCGGCCACGCGGGCCACGTCGGGATAGTTGCGCGTGAGCCAGCCCTGGCACTGGGCCAGCGCTTGCGGATGCGCGGAAATCGTCTTGATGCCGTCCATGCTGCCGGACTGCGACATCAGGCAATGGCGTATCACCAGGGAACGCTCGCCCAGGATCTTCAGGGGCGTGTTCAGCAGCAGATCCAGGCTGCGGTTGACCGCGCCCTCGGTGGAGTTCTCGACCGGAACCATGCCGACGTCCGCCTGCCCTGCCTCGACGGCGCGGAAGACCTCGTCAAAAGAAGCGCACGGCAATTTCTGCACGGCATGCCCGAAATGCTCCTGCGCCGCCTGTTCCGAGAACGAGCCTTGCGGCCCCAGAAAGGCGACCGTCATGCCACGCTCCAGGCCGCGACAGGCCGAGATGATCTCGGTCCAGACCGCGGCTACGCCGGCATTCGGGAACGGGCCGGGATTGGTCTGCTGCAGGCGGCGGATGACGTCGGCTTCGCGCTCGGGGCGCAGCACGGGGCCATCGGCATTCGCGGCGTGCTTGGCCTCGCCCACTTCCAGCGCAGCGCTTGCGCGCTGCGTCAGAAGATCGAGAATCTGGGCGTCCAACGCGTCGATGCGCTGACGCAGGGGGAGCAGCTTGCGCTGCAGATCGTCATCCATAGCGACGCTCGAATTCCTTGAGGTACTCGACCAGCGCCGACACCCCGGCCAGGGGTACGGCGTTATAAATGGAAGCGCGCATGCCGCCCACGCTCTTGTGGCCCTTGAGCTGCGTCAGGCCAGCCGCGTCCGCGCCTTGCAGGAAGGCGTCGTTGAGCGATTCGTCGCGCAGCACGAACGGCACGTTCATGCGCGAGCGCACGGGTGCGTGGATGGGATTGCGGTAGAAACTGGTGCTGTCCAGGTAGCCGTACAGCAGGTCGGCCTTGGCCTTGTTGGCCGCTTCCATGCCGGCCACGCCGCCATTGGCCTTGACCCACTTGAACACCAGGCCGGCGACATAGATGGCGAAGGTGGGCGGCGTGTTGTAGCGCGAATGATCCGCAGCCACGTTGGCGTAATCGAACGCGGACGGGCAGATCGGCAAGGCATGGCCGATCAGGTCGCGGCGCGCGATGACCATGGTCACGCCCGCCGGACCGGCGTTCTTCTGTGCGCCGGCATACATCATGCCGGTGCGCGTCACGTCCATCGGACGCGACAGGAAATGCGAGGACGCGTCGACGACCAGCGGCACGTCGGGCGCGCCCAGCGCGGCAGTGTCGGGCCAGTCCATGAACTCGACGCCGCCGATGGTTTCATTGCTGCAAAGATGCAGATAGGCCGAATCCTGGCGCACCTGCCAGGTGTCGACTGGCGGCACCCAGGTCAGCGGCGCCTGCTCGCGGCCGTCCAATTGGATGGCCTGCTCGCTGCTTGCCGCGACATGGGTGCTGCCGTAGCGGCCGGCTTCCTTGTACGAACGCTTGGACCAATGGCCCGTCACGACGAAGTCGGCTGCCGGCGTGCCGCGGCGCCCCATGAGATTCATGGGAACGATGGCGTTTTCCCCGGAACCGCCGCCTTGCATGAACATGACGGCGTAGTCCGCCGGCAGTCCGAGCAAGTCGCGCAGATCGGACTCGGCTTCATCGCAGATCTGCACGAAATGCTTGCCGCGATGGCTCATTTCCATCACGGACATGCCGCTGCCGTGCCAGTCCAGCATTTCCGCAGCGGCTTGCTGCAGCACCACCTCGGGCAAGGCCGAGGGGCCTGCCGAGAAGTTCCAGGGGCGGGCCATTATTGCTCCGTAGGTTCCGTCGAATCCGTCGAGTCCGCAGCGCCGTTGTCGTCGCCGCCGTCCGCGTCCTGACCGTCCTCGTCCAGGTCGCCGTCATCGTCCGCATCGCTTTCAACGACGCGGCGCACGCCGGACAGCGAACTGCCGTCATCGACGTTGATGAGCGTGACGCCTTGCGTGGCGCGGCCCATTTCGCGGATTTCCGAGACGCGGGTGCGCACCAGCACGCCGCCGGTCGTGATCAGCATGATCTCGTCCGAAGGCATGACCAGCACTGCGCCCACGACCTTGCCGTTGCGCGAGCTGGTCTGGATCGCGATCATGCCCTTGGTGCCGCGGCCGTGGCGCGTGTACTCGGTGATCGGCGTGCGCTTGCCGTAGCCGTTTTCAGTGGCGGTCAGCACGCTTTGCGTTTCGTCGCCAGCCACGAGCAGCGCGATGACGGTCTGGGTGTCTTCCAGCATCATGCCGCGCACGCCGCGGGCGTTGCGGCCCATCGGACGCACGTCGTTCTCGTCGAAGCGCACGGCCTTGCCGGCGTCCGAGAACAGCATGACGTCATGCTTGCCGTCGGTCAGGTCGGCGCCGATCAGGTAGTCGCCGTCGTCCAGGTCCACGGCGATGATGCCGGCCTTGCGCGGGTTGGAGAAGTCGGACAGCGGGGTCTTCTTGACCGTGCCGCGCGAGGTCGCCATGAAGACGTAGTGATCTTCGCTGAATTCCTTGACCGGCAGCACCACGGTGATCTTCTCGCCTTCAGCCAGCGGGAACATGTTGACGATGGGCTTGCCGCGCGAGTTGCGCGTGCCTTGCGGCACTTCCCAGACCTTGAGCCAGTACACGCGGCCGCGGTTGGAGAAGCACAGCAGGAAGTCGTGCGTGTTGGCGATGAACAACTGGTCGATCCAGTCGTTTTCCTTCATGGCCGTGGCCTGCTTGCCGCGTCCGCCGCGTTTTTGCGAGCGGTACTCGGACAGCGGCTGGCTCTTGATGTAGCCGCCGTGCGACAGGGTCACGACCATGTCGGTCGGCGTGATCAGGTCTTCGGTGTCGAGCTCGGTGGCGTTCAGCTCGATGTCCGAACGGCGCGTATCCTTCACGCCGGTCGAGAATTCCGCCTTGATGGCCTGCAGCTCGTCCGAGATGATCGTCGTGATGCGCTCGGGACGCGCCAGGATATCCAGCAGGTCGGCGATGGTGGACATGATGTCCCTGTATTCGCCAACGATCTTGTCCTGCTCCAGCCCGGTCAGGCGTTGCAGGCGCATGTTCAGGATTTCCTGGGCCTGCGTGTCGCTCAGGCGGTACATGCCGTCGCCCTGGAGACCGAATTCGGCGCCCAGGTCGTCCGGACGGAAGGCCGCGCGGCCTCCCGGCGTGTCGCCGTCGGCGCGCGACAGCATTTCGCGCACCAGCGAGGAATCCCACGACTTCGCCATCAGTTCCTGGCGCGCGACCGGGGGGGTCGGCGCCGCCTTGATGATGGCGATGAAATCGTCGATGTTGGCGAGCGCGACGGCCAGGCCTTCCAGCACGTGGCCGCGTTCGCGGGCCTTGCGCAGCTGGAACACCGTGCGGCGCGTGACCACTTCGCGGCGATGCTGCAGGAAGTAGTCGATCATCTGCTTCAGGTTGAGCAGGCGGGGCTGGCCGTCGACCAGCGCCACCAGGTTCATCCCGAAGGTGTCTTGCAGCTGCGTGTTCTTGTAGAGGTTGTTCAGGACGACCTCGGGAACCTCGCCGCGCTTGAGCTCGATGACCAGGCGCATCCCGTCCTTGTCGGACTCGTCGCGGATGTCCGAGATGCCTTCGATCTTCTTGTCGTTGACCAGCTCGGCGATGCGTTCCTGCAGCGTCTTCTTGTTGACCTGGTAGGGAATCGCGTCGACCACGATGGCCTGGCGGTTGCCCTTCTCCATGTCCTCGAAGTGGGTCTTGGCGCGCATGATGACGCGGCCGCGACCGGTGCGGTAGCCTTCGCGCACGCCGGACATGCCATAGATGATGCCGCCGGTGGGGAAATCAGGGGCGGGGATGAGCTCCATGAGCTCATCGACCGAGCAGCCCGGATTGCGCAGGCAGTACAGGCAGCCGTCGACCACTTCCTGGAGGTTGTGGGGCGGAATGTTGGTGGCCATGCCCACCGCGATGCCCGAGCTGCCGTTGACCAGCAGGTTGGGCAGGCGCGACGGCAACAGCAGCGGTTCTTGTTCGCTGCCGTCGTAATTGGGGCCAAAGTCCACCGTTTCCTGGTCGATGTCGGCCAGCAATTCGTGAGCGATCTTGGCCAGGCGGATTTCGGTGTAGCGCATCGCTGCGGCGTTATCGCCGTCGATCGAGCCGAAGTTGCCCTGGCCGTCGACCAGCATGTAGCGCATGGAGAAATCCTGCGCCATGCGGACGATGGTGTCGTAGACGGACTGGTCGCCGTGGGGGTGGTATTTACCGATGACGTCCCCGACGATACGCGCCGACTTCTTATAAGCGCGGTTCCAGTCGTTGTTCAGTTCGTGCATCGCGTAGAGCACGCGCCGGTGGACGGGCTTGAGGCCGTCCCGCACATCCGGTAGCGCCCGCCCGACGATCACGCTCATCGCGTAATCGAGGTAACTGCGGCGCATCTCTTCTTCCAGCGATACCGGAAGCGTCTCCTTGGCAAAGGAATCCATATATATAACGACAGAATCGTGTAAGGAGGAACCCGGGCCGGGTAAACAGGAAATTCTATCATCCGATTCCCGGAGCGGTCAGAAGGTCCTCCCCAAGAGGCGCCTCGCCGGACCGGACCGGCGGACATGGGGCCGCGACCGGCCGCGCGGCCGCCCGCGTCTTGCGGCCCCTGTTGTCAAAAACCAACATGGAAAACCGAAGGAGCGCCGAAAACGTCATATCCAGCGCCAATGCGCCTCTCCAGGGAAGCCAAAGCCCCCCAAATGCCTTAAGATTGTTTCCAGCACGCAGGAAACCCAGTAGCTATTCCTTTGAACCAGCTCTTGGCGTTGCTATACTGGCCCCGTTTTCCTGATATGCGGCGGGGGTTCGCTGCGAGTCACTTATCCAGCTTCAAGCTCAACGAGGAGAAACATGAACAAACCCTCCAAATTCGCTCTGGCGCTCG
>NZ_DATCUY010000438.1:0-1760 GCF_036567245.1 Achromobacter sp. | reverse complement strand
GGGCCGCGTGGACGAAGCGCAGTTCGTGGTGAACGATCCGCGCGTCTCCCGCCTGCACGCGCGCATCGAGGCGCGGCAGGGCAGTTGCGTGCTGGTGGACGTCAGCACCTATGGGACCTGGGTCCGCTTCCACGGCAGCGCCGGTGTCAGCGGCGAGATCGCCTTGCGGCGTGACGAATGCGTGCTGCACGGCAGTGGCGAGATCGGCCTGGGAGCACCGCTGAGCGACTTCAGCGCACCCACCATTGCGTTCAAGACGACCGGCGGCGATCTGCTGCTGGCGCGGCGCGACGCACGCTGACGACCCAACCGCGACGGCATTGTTCCCGATGCCGACCGGCCGCGCCATTCAGAGGCCGGCACGCCTGGTGTCTTCCAACCATTCGGTGAAGAACTGCGCCTCGGGCCTGGCGTCCGGCGCGAGCCCGTAGTAGTAGCGTTCCAGCGGCATGCGCAGATGCGGCAGCGGTGACAGCAAGCGACCCTGTGCAAGGTCCTGCGCGACCAGGGAGGTCGGGCCCATCGCGACCCCCAGGCCGTCGAGCGCGGCCTGCAGCACGAGGTGCAGATGATCGAATTGCAGCCGCCCGGCCGGCTTGAGGCGCACGAGGCCGACCGCGCGCTGCCAGTCGTCCCAGTCGCTCTTGCGGGTGCGGGCCGATAGCAGCACGTGCGCCGCCAGCGCCGGCGGCGCGCCCACACCCCGCAACTCGAACAGAGAGGGCGCGCCGACCACCTGCACCTCGTCCTCCAGGAAGGGCTTGACCTCGATCGAAGGCGGCCAGCCCTGGAGCCCACGCCGGATGGCTACGTCGAACCCGTCGACCGCTTTGGACGGCACGGCGGTGCTGGTCACGACCTGCGGTTCGATGCCCGGGTACTGGGCAACGAAGGCCGGAAGGCGCGGAATCAGCCAGCGCACCGCGAACGAGGGCCGCACATTGATGCGCACCGCCCGTACCGGCGCGCGCGCCATGAGCGCGGTCGCCGCGGCGCCGATCTGCGACAGCGCTGCCGCCGCGCTGGCGAAGAAGGCCTGGCCTTCCGCCGTGAGAACGACCTGCCGCGTGAGGCGCTCGAAAAGCGCCACGCCCAGGTGGGTTTCCAGCGCCTTGACCTGCCGGCTCACCGCGCCGTGCGTCACGTGCAGCTCCACGGCCGCCCGCGTGAAGCTTTGATGGCGCGCCGCCGCCACGAAGGCGCGCACGGCATGGAGGGGCGGTAGGCGCGGTAGGCGCGGTAGGGGCGGTAGGGGCGGTAGGGGCGGCGGCATGTGTGAGATTTTTGCACGCGTACCCACCCGTCGATGTCGTTTGTCGGCGGTCGCCAGCGCGGCGCACCATGCGTGCCATGTCATCGTCCCGGCCCACTGCTTCTCCTGCATCCATCACGGCCGCCGATCGCGATTCACGGCACGGCGCCATCGCACTCGGCGCCACGCTCCCCGGCGACACCGTGCTCTACCTGCTGCTACCGATGTACGGCGCGGCCTTCGGCGTCACACTGGCGGAAGCCGGACTGTTGCTCGCGGCCAATCGGCTGGTGCGCATCGCCGGCTATGGCTGGGTGGCGCGTTTCTATGCCCGTCACGGCGACCGGCCGACCTGCACCCTGGCCGTGGTCGCCGCTGCATTCTGCGCACTCGGCTACGCCACGCTCTCGGGATTCTGGGCACTGCTACCGCTGCGACTCGTGTGGGGCCTGTGTTTCGCCGCGCTGAATCTGGCCACGCAGGCGCTTGCGACGGCGGAGCCGATGGG
>NZ_DATCUY010000437.1:0-5667 GCF_036567245.1 Achromobacter sp. | reverse complement strand
TTGCGGCCCCAGCGGGCCTGCACGGCGCCCAGTACTCCTTGCGGGAAGTACAGCGTGGCCAGGATGAAGACCAGTCCGAGGATGCCGTACCAATAGGGCGTCCAGCCGCTGAGCCATTCCTTCAGGGCTTCGAACAGCAGCACGCCGGCCACCGGTCCCCACAGCGTGCCCGCGCCGCCCAGCAAGGTCATGATGATGACGTCGCCGGAGGTGGTCCAGTGCAGCATCTGCGGGTTCATGTACATCAGCACCGCGGCCAGCAGTCCGCCCGCCAGGCCGCCGACCGCGCCGGAAACCAGAAAGGTGATCTGCTTCAGGCGCTGCACGTTGTAGCCCAGCTGGGCGGCGCGGATCTCGTTCTGGCGCACGCCCGCGACCGCGCGGCCGAAGGGCGAGGCGCGCAGCATCGCCATCAGCGCCATCACCAGGGCGAACACGGCGGCAACGTACCAATAGAAGTTCACGGTGTCGAAGAAGTCGATGCCCGCGAGCTCCGGCCGGCCGATGCCGGGCAGGCCGTCGGCGCCGCCGGTCCATTCGCGCAGCTTGCTGTCGGCCAGGATGTACATGAGCTGCGACAGCGCCAGCGTGACCAGCGCGAAGAAGATCCCCGAGACCCGCAGCGCGAACACGCTGAAGATCCAGGCGCAGGCGGCGCCCGCCACGATCGCGAGGGCCAGGCCTGCCTCGAACGGCAGGCCGTAGCGCTGGGTGGCCAGCGCCAGCGCGTAGCCGCCTGCGCCCAGGAAGGCCGCGTGGCCGAAGGACACCATGCCCAGCAGGCCGAACACCAGGTCGAAGCCCACGGCGAAGATGGACCACACCATGATCAGGATAGTCAGGTTCAACAGGAAATCGTTTTGCGTGCAGAAGGGCACCGCGATCACCGCGGCGGCCACGCCGGCCGCGATGGCGGCGTCTTGGCGGGAAGTCGTCATGCCAGCCTCGCTTGGCGGGAGAACAGTCCTTGCGGACGGGTGAGCAGGGTGGCGATCAGCATGGCGAACGTCAGGATGTCGACCCAGCTGGGCATGAAGGTGTAGCCCACCGCGCGCACCATGCCGATCAGCAGCGACGCGGCGACCACGCCGCGGATGTTGCCCAACCCGCCCAGGATCACCACGATGAAGCAGTCGATGATGGTGTTGGTGGCCATGCCCAGCTCGATCGGGAACAGCGGGGCGGAGATGGCGCCGGCCAGCCCGGCCAGCGCCGCGCCCACACCGAACACCGCGCTGCGGATGGCGGCGGCGGGCAGGCCCAGGATGCGCACCATCTCGCCGTCGCTGCTGGCGGCGCGCACCAGCATGCCGAAGGTGCTTTTTTCCAGCACGAAGAACAGCGCCGCCGATACCGCCAGGCCGAAGGCGATGACGAACAGGCGGTAGACGGGGATGGTGCTGCCGGCCAGTTCGACCGTGCCCGACAGCAGCGCCGGCATCGGCGTTTCCTGGTAGCCCAGGCCCCAGATGAACTTCACGGCCTCGCTGATGACGAGGATGAAGCCGAAGGTCAGGATCAGTTGATAAAAGTGCGGGCGGTTGTACAGCGGCCGCAGGGCCAGCCGTTCCATCGCCACGCCGACCAGGCCGACGCCCAGCGTCGCCACGACCAGGCCGGCAATGAAGGAACCGGTGCGCAGCTGGATGTCGAAGGCCAGGTAGGCGCCCAGCATGTACAGCGCGCCATGGGCGAAGTTGATGACGCCCAGCATGCCGAAGATAAGCGTAAGGCCGGACGCCAGCAGGAACAGCAGCATTCCCAGGCTCAGGCCGATGATCACGGTGGACATGGCAGAAATCCGTCAGGCGGCGCGCCCAGGCGCGCCGGGTGGAAGACCGGTCCGCGAGGGACCGGCGGGTGCATGGCGCGGCGGCGTCAGCCCGCGCAGGGTTCGAACACCTGGTCCGGCGGAAACACCTTGACGATGTCCATGACGTAAGCCGGCTGCGGCGGTTTGCCCGCATCCACCACGCCCCACAGGCCGTTCTGCATGGCCTGGTGGTCGCAGGCGCGCATCGTCTTCTTGCCTTCCACCGAGTTGTCGCGCTCGCTGGCCGCAAACGCCTCGATCCACTTTTCCTTGTCCCAGGTGCCGGTCTTGTCGACCACGTCCAGCCACCAGCTCATGCCGTCGTAGGCTTCGCCCGCGGCGGCCGAGGGGAACTCGTTGTACTTCTTGCGGAAAGCCTCGACGAAGGCCTTGTTGGCGTCGTTCTCGACGGTGAAGTGATATCTCACGCCCGACTGCACGCCGACCGCGGTGGGCCCGACGCCGGCCGCCATGGTTTCGTCGGCGATGACCGGGCCGAAGATCTTGCGCGTCTTGCCCAATTCGATCTGGCCGGCCTGCTTGACCATGGTGACGGCGTCCGAGCCCGTCATGAACAGCGCCACGCCGTCGGCGTTGGAGCGCGCGATCTTGTCGGCGATGGACGAATAGTCGCGGTTGCCCAGCGGGGGAAAGTCGGCGCCTACGATCTCGATGCCGGCCTTCTCGGCCTCGCGCCGGTACCAGTCCCAGCTGTCGCGCGTGGCCTGGTAGTCGGCCGTCACGCCGTAGACCCGCTTGAGCTTCTGCTCCTTGGAATAGGCCAGCGCCATGCGCTGCTCCATGCCCAGCGTGTTGGAGGTGCGGAAGGTATAGCGCGAGCCGCCCGGCACCGTGATCTTGTCGTCGGCCGACATGGTGACCAGATGGGGGATCTTGCGCTGCTTGGCGATGTTCATGATGGCCAGCGTGCTGGCCGAGCTGACCGCGCCGAAGATCATCTGCGATCCATCGGAGATCAGCCGGGTGGTCTTCTGCACTGCGGGCTGCGGCTTGGTCTCGTCGTCCTCCCAGGTGACCTGGATGGGCTTGCCTAGCACTTTGCCGCCGCGCTGTTCGATGGCGATGGTGACGCCTTTGCGCATGTCTTCGCCAAAGATGCCGTAAGTGCCCGACAGCGATACCACGCCGCCGATCTTGAACGTGTCGGGATCGGCGGCGTGCGCCCCTGTCGTGAGCAGGGCGCACAACGCCAGCGCGCCGCTGGCGGCGTGACTCCATGTCTTCATTTCTAGTCTCCACGTATTTTTCGTTATGGCTCGTAATGTTTTACGTAGCTCAGTTGAAATACTACGTTTGAGACTGTGATGTGAAAAATTGGGGTATACCCGTGGCCTAGGGGCAAAAAAAACCGCCCCAGGGCGGCAGGCGCCTTGGGGCGGTACGGATTGGCGGAAGCCGCCAGCGGGCGATCAGCGCTGGCGCGCCTCGGTCTGCCGCAGCGCCGACTGCACCATGCTTTCGACCAGCGGGATGACCTTGTCCGCCAGTTCGGGTTGGTAGGCGTAGGGGTGCGTTTCATCCATGTACGTGGACTGGCACATTTCCAGCTGGATCGCGTGGACGTTGTCTGCCGGGCTGCCGTAGTGGCGCGTGATGTAGCCGCCCTTGAAGCGGCCGTTCACCGCCCAGGTATAGGCGGTGTTGTCGCGCAGCCGGCTTTCGACCGTTGCCAGGATATCGGGCGCGCAGGCTGCGCTGTCGGCGGTGCCGATGTTCAGGTCGGGCAGCTTGCCTTCGAACAGGCGCGGCAGCACGCTGGCGATCGAGTGCGCTTCCCACAGCAGCACGGTGCCGTGCTCGGCCTTGATGCGGTCGATTTCCTCGCACAGCTTGGCGTGGTAGGGCTTCCAGTAGGTCTGCAGCCGGTGTTCGCGCTCGGCGTCGGTGAGGACGGCTTCGTTGCGGTAGAGGGCGTCGCCGCGGAAGGTCTGGGTCGGGCACAGGCCGGTCTTGGTCTGGCCGGGATACAGGCTTTCATCGTTGGGCGGGCGGTTCAGGTCCACCACGTAGCGCGAATAGCGCGCGCCGATGACCGATGCGCCCAGCGCCTCGGCGAATTGGTACAGCGTGTCCAGGTGCCAGTCGGTATCGCCCGATTGCAAGCCCAGCGGCGTCATCTGCGCGCGCTGCGAGTCGGGAATCATGCTGCCCAGGTGGGGAATGGAGATCAGTAGCGGCGCCGTGCCGCGGCTGAATTGGTAGATGTCGCTCAAGTAAAACTCCGGGGGAAATGGCGGGGCGCAGGCAAGGGCATGCCTGGCAGCGTCCCTGGGTATCCGGTATTGCGCCGTCTGGGGCAATGCCGGCAATGATAGTGGATCGGGCGCATGCCTACGCCCGCGGCGGCGCTGCGTCGTTGGCCCAGGGGGCGCCGCTGCTCCATTTGCTGGCAATGGCGTCGATCAGGACCCGCACTTTGGGCGCCAGGTGGCGCCGGTGCGGATAGACCGCGCAGACCGGCGCGCCGGCAGGCGCCACGGATTCCAGCACCGGCGCCAGCCGGCCGGCGCGCAGATCCTCGCCGACCAGGAAGGCGCCCAGTTGGGCGATGCCTTCGCCCGCCAGCGCGGCGTCGCGCAGCGCCTCCGTGTTGCCCAGCCGCAGGCGGCCGGCCACATGCACGGCGCGTTCCTGGCCGTTGACGGCAAAACGCCAGGGAGTCAGGGCGCCCGCGTGGGTGTAGGCCAGGGTTTGATGGTTGGCCAGGTCATCCGGGCTGGCGGGCGCGCCGTGGCGATCCAGATAACCGGGCGCAGCGCAGGCGATCAAGCGGTGCGGCGCCAGCACCCGGCGCACCAGCCGGCTGTCGGTTTCGCCGCCGATGCGGATGGCCATGTCCACGCCGTCACGCACCAGGTCGATGTAGTCGTCGGAAAAGCTGACGTCCGCCTCGACCTCGGGCCAGTCCTGCAGGTAGTCGCGCAGTAGCGGCATGATGTGCAAGCGCCCCAGCGACACCGGCAGATCGATGCGCAGCCGGCCGCGCGGCGCCTGCTTGCGGCTGGCCATGGCGTCGGTGGCGTTGTCCACCTCGGACAGGATGCGCTGCGCGTGTTCGTAAAAGACGCGCCCTTCGTCGCTGAGGCTGACGCTGCGCGTGCTGCGATGAAGCAAGCGCGCGCCCAGGCCGAGCTCCAGGCGCGCGATGCACTTGCCGATGGCCGAACGCGACAGGCCCAGCTTTTCGGCTGCCGCGGTGAAGCTCTGCGTGTCGGCCACGCGCACAAACGCGAGCAGGTCGCCGATATGGTCCAGGCGGGCAGCCGGGTAGGGTGGATTGGGCACGATTTGTCCCTTGTGTTTATTTATTTGCCTACTTTATCAGCGAAATGGAAACAGTAGACTGCCTAGGGGTCGGCCCTGCAAGGGCTTTGTCTGGAACCCCATCATGACCCGCGGCACCTCGTTGCAAGATCTGGCCACTCCTGGCTCCCCAGTCACCGATCCCGATACCGACCGCACTGGATGGCGCGCGTGGCTGGGCGTCATCGCCGTGGGCATGGCGACCTTTTGCGTGGTCACCACTGAAATGCTGCCGGTGGGACTGTTCGTTCCCATCACGGCAACGCTCGAGGTCTCGGTCGGCATGGGCGGCTTCATGCTGTTCGTACCCGCCATCCTGGCGGCGCTGTTCGCGCCGCTGGTCATCATTGGGGCGAAGGGCGCGGACCGCCGCGCGATCCTGTGCGGCCTGCTGGCGCTGCTGGTTTGCGCCAACGCGGCCAGCGCCTGGGCGCCCAGCATGCCGTGGTTCCTGGCGGCGCGAGTCCTGGTGGGTTTCTGCATCGGCGGCATCTGGGCGGTCGCGGGCGGACTGGCGGGCAGGCTGGTCC
>NZ_DATCUY010000436.1:0-24676 GCF_036567245.1 Achromobacter sp. | reverse complement strand
CGGCAGCGCCGTCGCGGTGGCCTCAAGCTTCGCGGCGGCCGCGATAGGCACGGACACCAGCGGCTCCATCCGCATCCCGGCGGCCTTCAACCAGGTATGGGGGTTGCGGCCCACGGCCGGACGCTACAGCAACGCCGGCGTGGTGCCGCTGTCGCCGACGCTGGATACCGTCGGCCCCATGGCCCGCAGCCGTGCTGATCTCGACATCCTGTGGTCGGTGATGGCGGATCGGGATGGACAAGCACGCCGTGCAGGCCAGGGCTGGCGCATCGGCACGCTGGACGCATTCTTCGGTTCTGCCGGCGAGGAACAAGAGGTATCGCGGCATGTCCGGGCGGCGCTCGCCGGCTGGCAAGCCGATGGCGCGCACATCCAGCCGGCCGCGCTGGCGCTGGAAGACGCGCGCCTGACCGCCGCCAACGTCACCGGCTACGAATTCCGCGATGCGCTGGCACTCTGCCTGCGCGATGCCGGTCTGCGCGTACGCAGCCTGACCGACATCCTGGACGGCGGCTATCCCCATCCGGAAGTCGCACCTCTGCTGCGCGAGCGCGATGCGCTGCGCGATCCGGACGGCGGCGCGCGCCTGGCGGTGCTGGCACGCGCCAGGACGCTGCGCGATGAAGTGCTGGCGGCCATGGACCAAAGCCAGTTGGACCTGCTGGCCTACCCCAGCGTGCGCGGCGCGCCGGTGCTGCTGGGCGAACCGCAGCGCGGCGGCAATGGCCTGCTCGCGGCGGTGACGGGACTGCCGGCCTTGAGCGTGCCCATAGGCTTCACCGACGGCGGCATACCGGTAGGCCTGGAGCTGCTGGGCCGCGCGGATAGCGAGCGCCTGCTGTTGCAGGCCGCGCAGCGCTTCGAGACTGGAAGATCCGTCGCGGTGTAGGAAAACGCGCGCGGCGTTCGCAGGGAAACGCCGCCGTCATTTTAGATTTCCTAAACTTAACATTGAGAAATGATCGCTGTACTCGCTCTTGCGGGAGAAGGAGAATTTCTGGATCGCAGGGGATCCTGAAAATTTAGCCTATCTCAATGAGCAAGCGCATGCTGAATCTATACACCGACAGTTCTCCCAATGGCTACAAGGCCACCATCGCCCTGGAGGAACTGGAACTTCCCTACCGCCTGCATCACGTGCGCATCGCGCAAGGCGAACACCGCCAGCCCGGCTTTCTTGCGCTGAACCCGCATGGCCGCATCCCGGTCCTCACCGACGACGAAACCGGCGTCGTGCTGTTCGAGTCGGCCGCCATACTGCTGTACCTCGCCGAAAAATCCGGGAAGCTGCTGCCGGCGGACACCCAAGGCCGGTGGGAAGCGATCAAGTGGCTGCAATTCCATTCCAGCAGCGTCGGCCCCATCATCGGACAGCGCGTGAATTTCGAGGTGTTCGACAAGGCGCGCAACCCTGCCGCGCTGGAACGCTACCAGCGCCTGACCGAGGACGCGTTCGCGGTGCTGGACCGCAGGCTGTCCGGGCACAGCTACCTTGCCGGCGACACCTACTCCATCGCCGATATCGCGCATTTCGGCTGGAGCCATATCGCGCGGATCATCGACTTCGATTTCAGCCATCACCGGCATCTGAGCGCATGGCACGAACGCGTGGCGGCCCGCCCTGCGGTCGCCAAAGGCATCACCCTGCCTGCGCCGGCAACAGGCGCTTGAAAGCATCGAGGACAGTCGGAATGGATACTACCCACTCGCTCCATGACACGGCCGGAGCGTCACACTTCGCCTTCTCCGCGCATCCCGGCTATCGGCGGATGTTCGCACCCGATCGCCTGACCCTGGGCATCTTCCTGCCGTTGCGCTTCTACGAAGGCAGCATGGCGGTCCTTGCAGGCCAGGCGGAACTGGTACAACAGATCGACCGGCAGGAGTTTGCCGCCGTCTGGGTACGCGACGTGCCCTTGTACTCCCCTTCCTTCGGCGATGCCGGCCAGGTCTTCGATCCGTTCACCTATCTGGCTTTTTTGGCGGCGCAAACGAAGAAGATTGCCTTGGCGACAGGCAGCGCAATCTTTTCCCTGCGCCACCCCATTGATCTGGCCAAGGCAGCGAACACCATCGATCAACTGTCGGGCGGCCGGTTGGTGCTGGGGGTTGCATCGGGAGACCGGCCGGTCGAGTTTCCCGCTTATGGGTTGAACCATGACGAGCGCGCAACGCGTTTCGCGGAAGCTGTCTCGTACTTCCGCCAGCTCATGCGCCCAGGGCGCCTGGAGATCGATTCGTCGCTGGGACGCTTCAGCCGCGCGGAATTCCTGCCCAAGCCCGCCGCGGGCGTCATTCCGCTCATCGTCACCGGCTCGTCGGGGCAGTCATTGCCGTGGATTGCCGAACACGCCGATGGCTGGCTGACCTATCCCGACGCCACGGATACGCCGATGGGACCACAACGCCTGGGGGCTAAGATCCGCGCATGGCGCGCGCTGATACCCGACGGCGGCTTCCGCCCGCACATGACCAACGAATGGCTGGACTTGACCGATGACCCCGACCATCCGCGCACGCCCTTGCATAACGGCTTTGTGCTGCGCACCGGCAGGAAGGGCTTGATCGCGTTGCTGGAGGAATGGCAGGCCGCCGGCGTCAATCATGCCGCGCTCGGCATCCAGTTCTCGCAACGGCCGGCGGCCGAGGTGCTGCAGGAACTGGCAGAGGAAGTGCTGCCGCATTTTCCTACGCACCAAGGTCCATCCCCGCTTCCGGCTGCGTGGTAGCCAGGCAGCCAACACGTACGTGGCGTGCGCCGGACTCAGTTGTCCAGCAGCTTCACCGTCTGCGGGTTGTAGCCGAAATATGCGCCGCCGCAGCCCGTATAGGGCTTCGCGGCGGCGGGCAATCCGGTGGCGCGCAGGGAAGTTTCACCGCGCATGCGGATCAGCTTGTAGCGCTCGGCCGCCACGGTTCCGTCCGGCAGGAAATACAGGCGCACGCGCAACAGGCCCTTGTCCGGATCCTTTTTGCTCGCCGCGCTGAAGGCGGGCACGGTCACCGCGGCCTCGTGCCAGGCCCCGGGCTCTTCCATCGTCTGCCAGCGCACCCGCACGGTCTGCTCCAGATCGAGCAAGACCGGGCTGCCGCCGCGCACCGGATCGCAAGGCCGCGACAAGAGGCTGCGGTCGGCATGCGAGCCCATGTCGTAGGCTTGGCCGTTGATCTCCACCCTGGCGATGGTCTGCGGTGTGCGGTTCTCCAGGCCGAAGATCGCCAGCCCAGGAATGCCGGTAGATTCCATCTCATCCTCGGTCGTTCCCGCGAAACGCGCAATGCCCGGCGCAACCTCGACGTGGTCGGCATAGTGGTAGTACTGGTAGACCACCAGCGCGGCTTCGCCATACGTGAATGCGGAGGGCAGCTTGCCCAGATCGGGATACGGCAGGCGGCGCAGCGGCACGGATGCGCCGGGCGTTCCGTCCTGGCTGGAGTACACGTAGCGGTCCACGCCGTCCTTGAGGCGCGCACCCTCATAGGAAAACTGCTCGCCGGCCGCGGGTCCCTGATCCGGATAGCGGCGAAAGCGCAAGAACATGCGTTGCTCCGCCGTCCCGGGTTCCAGGTACGACGATGCGCCGGCAGACAAGCTCCCTCCGCGCCTGTCCGGCCAGACGGTATGGCCGCTCAGGTTGACGTGCGTCTCCTCGATCGCGGGGTGCGACTCCCGGAAGCGGTCCTGCCTGCTGCGTTCGATGGAATCGCTGACGGGCACAATCGCAGCCGCCAGCACTGAGGGCAGGAACAGCAGCGCATGGACACCCCCAGGCACCTGGCCCTTGTCTCGCACCATATAAACGATCCAGCAGAGCGCCAGCAACACGGCCAGCGGCCCACCGATCAGCACGCCGTAGCTCAGCAGCGCCTGCGCGCCCCAGCCGAGATTCGGGGTGGACACGAACACGACGCCCAGGAATGCCAGCAGTCCCGCCAACAGAAGGGAAACCGCGATGCCGAACCAGTAGTGCCGAATCTTCTTCAAACGGATCGTCCTCGTGGATTGCGGTCTGGCAGCGCTGCGCCGCTGCGCTCTCCGCCTACTTGCCCTTGCGCAACGACAGCGGCACACCCCAGACCGGGTCTTCCATGCCCTGCTTGCCCAGCGGCGTGATCTGCATCGGTATCATCGTGGACAAGAGTTTACGGTGCTCATCGCTCACGTTCGCAAGCCGCTCGATGTACTTCTGCGTGAACTCCATGGGCGCCGGGCGAGTGTAGACGGTCAGGTCTTCAAGCGGACATTCGATCATCTTGGGATCGACCGCGCGGCAGGCCGATTGCCGGTACTTGTAGCTCGGCGTCTTCAGGTGCATGCGCTGGCTCAGCACCAGTTGGCCGCCCTTGAGCGTGAAACTTGCCAGCGCCTGCTGCGGCGGGATGCGGGCCTGCACCTTGATCGCGGGAATGTCGCGGGAATCGGTCTCTTCGACATAGCCCGCCGCACCGAGCTGCGTGGTCTCGCTGTACTGCTGCTCGCCCCAGCTCACGCAGGCGCCCGAAGCCATGTGCACGGCGGTGCAGACCTTGCGCGTCTTGGTCTCGGTGCCATAGGTGGCATCGCGCCAGTTGGTTTCCCGATAGAACTCGCGGTAGAGCTCGGGCGACAGATAGGCGGTGCCGTTGGCGCCGCGGCCCGAACCCACCTTGCCGCTCGGCGCGCCGACCTGCTCAAGCAACGCATTCAGCTTGTAGTCGTCGCCGCCGGTCAGCAGGTATTTGCCGGGCGGCAGGATATGCACCTCGAAGGCCTGGAACAGATAGGTCGTCTTCTTGTCCCGCTGCAGCGAATTGGTCTCGAAACCGCGGCTGAAGGTGATCCGTGGGTCCTTTTCGAACATCCAGATGACGCGCGAGGTCCACTTGGTCATTTCCAACGCGTCGCCCAGCGAACGATGCGGCATGATATCGGCCACCAGCACCACAGCCATGTCGTCCTTCAGGGCCGCGTCGATCAGGTCCAGCAACTGGGCGTAGCGCGGATCGTTCCTGGTGCCCTCGGCGCTCAGGAACGGATGGGGCGCGCAGCCCGACAGGGCCAGCGTAAGCGTCAGGGCGGACAAGGCAAGTCGCGGTCGCGTCAGGGTCATGGAGCGGTCCTTGGTGTAAGCGGTATCGGTCTGTTGAGCGCGGATACTACTGGCTCGGAGCCGGATCGCAATACTTGCGTGGGAGCTGAAACATGGCGCCAGGCGGGCTTGCCCGGGCCGTTGCGGCCGCGCGCGAGCGGCCACGCATGGATTCGCAGCCGCAACGCCTGTAACGGCGCGGGCTGCGGGCGCATCGCGCCTGGCCGCCGCCAGGATGCGCCAGAACCGGCGACACCGGCCGTTTGAAATTCTTTGTTGCGATTGTTTCGCGCTCCGGTGATGCCGGGTATCGTCTGTGGCGATTCCGTCCGGAGACCCCATCATGTCGCTCGCGCTTTACGGCCATCCCTTCTCCTCCTACACGCAGAAGGTCCTGATCGCGCTGTACGAAAACGGCACCCCGTTCGAGTTCCGCTGCATCGGCCCCGACACGCCGCAACACGCCGCCGAATGGCTGCGGCGCTGGCCTCTGCACAAATTCCCGCTACTGGAAGATGGGGACCGCAACGTCGCCGAGACCAGCATCATCATCGAGCACCTGCAGCTGGAACATCCCGGTCCGCAGCGCCTGCTGCCTGCCGATGCCAAAGCCGCCCTGGAAGTGCGCTTCCTGGATCGCTTCTTCGACCTGCACGTCATGAACTGGACACAGCATGCGGTCGGCGGCGCGCTGTCTGGCGACGAGACCAAGCGCCGCGAAACGCTGGCGCTGGCCGTGGAAAAGCTGGAAGTCGCCTACGCCTGGCTGGAAGCGCATCTGGCCGGCAGGACCTGGGCCGCTGGCGAGGACTTCACGCTGGCGGACTGCGCCGCCGCGCCCTCGCTGTTCTATGGCGACTGGACGCACCGGATCGCCGAGGCGTATCCGGTGTTGCGCGCCTATCGGGCGCGCCTGCTGGCGCGTCCGTCGTTCGCGCAGGCAGTCGAAGAAGCGCGGCCGTACCGGCCGCTGTTTCCGCTGGGCGCGCCGGACCGGGACTAAGCCAGGTCCGGCACGGACATCACTCGTTGCCGGCGGCCATGTCCCATACCTTCTGGGCGATGGGGTTCTTCTGTTCCTCGATGATGTGGGCCATCAGGCCCACCGAACGCCCTATCATCGTCAGCGCCTTGCCCAGTTCGGGCGTCAGGCCCATGTCCAGCACGATGGCGCCCTTGGCCCCGGTGGCGTTCAGCGGAATCTTGCGGCCCGACTGGCGGGCGGCCGCGGCGGCCAGCTCCACGGCAAAGCGCGAGTAGTTGCCGTAATAGCCGCAGTCCCTGGCGATCTCGAACATCTTTTCGCAACGGGGATCGCCGTCCACGTGTATCGGGTGCCCTACGCCAGGAATCTTGCGCTTGGCCGCCTTGTTGGCCTTGACGCATTCCTCGGCATAGTGGCGCAGTTCCTCGTCGGTGTAGCTGTCCTGCTTGGGCAAGGCGTCGCGCAGGAAGCGCGCGGCGTATTCGATCACGCCCAGGAAGCGGCTGCCGGCGCCCAGCAGTCCCGCCGCCAGGGCGCCCTGCATGGCTTCTGGCGCACCATGCAAGGTCAGCCGCGCCGATAAGGCGCTGGGCGTGAGCCCATGGTCGGTCGCGCTCACCAGGAACAGGTTGAGCATGGTCTTGAGCTGGGGCGTAGGGAACTCGCCCAACAGCTCCAGCGCCAGCACGTCGATGAAGTCGCGCTTGAACAGGTCCTGCACCAGGTCATGGCCGCGCACCAGGATGGTATGGGCGTCGCCGCCTCCGATCTTGCTGTCGAACATCTGAAATCTCCGTATTTTGTGGACAGCGGCCGCCCGGGTGACAGGCTGCCGCTGCGCCAGCTTGCTATTCGATGACCGCATCCAGGGCCACCACGCCCTGACCCTGGTCGAGCACCACCAGCGGGTTGACCTCCAGCGATTGCACGCCATCGCCCAAGGCGGTGAACAGGGCCGCGATGCGTTGCACGGCATCCACCAGGGCCGCCTTGTCCCGCGCCGGCAGGCCGCGATGGCTGGCCAGGCGGCGGGCGATGCGCGTCTGGTCCAACGCGCGCTCGATCTGCGCGCGGTTCGCCGGCAGATGGCAGCGCGCCACGTCGGCCTCGACCTCCACCCACACGCCGCCGGCACCCACGCTCAGCACCGGGCCGAAGACCTCGTCCCGATGCAGGCCCACCAGCATCTCCACGCCGTCCACCACCATTTCCGACACCAGCACACCGCGGATGGCGGCGGCAGGCACCTGATGCCGCGCCGCGTTCGCGAGGATGCGCTCGAAAGCCTCGCGAACCTCGGCCTCATCGCGCAGCCGCAGCTGCACGCCGCCGATCTCGCTCTTGTGCAGCACGCCGTCGGCCACCAGCTTGAGCGCCACGGGGAAGCCGATGGCACGCGCCGCCGCTGCCGCCTCGTCAGCGGAAGCCGCCTGGGACTCGCGCGGCGAACGCACGCCGTATTGCGCCAGCAGCGCCTTGGCCTGTGCCTCATTGCAAGGCAGTTCTACGGCAGGCGCGACAGCCGGCAAGCCTGCTAGCGGGACATCCTGGATCTGGTCCATCGCCTGGTCCGCATACCCGCTGACGCGCTTGAGCGCCTGCATGGCATTGCGCAGGCTATAGACAGGCGCAAAGCCTTCCTGGATCAGCCGATCGTGGGCCGGTCCGCGGCGGCTGCTCATCCATACGGGAACGAAAGCCTTGGCTCCGCCCTGCGCCACGGCCAGCATGTTGCGCACCAGGCCTTCGGTGCTGGCCGAATAATTGGAAGTGATGGGATAGAGCACCGCATCGACGCCCGGATCGGCGAACAGCGGCGCCAGGCAGCGCCGGGCCAGATCCGGATCGGTCAAGGCCTTGGTGGTCAGGTCCACGGGATTGGTCAGGGCCGCGTAGGCGGGCGCATGCCGCGCCATCTCGGCCACCGTTGCGTCCGCCAGCACCGCCATGGACAGACCGGCTTCGCCCACCTTGTCGGCCGACAGCACGCCCGCGCCGCCCGACGACGAATACACGCAGATATTGCGCAGGCTGCGCACGCCCACGCGCGATATCAGGCTGGCCACATCCAGCAGCTCGTCCAGGTCTTCCACGCGGATGACGCCGTACTGCGAGAACACCGCGTCGTTGACCGCATCCTCGCCGGCCAGCGAGGCGGTGTGCGACTGCGCCGCCTTCTTGCCGAAATCCGAGCGGCCGATCTTCAGCGCGATCAGCGGCTTGCCCGCGCGGCGGGCGGCGGCCGCCGCCGCGATGAAGCGCGGACCGCTGCGTATGCCTTCCATCACGGTGCAGATCAGGTCGGTGCCCGGATCATGCGCCAGCCAGTTGATGAAATCCGCGCTGTCCAGGTCCAGCTCGTTGCCGGTGGAGAACCAGCGCGAGAAACACACACCGCGCTCGTTGCCCTGCATCAGCGAGCGGCCCAGGCCGCCGCCCTGCGTCACCAGGCCGATGCGCGAGAGCTTGCCGGTCCTGCCATCGTTGCGGAACTCGGTGGAAAAGGTCAGGCCCAGGCGCGGCGCCAGCATGGTCATGCCGGCGCAGTTGGGGCCATACAGGCGCATGCCGCTACGCTGGGCCACGGCCAGCATCTCGGCCTCGACCGAGCGCCCTGCCTCGCCCAGTTCGGCAAAGCCGCCCGTGAACACGATGGCGTAGCGCACGCCTTTCGCGGCGCAGGCGCGCAGCGTGGCGACGGCCGATTCGGCCGGCACCAGCAGCAAGGCCACGTCGACGCCATGGACCGGCACGGCGTCCACGCTGGCATGCAAAGGCTTGCCGAAGAGCTCGCCGCCCTTGGGGTTGACCAGATGCACCTCGCCGTCGAAATCCGAATGCTCCAGCACGTTGACCACGGTAGTGTGGCCCAGCGTGCCAGGCTTGCTGGAAGCGCCCACGATCATGACCGACCGCGGCCGCGTCAATTCCACCAGGTCGTCGAAGCTTACTTGGGGATCGAATTGGGAAGGACTCGCGCTCATGCGGCCTCCGGTCGGCATTTCATCAAGGTGGTCCATTCCGATTCCACCACGATCTCGCCGTTCTGGTTCTTGACCGTGCGCAGCATGGTGACACGTCCCGTTCCGGGGCGCTTCTGCGACAACGTCTTCTCGCCTATGCTGAGTTCGACGTGGATGGTGTCGCCGATGAGTACCGGCTTGCGCCATTGGCAGCGCAGTTCGGTCAGCGCCAGCCGGGTGCCGTCCATCAGGCGGTACACGGGCATGCGCGTGGTCAGGCCCGAAGCGATGGCCAGGGTCAGCATGCCGTGCGCGGCGCGCTGGCCGAAGGGATGGCCGGCGGCGAATACCGCGTCCGTGTGCAGCGCGTTGTAGTCGCCGGACAGCCCGGCGAACTGCACCACGTCGGCCTCGGTGACCGTGCGGCGCGGGCTTTCCCAGGACTGCCCGGAGACCAGGTCCTCGAAATACAGGCGGCGGCCCAGGTGTTCGTCCAGATCGAATGGGGTGCTCATGCGTAGCGCCCTCCCGTCACGTGCACGGTTTCGCCCGTGGTGAAACCGGCCAGGCGCGATGCCAGGAAGGCCACCGTGGCGGCCACGTCGGCCGGATCGCCCAGGCGGCCGACCGGCGTGTTGGTCTTGGCGCGTTCGGTCAGCTCTTCATAGTCGGGACGCTTCTGCATGCGCGGAGTCGAAATGACCCCGGGCGCGACCGCGTTGGCAGTGATGCCGAACTTGCCAGACTCCAGCGCCAGCGACCGGGTGAAGCCGATCAGCCCGGCTTTGGCGGCCGAGTAATTGGTCTGCCCCGGATTGCCCAGGTGGGCGCGCGAGGCGATGTTGATGACGCGGCCGAAGCGCTGCTCCATCATCAGCGGCAGCACGGCGCGCGAGCAATGGAAAGCGCCCAGCAGCGTCACGTCCAGCACCGCGTGCCAGTCTTCCTCGGACATCTTGGTCAGATAGCGGTCGCGCGCGAAGCCCGCGTTGTTGACCAGGATGTCCACTTTCTGCCAACGCTGCGCCGCCTGCTGCACGGCGCTGCCTACCTCGTCCTTGTTGGTCACGTCGGCGCGCACGCCCAGTACCTGACCGCCCAGGGCCGACAGTTCCTTGCAGGCCGATTCGATCGCCTCTTCATTGACGTCGCACACCACCACATTGCAGCCTTCCTGCACGAAGCGCCTGGCCATTGCCATGCCCAGCGTGCCCGCGCCGCCCGTGATGAAAGCGGTACAACCCTTCAGTTCCAGATCCATGATGCCATTCCATTCGAGTTTCAATGATCCTGCCGCGCCTGGCCCGACCGGGCCCGGCGTTCAATCGACCTGCAGGCGCGCCTGTTCCACCAAGGCCTTGGCGCCCGCTCTTTCCTTGGCCCAGAACGCCGCGAAGGCTTCGGGCGTGCTGCCCACCAGCGGCGTGTAGATGCGCGCAAAGCGCTCCCGCACCTCGGGCATCTGCAAGGTTTCGCGCAGCGCGCCCGAGAACTTGTCGACGATGGGCTGGGGCGTGCCGGCCGGCATGACCACGGCCTGCCAGGTCGTCACCTTGAAGCCCGGCACCCCCGATTCGGCCACCGTGGGCACGTCGGGCATGTCGGACACGCGCTGGTCGCCGCTGACAGCGAGCGCGCGCAACGCGCCTTCCTTGATGAAGGGCGCGGTGGTGGAGCGGCTGTCCACCATGAAGGACAAACGTCCGGCGATCAGGTCCTGCAGGGCCGGCGCGCTGCCCTTGTAGGGCACGTGCGTCATGGGCGCGTTCAGGGCCAGCGACAGCGCGGCGCCAGCAACGTGCATGGAACTACCGTGTCCGGCGGACCCGTACGACAGCCCGGCGTCGGGCTTCTTCGCCGCCTGCACCAGGTCCTGCATGGTCTGGAACGGCGAAGACTTGGGCACCACCACCACCAGCGGCGAATCGGTCAGTTGCGTGACCGGCACGAACGCCTTGCCCGGATCGACCTGCACACCCTTGTAGAGATAGGTGTTGATGGCCAGCGGTCCGACGTTGGCCCACAGCGCCGTGTAGCCGTCGGGGTCGGCCGTGGCCACGGCCTGGTTGGCGATGTTGCCGTTGGCGCCCGGCTTGTAGATCGGCACGATGGGCTGCCCCAGCTTTTTCGACAGCTCGTCCTGCACCATCTTGAAAGCGATGTCCGAAGCGCCCCCGGGCGCGAAACCGATGACCATGCGGATGGGCCGGTCGGGCCATTCCGCGTGCGCGCCCGCCGCCAGCATGCAGGCGGCCAGGCCCGAGGCCAGTTTGACGATGAACTTCATGTTGTCTCCCCTGGACGACACGCTAGATGGTGGTGTCGTACTTGACGTTCTTGAGCTGTGTGTTTTCGTAGATGGCTTCCAGCCCGCGCTCCTTGCCGATGCCGGACTGCTTGTAGCCGCCGAAGGGCGCGTCGAACGACGTACGCAAACCCGTATTGATGGCCACGCTGCCCGATTGCAGGCCGCGCGCCATGCGCAGGGCGCGGCCGCCGTCGCGCGTGTACAGCACCGCGGCCAGGCCGTAGCGCGTGTCGTTGGCGATGCGCAGGGCGTCGGCCTCGTCGCTGAAACCGATGAGGGATTGCACCGGGCCGAAGATCTCGTCCTGCGCGCTCTGCATGCGCGCATGGGAGTTCAGCAGCAGCGTGGGCGACACGAAGTAGCCCTTGGCCGTGTCGCCTTCCAGCTTCACGTTCCCGTGGCGCGCCGGCAGCGCGCCCTCTTCTTGCGCCAACGCCACGTACTGCTCGACGCGTTGCTTCTGGGCCGCGCTGACCAGCGGTCCCATCTCGGTGGCCGGGTCCGTGGGCGAGCCGATGCGCACGGCATCCAGGCGTTGCGTCAGCAGGCCCAGGAATTCCTCGCGCACGGACTCCTGCACCAGCAGACGAGTGCAGGCGATGCAGACCTGGCCGGAGTTCTTGATGATGTCGCCCGCAGCCACGGCCGCGGCCTTGTCCAGCGGCGCATCCTCGAACACGATCAGCGGCGACTTTCCGCCCAATTCCAGCGTGACCCGCTTCACGTCCGCGGCTCCCGCCGCCAGAATGCGCGCGCCCGTCACTGTGCCGCCGGTGAACGACACCCGCGACACCAGCGGATGGGTGACCAGCCGTTCGCCCACCGTGGCGCCCGGGCCGTTGACCACGTTGACCACGCCGGGCGGAAAGCCGGCTTCCTCGAACAGCCGCGCCAGCGCCATGGTGGACAGCGGCGTCACCTCCGAGGGTTTGAGGATTATCGTGTTGCCGGCGGCCAGCGCCGGACCGAGCTTGTTGACGGTGAGCGTCATCGGGTAATTCCACGGCATGATGAGTGCACACACGCCCAGCGGCTCACGTATCGTGAAATTGAGCACGTCGATGTTGCCCACGGGAATGGTCTCGCCGCGCAGGGCAGGAATGATGCCGGCGAAGTACTCCAGCGATGCCGGCATGCCCTTGAGCGAGTCCAGCGAATGCGTGATGGGCTTGCCCACGTTCAGCGTTTCGATCCAGGCGAGTTTCTCGCGGTCGCGCTCGAACAGCTCGGCCAGGCGCCGCAGCAGTTTGCCGCGCTGGGCTGGGGTGGTCTTGCGCCAATGCGTTTCAAAGGCGGTGTGCGCGGCCTGCACCGCAGCGTCGACGTCGGCGGTCGATGCCTCATGCACATGGGCAAGCACCTGCGCCGTGGCCGGATTGAAGGTCTCGAACGTGCGGCCTTCGGCGCCTGCGCGCCAGCTTTCCCCGATCAGCAGTTCGTAGGGGTGGGAATCTATGACATCCATGCGGGCGCTCCTTACGCGGCCATTTGCAGGTATAGGGATTGGATTTCTTCGTGCGCCAGGACGCGCGGATTGATGGGCATGGAGGCGCTCAGCATGGCCTGGCTGGCAAGCTGCGCGGCGTCCTGCGCCGACAGCGCCAATCCGGCGAAGCGCAAGGGAATGCCCGCCAGCCGCGCCAGCGACTCGACCGCCTCGATCAGGGCCAGGGCGTCCTGTTGTTCGTCTTCGCTGGCGGCAATGCCCAGGGCGCGCGCGGCCTCGGCGTAGGGAGCGGCGGCGGTCAGCGCCGTGTGGCGCGCCACCACGCTGAAGATCGGACCCAGCACTTCCGCGTGCGCCATGTGGACGCGCGATTCCAGCGGCGTGCACATGGCGTGCACCGCGTCCACCTTGCTCATGCCGATGGCGAGGCCCGCCATGTAGGCGCCCATCTGCATGTCGGCGCGCGCGCGCAGGCTGTCCGGCGCGCGCAACACTTCGGGCAGTGCGCGCATGCACAGGCGCAAGGCCTGCAAGGCCATGGCCTTGCCGACGGGGGAAGGATCGGTGTTGATCCACGCGCCCAAGGCATGCAGCACGGCGTCGAAGCCGCCCTGCGCGGTAGGGCGCGGCGGCAGGCTGAGCGTCAGATCGGGCTGCAACGCCACCAGCGACGGACGGGCACGGTTGGATCGGTACAGGCGCTTGCGGCCGTCGTCGCCCTGGATCAACGCGGCCGAACTGCTTTCGCTGCCGGTGCCCGAGGTCGTGGGCACGGCGATGAAGAGTGGATCGTCCGTGGCGGCGCCAGCCAACCATGCTTGTCCACGCGGCGTCTGCAATTCGTCGGCGTCCAGTCCGCCTGCCAGACAGGCGTAAACCGCTTTGGCCACGTCGATGGCGCTGCCGCCGCCGACGGCCAGGATACTGGCGCAGCCCAGCTCGCGCGCCGTGCCTAGCGCCGCCCGCACCTGTGCGATGGCAGGGTTAGGCACCACGCCTTCATACACATGCCATTGCAATCCCGGCACGGCCGCAAGCGCCGCTTCAACGGCAGGCCTCACCGCGCCCCAGGTGCCGGCATCGGTCACCACCAGCGGCAGGCGCAGGCGCGGGCCGGCAGCGGCCAGCGTTCTGGCCAGGGCGTCCGCACCCCAGTGGCACACGCCCGGCCAGGCCATCACACCCTGGGCCTGAAGCGCACAATCTTGCTGACCGCTCACATCGTCCTCCTGATCTTGCATAATTTGCTATGCGAATTTATAATTCATTTAGTGAATTGATAATAGAAAAGGAGCTTGTCCATGTCAAGAGCCTCATCCCGCACGCCCGCCAACGACGCAGCGGACGACGCCGTCGAACCCGACCGCCAGTTCGTCACCGCGCTTGCCCGCGGGCTGGAAATCCTGCGTTGCTTCAGCGCCGAACGGCGCATGCTGGGCACGACGGAACTGGCTCATCTGACCGGCCTGGCCCAACCCACGGTCTGGCGGCTGTGCCATACCTTGCAAAAGACCGGATTCCTGACCGCCGTGCCGGGCAAGGACAAGCTGCAGCTGGGCATCGCCGCCATCGCGCTGGGCGGCGCCGCGCTGGCGGGGCAGGAAGCGCTGGACGTCATCCGGCCGCTGCTGCAATCCCTGGCCGACCGCTACCAGGTCGCGGTGGCCCTGGGCCGGCGCGACGGCGACAGCATCGTCTACCTGCTGCGCTGCCAAGGGAACTCGCCGCTGCTGATGAACCTGCGCGTGGGTTCGCGCATTCCTCTGTTCCACAGCGCGATCGGCTGGGCCTACCTGGCCTGCTGCTCGCCCGAAGAACGCGAGATCCTGCTCCAGGAAGCGCGCGCATCCGGCAAGGCCGGCGACACCGCGGAACAACAGGCCATCGCCGAGGCCATCGCCCTGTATGCCGAGCGCGGCTTCGTCTATCACGAGCGCCCCGCCTACCAGATCAATACCGTGGCCGCCGCCATCGAATTGCCCGCCGGCGAACGCTACGTGGTCAGCTGCGGCGGTCCCGCAGCGCTGCTGCCCCGGTCGCTGATGCTCGACGAAGCCGGCCCCACGCTGCAGCGGCTGGCAGGCGAGCTGCAACCCATCCTGCTGATGGGGAGGCACGTGTGAACCAGTCTCTCGCGCCGGCTGATGCCACTGGCGTGCCGCAACGCTGGCCCACCCGCATCACCGAGCTGATGGGCATACGCTGGCCGCTGCTGTTGGGCGGCATGATGTGGTTGTCCGATGCGCGCCTGGTGGCGGCCATGGTGCGCGCGGGCGGCATGGGCTTCATTACCGCGCGCAGTTCGCGCACCGACCAGGACTTCAGGCAGGCGCTGCGCGACTGCGGCAAATTGACGGACGGCCTGCCCTTCGGCGTCAACCTCACACTGTCGCGCCGCGCTGCCCACAACGACGCCATGCTGACGCGACTGCGCATCGCGCTTGAAGAAGGCGTGCGCCTCTTCGAAACGGCGGGGCTGCCGCCCACGCCGCTCCTGCCCGCCCTGCGCGAAGCCGGCGCCATCGTCATCCATAAATGCGCGCACGTACGCCACGCCGTCGCGGCGCAAAAGATGGGCGTGGACGCCATCACCCTGGTCGGCATGGAAGAAGGCGGCCATCCGGGCAGCAATCAGCTGCCCACTTTCCTCAACGGCGCTTACGCCCTGGAGCAGCTGCGCATTCCGCTGGCGCTGGGCGGCGGCATCGGCCACGGCCGACAGATCGCCGCGGCGCTGGCGCTGGGCGCCGACGCGGTGGTGATGGGCAGCGTCTTCACCCCGGCGCTGGAAACCCCGGCGCACACCGCGTACAAGCAACGGGTGGTCGACACCAGCGAGCACGGCACCCGCGCCGTGCTCGGCAGCCTGGGCGACACCTGGCGCATCCTCGACAACGAAAACGCGCGCAAGGTCGCCGCCCTGGAGCAGGCCGGCGCGAACTGCTACGCGGATTTCGGCGAACTGATCAGCGGCGAGCGCACCCAGGCCCTCGCTTACCAGGCGGGCCAGCATGAAGAAGGCATGCTGTCCATGGGACCGGCGGTGGGCTTTGCCCGCAGCATCGAGCCCGTGGAAAACATCGTCCGACGGCTGCAACAGGAATGCGTGCAGGCCAGCGCGCGCTTCAGGCGAATGGTCGATTCCGCCTGAGTTCGATCCCGCGCCAGCGGGATGTTCCACAGCCCTGGATCCCTGCCCCGCCCTTGCGCGCGGCAGGGATTTTTCATGCGCATATGCGGCCGATTTGGCCGCAGGCCGCAAGCCCGTTATTGCGGCGTCCCGGCAGCCGCAGTATCATCAATTCATTAAACGAATTAATAATTCGCACAATGAATTATTAAGCAGGCCACCCAAGAGTCTGCCCGCGCATCGCAAGCG
The DNA here is from genome assembly GCF_036567245.1 of Achromobacter sp. Classification (GTDB taxonomy): domain Bacteria; phylum Pseudomonadota; class Gammaproteobacteria; order Burkholderiales; family Burkholderiaceae_B; genus Achromobacter. Next base: position 8,525 of record NZ_DATCUY010000436.1, on the reverse strand, counting down.
CGTTCAAACCCAGAAAAACAGGAGACAGGAATGAAGTTCAGCAAGTTGGTCGCGGCAGCCCTGCTGGCCGCCGGCTTCGCGACGGCGGCCACGGCCGCGGAATGGCCGGACAGGCCGATACGGGCTGTCATCGGCTTTGCGCCGGGAGGGCCTTCCGACATCGCGTTCAAGATGATGCAGGACGAGTTGAGCAAGAAGCTCGGCCAGCCCGTCATCCCGGAATACAAGCCGGGCGCCAACGGCAACCTCTCGCTGCTGGCCGCGGCCAGCGCCCCCGCCGACGGCTACACCATCCTGTGGACCAACGCCGCCACCATCGCCGTCAACCAGTACCTGTACAAGGACCTGAAGGTCGATCCGGCCAAGGCGTTCGCGCCCGTGGCGCAACTGACGGATTCGCCGCTGGTGGTGGTGGTGCCCAAGGATTCGCCCTACCAGACCATGGCGGACCTGATCGCCGCCATCAAGGCGGACAAGCAGGCCACGCTGACCTACGGATCGCCGGGCTACGGCAGTTCGGCGCACACCGCGGCCTCCTCGCTGGCGCTGGCGCTGAACACCAAGCTCACGCACGTGCCGTACAAGGGCAGCGCGCCCGCGCTGCAAGACCTGATCGCCGGACGCCTGACCTTCATGATCGACAGCCGCTCCAGTTCCCTGCCCTACATCAAGGACGGCATGCTGCGCCCCCTGGCGGTCAGCGGCGCCGCCCGCGTCAAGGATCTGCCGGACCTGCCCACCATCGCCGAGTCCGGCGTCCCGGGCTTCAAGGTCACCACCTGGCAGGCGGTGGTCGTCCCCGCCGGCACGCCCAAGCCCATCATCGACAAGCTGGCCCAGGCCCTGGAAGAAACCGCCGCCATGCCCATCGTGCAGGAACGGTTCGAGCGCATTGCCACGCCGCTGGTCAGCAGTTCGCCCGAGGCGTTCGCCAAGTTCTGGGCGGAGCACCGCGAGGTCACACGCGACCTCGTGGAACGCGCCAACCTGAAGCTGGAGTAAGCGCATGAGCAACATCGACCTGACGCCGGAACAGCAAGAACTCCAGCACAGCATCCGCCGCTTCATGCTGGCGGAAGTGGCGCCCATCGTGGCGCAGCACGAAAAGGCGCGGACCTTTCCGTTCGAACTTATGCCCAAGCTGGCGGGGCTCGGCTACCTGGGCGGCAACCTGCCGGAAGACCAGGGCGGGCACGGCATCGACATGCCCACCTGGGCCATGATGATGGAAGAGCTGGGCTACCACTGGCTGTCGCTGCGCACCATCGTCAACATCACCAACGGCTCCATCAAGCGCCTGGCCGCCCATGGCTCACCCGCGCAGAAAGAGAAGTACCTGGAGCCGCTCATGGCCGGCCGCCTCAAGGCCTGCACCGGCCTGACGGAACCGAACACCGGCTCCAACATCGCCGGCATCCAGACGCGGGCCGAGCTGGTGGGTGACGAATGGGTCCTCAACGGCCGCAAGCTGTGGATCACCAACGGCTGCGACGCGGACTTCGCCATGGTGGTCGCGCGCACATTCAGCCCCACCTGCGACGGCAAGCTGTCGACCTTCATCGTCGAACGGGCGCTTGCCCACTATGACGTGCGCAAGCTCGACACCATGGTGCTGCGCTGCACCGGCACGGCCGAACTGGGTTTCACCGACGTGCGCATCCCGAAGGAAAACCTGGTTGGCGTCGAAGGCGCGGCGCTCGCCGGCACCCTCAAGGGCCTGGACGCCGCGCGCCTGAACATCGCCATGGGCGCCGTCGGCGCCGCGCAGGCGGCCTTGGACATGTCCATCGACTATGCCAGGCAACGCGAGCAGTTCGGCCGCCCCATCGGCAGCTTCCAGCTGGTGCAGAAGCACATCGTCGACATGACGGTCCGCGTCGAAGCGGCGCGCGCCCTGGGCATGCGCGCCGCCCACGCGCTGGAAGCCGGCAAGGACGTGCGCCAGGCCTGCTCCATCGCCAAGCTCTACGCCACCGAAGCCGCCCACGAAGTGGCCAACATGGCGCTGCAAGTGCATGGCGGGCTGGGCTACTCGGAGGAATACCCGATAGAGCGCATCTTCCGGGATACGCGCGGAGGCATGATTCCCGAAGGCACGACGGAGATCCAGACCCTGATCGCGGGGCGCGAGATCCTGGGGATGAACGCGATCGCCTAGACAGCCGGTAAGACCAGGGGTCCAGTTTCGCGCCCGCTTCCAAACCTACCAAAAGTAAGTTACTGTTGGTAGGTTAAATAATCGACGGAACAGGCACACCATGCATGCGCTCATCGTTGTTGCACATCCCGACCCCGCCTCGCTCACCCACGCGGTCTCCGCCCGGATAGCGGAAGGCATCTCCGCGTCCTCCCCGCAGCATTCCTTCGAACTCGCCGACCTGGCCGCAGAAGGTTTCGACCCAAGGTTCACACAGCCGGACATTGCCCTGCTCCTGAAAAAAGGAGAGCCGCTGCCTGAAGTCGCGGCGGAGCACGCGCGCCTCAACCGCGCGGATGCCCTGGTGCTGGTCTATCCGGTGTACTGGTGGTCCTTCCCTGGGCTGCTCAAGGGCTGGATCGACCGGGTGTTCACCCAAGGCTGGGCCTACGACGAAGACGCGGACGGCAAATTGCATAAGAAACTGCAGTGGCTCAAGGTGCATCTGATCGCGATCGGCGGCGCCAACCAGCGCACCTACGCGCGGCACGGATACTTCGGCGCAATGAAAACCCAGATCGACCACGGCATCTTCGGTTACTGCGGCGCCAGCGTTTCAACCTCGGAATTGCTGCTGCCCTCGGACGCCGGATTCCCGGCCTCCCAACTCGATGCCGCCCGAACGATAGGAGAGAGAATCTTCGCTTCGCGTGCTGTAATCCGCGAGGAGGAAGTCGAAACATGACCGCAAACCCATCTAGCAAAGCCAGGACGGCGACCCAGCGCCGCCTGTCCAGGGACGAGCGCCAGCGCCAATTGCTGGACGTCGCCTGGAAACTGATCAGCGACGAAGGCACGGACACCCTGACACTGGGCCGGCTCGCCGCGCAAGCCGGCGTCACCAAGCCGGTGGCCTATGACCACTTTGGCACCCGCAACGGCCTGCTGGTGGCGCTCTATGAAGACTTCGACGTTCGCCAGACCGCGCTCATCGACGCCGCGATCGCCGCCAGCAAGCCGGCCTTGAAGGACAAGGCCCGCGTCATCGCGTCCGGCTATGTCGAATGCGTCATGACCCAGGGACGCGAGATTCCCGGCGTGCTCGCGGCGCTCAGCGGCTCACCGGAACTGGCCGCGGTCAAACACCGCTACCAGCAAGCCTTCATCAAGAAATGCCAGGCCGTGCTTGCCCCCCACGCCGGCCCCGCCGGGATCGCGCCGGCCGGCATGTGGGCAATGCTGGGGGCCGCCGACGGCCTGTCCCAGGCCGCCGTCGCCGGGGATATCGGCGAGGAACAGGCGCGGGACGAATTGATGGAGACCATTCTGGCGATGGTCAAGCGCAGCAAATCATCCTCGTAGCGGGCGCAAGGCAGGGTCCAGGCTCATGCGGCGCCGGCCGGAACAACTAGGATCTTACGTTGCCTGAGCTCCCGGCGAGGCTACCTCTGCGATTGGGCCATACCATATACAAAACGATAGGATGAAAGAAGCCGGGCACGACACCGATCAGGCCGCAAGCTCGGCAATCTGCGCCCGGGCGCAGGCCATGCCTTGCTCGATGCCGTGCGGACGGATGTCCATTCCTTCCGCATAGACGAACTCCACCTCGCTGATGCCCATCAGGCCGAGGACCGAACGCAGGTAGGGCGTAACGGCGTCGGTCGCCTGTCCGTGGTGGATGCCCCCGCGGGAACTGAACACCACGGCTCGCACGCCTTCGACCAAGCCCATCGGATAGGTTTCGGTATAGCGGAAAGTCACGCGCGCCCGGGCCACCAGATCGAACCAATTTTTCAGTGCGGTCGGCACGTTCAGGTTGTACATGGGCGCGCCGATCAGCAGCAGATCGCTGCACTTCAGCTCGGCGATCAGTTCATCGGACAGCGCGACCGCCTGGCGGGCGCGGGCGCTGGGATTCTCGGCTCCGCGCATGGCGTGGAACAGTTCGTCATCCAGGACAGGCAGGTTCAGGCCAGGCAGGTCCCGTACCCGCACTTCGTCGGCGTAGCCGCGGGCGCGGCGTTGGGCGAGAAAACCGTCGATCAGGCCATTGCTCCTGGAGTTGGCCCCATTGATGCTGGATTGCAGGACGAGGATTTTGCTCATGGTCGTGCTCCCATATGGATAGTTGCTTCGATGTATCCAGCTTATCAACGATTATTTATCCGCAGTGCTGATATTATTTCTACTTATTGGTTCCAAAATGACCCCAATTAATGACGAATAGCCTGAGTGGCATCGACGTCTTTGTCGCAGTGGTCGAGGCCGGCAGCTTTGCCCAGGCCGCGGAAGGGCTGCATCTCACCCGCTCGGCGGTAGGAAAAAGGATTGCCCGCCTGGAACAGCGCCTGGGGGTGCCGCTGTTTCACCGCACCACGCGCAGCCAGAGCCTCACGGACGAAGGTTCGCTGTTCTACGAACATTGCCGGCGGGCGCTGGCGGAAGTCCGGACCGGCGAGGCGGCGTTGGAAAGCGGCAAGGGCCATGTAAACGGCACGCTGCGCGTCTCCATGCCGGTGCTGTTCGGACATCTGTGCGTTGCGCCCATCCTGCTCGAACTGGCGCGCGAACATCCCGGACTGACCCTGGAGATGTCTTTCAACGATCGCATGACGGACCTGGTGGAGGAAGGCCTGGACCTGGTCATCCGCAATGGCGTGCCGCCAGATAGCGGCGATCTGGCGGCACGCCGGCTGGGCGAGCATGGGATGGTGTTCTGCGCCTCGCCGTCCTACCTCCAACGCCACGGCGAGCCGGACACGCCGGAAGCCTTGCAGCATCATGAAGGCGTGGCCTATACGCGCCAGGGCCGGGTGCTCGATTGGCAACTACGCGCCGAAGGGCGGACCCTGGCGATCCGGCCGAACGCCCGCTTGCAGATGGATGACCTGCGCGGCGTTGCCGACGCGGCGGTGGCCGGCTTCGGCATTGCATGGCTGCCGACCTGGCTGGCGCGCGAGCCGCTGGAAAGGGGCGAGCTGCGCAAGGTGCTGCCGGACCGTGCCAGCGTGATGTATCCCATCAATGCGCTGTGGCCGTACACCCCGCATCTGTCCTTGAAGACCCGGCTGGCGGTGGACGAACTGGTAAAGAAGTTGCCCGCGCGCCTGGCCACGGCCGAACAATAGATAGACAATTCAGAACTCTGTTCTAGAATAATGAACACCCTTCGCGGCATGCGCCTGTTCCGGCCGCCCTTCGACAGGAGTCTCACCATTGGAACCCGCCAAGCCCACGACGGCCGCTGATGCTACGGCCACGCAGTCAGGCTCCCTGCCCAAGGGCCTCATGATGCTCGAACTGCTTTCTGGCGAGGACGGCCCCATGGGCGTGACGACGCTGGCGCGGCACATGGACATGCCCAAGAGCGGCGTGCATCGGCTGCTGCAGGTACTGCGCGCGGCGGGATGGGTGCGCCAGACCGCCGCCGGCGAATATGAATGCACACTAAAGCTCTGGGAATTGGGTCAGCGCGTGGCCAACCGCGTCGACCTGCGCGGCGCGGCCGCGGCGGCGATGCGGGAACTGGCGACGCAGACGCGCGAAACCATACTGTTGTCGATACTCGACGGCGTCGAAGTGCTGTACCTCGACGTCATCGACAGCCCCCAGCCGGTGCGCGCCCACACCAAGCCGGGCGACCGGGTGCCGGCGTTCTGCATGGCGACGGGCAAGGCCATGCTGGCCTACGCCCCGTCCTCGGTGCTCGACCAGGTCGTCGAGAGCCTCAAGGTGTTCACCTCGCTGACCATCACCACGCGTGAGCAACTCGAAAAAGAACTGGAACAGGTGCGCCACAAGGGCGTCGCCTACAACCGGGGCGAATGGGGCGGCGGCGTGCGAGGCATCGCCGCGCCGATCTTCGACGGCCACGGCGCCTGCATCGCAGCGATCAGCGTCGGAGCCCCCGGTGAACGCATGACCGAAGCCGTCAAACGCGGCGTCGCGCCCCTGGTGCTCAACGCGGCCCGCAACATCTCCCGCGAGCTCGGCTATAACCACGCCGCCGGCTGAGCGCGCACAGGCAGCTGCTCAGCTGTCATAGCCCGGCATCTCGCGGTCCAGGCGCCGCAACAGGCCCGGCCAGGCCATGGCCGGGCCCTGCCCCTGGGTGGCGGCACGCACCTGTTCACGGGCCGTCGCGATGATGGCCGGATCGATTCGGCTCAATGGCAGTCCTCCTGCCAGCGCGCGCACCTGAATGCTGCATACCGCCTCGAACAGGTACATGAAGACGAAGGCCTCGCCTATGCTTCTGCCCACCGTCAGCAAGCCGTGGTTGCGGAGCATCAGGAAATCGTTGCCCGCAAGCGACGCCACCAGGCGCGGCTTCTCGTCCTCCCGCAAGGCGATGCCCTCGTAGTCGTGGTAGCCCAGGCTCTGCAACACGAGCATCGACTGCTGCGACAAGGGCAAGACGCCATCGCGCTGGGCCGAAACGGCGATTCCGTTCAAGGTATGCGTGTGCATCACGCATTCGGCGTCGTGGCGCGCGGCATGAATGGCGCTATGTATCGTGAAGCCCGCCGGATTGGCTTCGTACGGGGAGTCGTCCAGCTTATTGCCATGCAGGTCCACCGTAATCAGGCTCGATGCGGTGACCTCCTCGAACAGCAGCCCGTACGGGTTGATCAAGAAGCGGTCTTCGGTGCCGGGCACGCGGGCGCTGATGTGCGTCGCGATCAGATCGTCCCATTTGAACAGCGCGGTCAGCCGGTACGCTGCGGCCAGTTCCACGCGGCGGCGCCAAACCGCGTCGCCAGCGGCGGACGCCGAAGTTCCTGGCGCCGCCGAATTGCCCATTCCTAGCGATGTCATTGCCTTCCCCTGCGATGGATGCGCCTGCCGCCGGTCCTGGTCTCAGCGCCAGCGCAGCAGCGCGTTTTCAACGATGTTCATCAACCCGTTGATACCGGCGCCGGTCAGCGCCAGCAGCAGCAGGATGCCCAATACTCCATTGGTATTGAACTGGGACGACAACAGGCTGAGCTGCTGCCCCAGGCCATGCTCCGAGGCGATGATCTCACCGCCCACGACCCCCAGCAGCGAATAGACCAGTCCCAGCCGCAATCCCGAGAAGATGGTCGGCACCGCGGTCGGCAGCGTGAAATGGATGAACTTACGCCAGGGGCTGGCGCCCAGCGTGACCGAGAGCACCGAATGGTCTTGGCTGACGCTGCGCCCGCCGGCGACGGTGCCGGACAGCACGATGAAGTAGCACAGGCTGAACCCGATAGCCACCTTCGACGCCAGCCCCAGACCGAACCAGATGAGGAACAAAGGCGCCAGGGCGATGCGCGGCATCGAATTGGCGGCGGCCAGTATGGGTTCGAAGGCCCGCTCCAGCCGGGGGCTCACCACGAACAGGACGCCGGTCGCAATCGCGGCGAACGTGCCCAGCGCGAACGCGGCCAGGGTGCCTAGCATGGTCCAGCCGAAGTCGACGAGCAAGGCGCCCTCCCCGAACAGGTTTGCCCGCAGGTAGGAAGCGATGCCCAGAGGGCTGCCGATGAGCAACTGATCGACCCACGACATGGACGCCGCGAGCTGCCACAGGGCCAGCAGTCCGGCCACCGCCAACGCGCGGTCTACGCAAGTTTGTGTCCGTATTTTCATAGCCGCCTCGTCAATTACCCATCGCTTCGTCCAGCTTCTCCCAGACCTGGGCATGCAGGCGGTGGAATGCCGGATCCTTCTGCAAGGACTTCACCGACCGGGGCCGCGGAAGATCGATCCGCACATCGGCCACGATGCGCCCCGGACGGGCGCTCATCACGATCACGCGGTCCGACACGGCGACGGCTTCGCCCAGGTCATGCGTGACGAACATCACCGTCCTCGACTGAGCCTGCCAAAGCTCCAACAGCACCTCCTCCAGCTGGATCTTCGTCAGCGAATCCAGGGCGCCGAAGGGCTCGTCCATAAGCAGGATCGGCGAGTCCATGCTGAAAGTGCGCGCCAGCGCCACGCGCTGGCGCATGCCGTGGGACAGCGCTTTGGGGTATGACTGCTCGAACGCCCCCAGGCCGACGCTGGCCAGCAGATTGCGCGCGATCTCGCGCCGCCGCGGCATCGGCTGTCCGCGGATCTCGCCGGCCAGTTCGACATTGGCGAGCGCCGTCCGCCAGGGGCACAGCGCATCCCGCGCCAACATGTAGGCGACGTCCCGGTTGCCGGCCACGGGCGCCTTGCCCAGCACCTCGCAGCGGCCGTCATGCATCTTGGCGGGAATCAGGCCGGCCGCTATATTGAGCAAGGTGGTCTTGCCGCAACCGCTGGGTCCGACAATGGACACGAACTCGCCGGGCGCGATGTCCAGGCTGACGTCGTCCAGCGCCAGGACGTCCCCATTGAAGCGGATCGACATGCCGGAGAAGCCGATGGC
>NZ_DATCUY010000435.1:0-13195 GCF_036567245.1 Achromobacter sp. | reverse complement strand
AGGCGGCCGGCTTGTCGGTCACGGAATGGCGCGTGCTGGCCAGCCTGCAAGGCAGCGCCGGCGAAACCATCGGCACGCTGGCCGTGCTCGCGATCACCAAGCAGCCCACCCTGAGCAAGGTGGTGCAGCGCATGGAGGCGGAGGGCCTGGTGGCGCGCACCGGCGTGCGCGCGGACCGGCGGCAGACCCGGGTCTGCATCACCGCCAAGGGGTCGAACCTGATCGCCGCCTTGTGCGAACAGGCGCTGCAGCACCAGAAGGCGGTGCTCGCGCCTTTCGGCGAGGAAAAGGCCGCGCAGCTCATCGAGATGCTGGAGGTGCTGATGACCGAGCACGTGCCCTTGGATTTGTCGGCGCCGGAAGACGATTAAAGGGGGGGACGCGCGCCGCGCAGGCGCCGGACGGCCCCAACGCTGTTTACTTCGATTTTTTTGTTACAAGCATATGCGTCCCCAATATGTTTTCCCTCTGTGAAAACCCGTTCCGGTACGCATAAACCCTGAATTGACGGGGTTCTTGCGGGTAGGCAATATCGCGCCGGTATTCAGATTACAGTCAGGAGTAGAACCTATGCGCCGCACTTTGATTGCTATCGCGATCGCCGCCGCCGTGGCCGTGCCCTCGATCGGGCAGGCCAAGACTTTCCGTTGGGCCGCCCAGGGCGACATCCTTACTTTCGATCCGCATTCGCAGAACGAAGGCATGACGATCGCCGCCAACAGCTACATCTACGAACCGCTGGTGGACTACGACAAGACGTTCAAGGTGGTGCCGCGCCTGGCGACGGAATGGGAACAACTGTCGCCCACGCTGTATCGCTTCAAGCTGCGCCCGGGGGTGAAATTCCATGACGGCGCCGCCTTCACGGCGGACGACGCGGTCTTCTCGATCCACCGCGCCATGGCGCCCACGTCGAATTACAAGGCCTACACGACGGGCATCAAGGAAGCGCGCAAGGTCGACGACCTGACGATCGAGATCGAAACGTCGGCGCCCAACCCCGTGCTGCTGCGCCAACTGACCAACGTGTTCATCATGAACAAGGCGTGGTCCGAAAAGAACAACATCGCCAAGCCGCAGGACTACGTCAACAAGGAAGAGACCTACGGCGCGCGCAATACCAACGGCACCGGCCCCTACAAGCTGAAGACGCGCGAAGTGGACGTGCGCACCGTCTTTGAAGAAAACAAGGACTGGTGGAACAAGGCCGGCAAGGTCGGCAACGTGACCGAAGTGGTGTTCACGCCGATCAAGCAGAACGCCACGCGCACCGCCGCGTTGCTGTCCGGCGAAATCGACTTCGTCCTGGACCCCGCCGCGCAGGATCTGGAGCGTCTGCGCCAGGCGCAGAAGGTGGTCGAAGGCAACGAATACCGCACCATCTACCTGGGCCTGGACCAGAAGCGTCCGGAATTGCAGTACTCGAACATCAAGGGCAAGAACCCGTTCCAGGACATCCGCGTGCGCGAGGCGCTGTACCGCGCCATCGACGTGGACGCGATCAAGCGCGCCGTGATGCGCGGCCTGTCCGCGCCCACCGGCACGATGATCGCGCCGCAGGTGCACGGCTGGGCCCAGACCCTGCAGGCGCGCGTGCCCTACGATCCCGAAAAGTCCCGCGCGCTGCTGAAGGAAGCCGGCTATGACGGCACGCTGAACTTCACGCTGGACTGCCCGAACAACCGCTACATCAACGACGAAGCCATCTGCCAGGCGGTCGTCGGCATGTGGGCCAAGGTAGGCGTCAAGGCCACCATGAACGCCATGCCGCGCTCCACCTATTTCCCCAAGGTGCAGTCGTTCGACACCAGCGCCTTCCTGTTCGGCTGGGGCGTGCCCACGTTCGACGCCATGTACACGCTGCAGAACCTGATCCGCACCAAGGGCGAGGGCGCGGACGGCATGTACAACCTGGGCAACTACAGCAACAAGGAACTGGACGTCATCATCGACCGGATCAAGACCGAAACCGATCCGGCCAAGCGCGACGCCGACATCATCACCGTGCTGCAAGGGCACGCCAAGGACTTCGGCCACATCCCGCTGCACGACCAGGTTATTCCCTGGGCCATGCGCAAGAACGTCACGGTCATCCACCGTGCCGACAATCGCCTCGTTGCCGATTGGGTCAAGGTTGACTGATCCAGGCTAATCAAACGGCGCAGCCCGCCGGCCTGTTCAGCATGAACAGGCCGGCGGGCTTTCGCTGTTACGCCTTTTCCGCCTATGTTTGCTTTCATACTGCGTCGCCTGTTGCAGGCCGTAGCGGTGATGCTCACCGTCGCGCTACTGGCCTTTGTGCTTTTTCAATACGTCGGCGACCCTGTCACCATCATGCTGGGACAGGACGCCACCGATGCCGAGCGCATCGAACTGCGTGAGCGCCTGGGGCTGAACGAGCCCGCCATCGTCCAATTCGGCCATTTCGTGGCCAACGCCCTGCAGGGCAATTTCGGCATTTCCCTGCGCCAGAGCGAACCGGTTTCGACCCTGCTGAAATCCCGCCTGCCGGCCACGCTGGAGCTGTCCATGGTGGCTGCCTTGCTGGCGCTGCTGGTGGGCGTGCCGCTGGGCGTGTACACCGCGCTCAAGCGCAACAGCCTGGTGTCGCAGCTGCTGCTGGCCGGGTCCTTGCTGGGCGTGTCGCTGCCCACCTTCCTGATCGGCATCCTGTTGATCCTGGTGTTCTCGGTGCAACTGGGCTGGCTGCCCAGCTACGGGCGGGGCGACACCGTCAGCGTGGGCTGGTGGTCCTCGGGATTGTTTACGGCCACGGGCTGGAAGCACCTGATCCTGCCGTCGATCACCCTGTCGCTGTTCCAGATGACCCTGGTGCTGCGGCTGGTGCGCTCAGAAATGCTGGAGGTGCTGCGTTCGGACTACATCAAGTTTGCGTGCGCCCGCGGCCTGAAGCGCCGCGCCATCCACTTCGGCCATGCGCTGAAGAACACGATGGTGCCGGTGATCACCATTACCGGCCTGCAGCTGGGCGGCATCATCGCCTTTGCCATCGTCACGGAAACCGTGTTCCAGTGGCCGGGCATGGGCCTGCTGTTCATCCAGGCGGTGCAGTTCGCCGACGTGCCTGTCATGGCAGCCTACCTGTGCCTGATCGCACTGGTGTTCGTGGTGATCAACCTGATCGTCGATCTTTTGTATTTTGTCGTGGACCCGCGCCTGCGTTCCGGGCTGACCCGCGGCGGGGGGGCTCACTGATGCGCGCCGTACTCAAACGCTGGTGGGACAGCGACATCGCCTGGGCCTGGCGCCGGGCGCCGGTGGCCATCATCGCCACCTTGATGTTGGCGGCATTGCTGATCGGCTCCTTCGGGGCCGGCTGGGTGGCGCCGCACAACCCGTTCGACCTGACGAAGGTGGAATTGCTGGACGCGCTGCTGCCGCCGGCCTGGGAGGCCAACGGCCAGCCTACCTATCTGCTGGGCACCGACAGCCAGGGCCGCGACCTGTACTCGGCCATCCTGTACGGCACCCGGGTTTCGCTGCTGATCGGCCTGGCCTCGGTGCTGTTGTCCATGCTGATCGGCATCGTGCTGGGGCTGATCTCGGGCTACGCGGGCGGGCGCATCGACGCCTTCATCATGCGTATCGCCGACGTGCAGCTGTCGTTCCCCGCCATCCTGATCGCGCTGCTGATCGATGGCGTGGCGCGGGCGGCGGTGCCGCGCGAGCTGCATGAGCTGATCGCGTTCCCGGTGCTGATCGGCGCGATCGCGCTGGCGGGCTGGCCGCAGTACGCGCGCACGGTGCGCGGTTCCACCCTGGTGGAGAAGAACCGCGAGTACGTGCAGGCGGCGCGCGTGATCGGCGTGGCCTCGCCCGTCATCATGTTCCGCCACGTGCTGCCCAATGTGCTGGGCCCGGTGCTGGTGCTGGCCACGGTACATCTGGCCACGGCCATCATCACCGAAGCCACGCTGTCGTTCCTGGGGGTAGGGGTGCCGCCGACGGCGCCGTCGCTGGGCACGCTGATCCGCATCGGCAACGACTTTCTGTTTTCCGGCGAATGGTGGATCACCATCTTCCCGGGCGCGGCGTTGGTGCTGCTGGTGTTGTCGGTCAACCTTCTGGGCGACTGGCTGCGCGATGCGCTCAACCCCCGGCTGAATTGAGGTTTACATGAGCGCACTTCTAGAAGTCCGCAATCTGCGCGTGGAATTCCCCACGCGCCGCGGCACGCTGCGCGCCCTGGACGACGTGTCCTTTTCCATCCAGGCTGGCGAAGTCCTGGGCGTCGTGGGCGAATCCGGCGCCGGCAAATCCTTGACCGGCGCATCCATCATCGGCCTTCTGGAGCCGCCGGGGCGCATCGCCGCGGGTGAGATCCTGCTGGCGGGCCGCCGCATCGACAACCTGCCCGACGAGCAGATGCGCCGCGTGCGCGGCCGCGAAATCGGCGCGGTGTTCCAGGATCCGCTGACCTCGCTGAACCCGCTGTACACAGTGGGCCGGCAGTTGGCGGAAACCATCGTGACGCATCTGGACCTGAGCTGGTCCCAGGCGCGCAACCGCGCAGTGGAATTGCTGGCGGCTACCGGCATTCCGGCCGCGCGCGAGCGCATCGATCACTATCCGCACCAGTTTTCCGGCGGCATGCGCCAGCGCGTGGTGATCGCGCTGGCCCTGGCGGCCGAACCCAAGCTGGTGGTGGCGGACGAACCCACGACCGCGCTGGACGTGTCCATCCAGGCGCAGATCATCGAACTGCTCAAGCGCCTGTGCCGCGAAAACGGCACGGCCGTGATGCTGATTACGCACGACATGGGCGTGATCGCCGAGACTGCCGACCGGGTGGCGGTGATGTACGCCGGCCGCGTTGCCGAGATCGGCCCGGTGGCGGACGTGATCCACAAGCCGCGCCATCCCTATACGACGGGGCTGATGGGATCGATCCCGTCGCTGGAAGGGCATTCCGAACGGCTGGTGCAGATCGACGGCAGCATGCCGCGCCTGAACGCCATTCCGCCGGGTTGCGCCTTCAATCCGCGCTGCGGCCAGCGTCTGCCGCGCTGCGCCGTGGATCGGCCGGAGCTGATGGCGGCCGGCACCTCGCGCGCGGCCTGTTGGCTGCACGACAACAACGATAAGGTGGCCGCATGACGACGCCCTTGGTAGAAGTAAAGGACGCCGCGCGCTGGTTCGATGTGTCGCCGCCGTGGCTGGAACGCAAGCTTGCAGGCAAGCCGCGCGTGATGCTGCGCGCCGTGGATGGCGTGTCGTTCGAGATCGCGCGTGGCGAAACGCTGGCGCTGGTTGGAGAGTCTGGCTGCGGCAAATCGACCGTGGCGCGCATGCTGGTGGGCCTGTACGGGCTGACCCGCGGCGACATCCGCTTTGACGGGCAGCCGTTGTCGCGCATGTCGGAGCCGGGTGGGCGCGCCCTGCGCAAGCGCCTGCAGATGATTTTCCAGGATCCCTATGCCAGCCTGAATCCGCGCTGGCGGGTGGGGCGCATCATCGCCGAGCCCATGCTGACCCACACCGCCATGACGGCCGACGAGCGCGGTGCGCGCGTGGGCGAACTGCTCAAGCAGGTAGGCTTGGATCCGGCCGATCAGGGCCGCTATCCGCACCAGTTTTCAGGCGGCCAGCGCCAGCGCATTTCGATCGCGCGGGCGCTGGCGGTGAACCCTGAGTTCCTGGTGTGCGACGAGCCGACCTCGGCGCTGGACGTGTCGGTGCAGGCCCAGGTGCTGAACCTGATGAAGGATCTGCAGCGCAAGCTGGGGCTGACCTATCTGTTCATCTCCCACAACCTGGCGGTGGTGCACCACGTGGCCGACCGGGTGGGGGTAATGTACCTGGGACGCATGGTGGAGGTGGCGCCGCGCGACGAGTTGTTCGCGCGGCCGCGCCATCCGTACACACGCATGCTGCTGGAAGCCATTCCCGATATCAACGGTGCGGGCAAGCCGCGGACTGCGGTGGCAGGCGAAGTGCCCAATCCCTTGAATCCGCCCTCGGGCTGCACCTTCCATCCGCGCTGTCCGCATGCGAATGATCGCTGCAGGGCCGAGGCGCCGGTGGCGATGGCGGCGGGAGTGTCGGTGGTGGCCTGCCACGCCGTGCAGGAAGGTCGGATCTCCGTCTGATCCGTGGATGGCGCGGTTGCCTGGCGCCAGGCCAGTCGCAACCCGCCGTCCGGCATCGCTTCAGTGGCGGTGGTTGTGGTCGTGAGGATGGTCGTGATCGTGGCCGTCCGCCTCGTCCTCATCTTCCTCGTCCTCGTCATCCTCCGCGTCCGGGTCCGCCGGCGCGGGTTCTTCCGTCAGGGCGAACGGCAGCACGTCTTCCAGATTGTCGGACCATGCGGACTCTTCGCCGTCGTGGTCCAGCTTGATGAAGCGCTCGCCTTCGTTCAGCGAGATCTCGACGGCCCAGAGATAAAGGCAGTCGTAGGTGTCGTCATCGGACGGGGGCAGGCCGCCGCGATTGCCCAGCAGGCGGGCGCCGGGGCCGCCCAGTTGCACATGGGTCTGGTCCTCGTCGGGCTTGGCGTTTTCATCCATGGGCACGCCATAGGTCACCCATTCGGTGCCGTCATCGCCCAGCACCACTTCGGCCAGCACGGGTTTGCCCAGATAGGCGCTCAGGGCGTCGGCGGTCTTGGCCAGCATGTCCAGTTCGGCGGTACTGAAGTGGGTCAAGGAGGCGGGGGGAGTGGCGGAGGCAGACATGAAGAGGGTTCCTGGGCGCGATGAAGCCGCGACGGCACGGCATGATACGGGCCTGCTGACAGGCCCTGGCTACAGCGTATTGTCTCGCGATCGGCGCCGCCTTGCATCAGGCGCTTGGATGACGCGGTTTCCCGGGGTCATGGAGCGGGCGCGCCGCCCTGGCTGCGCCTGCGCGCGTTGTCGGGCGATTCGCCCGTAAGCCGCTGGAACATGGCGATGAAGGCCGAGGGCGTGCTGTAGCCCAGCTCGCGCGCCACCGACTGTACTGGCCGGCCCGCGTCCAGCATGCCCAGGGCGCTGACCACGCGCAGCCGCAGGCGCCATTCATTGAACGTCATGCCCAGGTGTTGTTGGCAGTGGCGCAGCAGCGTGCGTTCGGTGATCCCGGCGGTGGCGGCCCAGTGCGCCGCGCCGCGCTTGTCGCCCGGGCTGTGCTGCAGCGCCGACAGTATTGGCCCCAGCAGCGGGTCGGCGGTCGAAGGCAGATAGCTGGCGTAGGCCCGCGCCTGGCGCGCCTGGTCAATGACGATCTGCGCCATGCGCCGGTCTTCCGGCGTATCCGGATAGCTGACGCCGCGCCGTTCGAAGTCGCCCAGAATGGCGCGCATGACCGGGCTGATCTCCAGCGTGCAGGGTTCCTTGGGCAGGCCGGCGCAGGCCGCGGCGGGGATGTCGATGCAGGCGTAATGGACCTCGCCTTCGTTCTGGCAGCAATGCTCGACATGGGGAGGTATCCAGATGGCGTACTGCGGCGGCGACAGATAGGTGATGTCGCCTATGCCGATTTCCATGATGCCGGAGATGGCGAGGTTCAGTTCCGCCCAGGGCGAGCTGTGGCGCTTCATGCGGGAATTCGGCGTGAAATGCAGGATACGGCAAGCCAGCGGGTAGGGCAGGTGGCTGGCCAACGCGGGCGCGGGATCGGCGGCGGACATGTCGGAACTTCGTCTGGTTTTGTCTGTTTTTCATTATATACATCAGGTCGGACAGATCCTACACTCGCCCTGTCTCATCCTTATCAGTGCATTGCCCCTCATGACGCGCGTCTCCACCCCGCATATCCCTGCCCGCTACCTGCTGTACCCGCTGCTGGCGGCCCTGATCTGGTCGGTCAACATGATCGTCACCAAGATGGCGGCCACCGCCATCGCGCCGGCCGCCATCGGCTTCTACCGCTGGGCCCTGGCCGGCGTCGTGCTGACGCCCTTCGTGCTGCCGGGCGTCTGGGCGCAGCGCCGCCAGATCCTGTCCCACTTGCCCAAGCTGGCGGTACTGGGCGGGCTGGGCATGGCCCTGTACCAGGGCCTGGCCTATGTGGCGGCCGCCAGCACCACGGCGACCAATATGGGCATCATCACGGCGATGATTCCGCTGATGACTATTGCGGTGGTGGCGCTGCTGCTGCGCGAGCTGCCCTCGGTGATGGCCATGCTGGGCGGCCTGTTGTCGCTGGCGGGCCTGGCCCTGTTGATCGGCGAGGGCGATCCCGCGCGCCTGCTGGAAGTGGGCGCCAACCGCGGCGACCTGCTGATGGGCATAGGCGCGCTGGCCTATGCGCTGTACGGGGTGCTGCTGCGCCGTTGGGCCTTGCCCGTGGGGCCGTGGCAGTCGCTGTATGTGCAGGTGGCGTTCGGCGTGCTGTTCCAGCTGCCGGCCTTCCTGATGGCGCCGCCTTCGCCGCTCAATGGCGACAACCTGCCGCTGGTGCTGTACGCGGCCGTGTTCCCGTCGCTGTTCGCGCCTTTCCTGTGGATGCAGGGCGTGAAGCACCTGGGACCCAACCGCGCCAGCATTTTCCTCAATGTCATGCCGGTGGCCACGGTGGCGATCGCGGCAGTGTTCCTGGACGAAAAGCCGCATCTGTTCCACATCGTCGGCGGGGCGATGGCGCTGGCCGGGGTGATGCTGGCGCAGACGGGTACAGGGGCCCGGGCGGCGCGGCCCAAGGCCGCCTGACGACCGGGGCCAGCCGCGCAGGCCGGGTATTCGGCCGTGGACACACGCGGGTCAAGGTTCCGGCCTACAATCAACGGTTTATCAGCTATATCACTCACACGAGCCCATGGCCCAATACGTCTACACCATGAACCGCGTCGGCAAGATCGTGCCGCCCAAGCGGCAGATCCTGCGCGATATCTCGCTTTCGTTTTTTCCTGGCGCCAAGATCGGCGTGCTGGGCCTGAACGGCTCGGGCAAGTCGACGCTGCTGAAGATCATGGCCGGCGTCGACAAGGAAATCGAGGGCGAAGCCATCCCCATGCCGGGCCTGAACATCGGCTACCTGCCGCAGGAACCGCAGCTCAACCCCGAGCACACGGTGCGCCAGTCGGTGGAAGAGGGCCTGGGCGCCGTCGTCACCGCCAAGAAGCGCCTGGACGAGGTCTATGCAGCCTATGCCGAGCCGGACGCCGATTTCGACGCGCTGGCCGCTGAGCAGGCCGAACTCGAAGCCATCATCGCCGCCGCCGCCTCCAGCGGCGCCGACGATATCGAACACCAAATGGAAATCGCGGCCGACGCGCTGCGCCTGCCGCCCTGGGACGCCATCGTCGGCAAGCTGTCCGGCGGCGAAAAACGCCGTGTGGCGCTGTGCCGCCTGCTGCTGTCCAAGCCCGACATGCTGCTGCTGGACGAACCCACCAACCACCTGGACGCCGAAAGCGTGGAATGGCTTGAGCAGTTCCTGCACAAGTTCCCGGGCACCGTGGTGGGCGTGACCCACGACCGCTACTTCCTCGACAACGCGGCCGAATGGATCCTGGAACTGGACCGCGGCTACGGCATTCCCTGGAAGGGCAACTACAGCTCGTGGCTGGAGCAGAAGGAAGACCGCCTGAAGCAGGAAGAGTCGTCCGAATCCGCCCGCCAGAAGACCATCAAGAAGGAACTGGAGTGGGTGCGCCAGAACCCGAAGGGCCGCCAGGCCAAGGCCAAGGCGCGTCTGGCCCGCTTCGAGGAACTGTCGTCCTACGAATACCAGAAGCGCAACGAAACCCAGGAAATCTTCATTCCTGTGGGCGAGCGCCTGGGCAACGAGGTCATCGAATTCAATAACGTCAGCAAGGCCTACGGCGACCGCCTGCTGATCGACAACCTCAGCTTCAAGGTGCCGCCTGGCGCCATCGTCGGCATCATCGGCGCCAACGGCGCCGGCAAGTCGACGTTGTTCCGCATGATCGCCGGCCGCGAGCAGCCCGATTCGGGCGAGGTCAATATCGGCCAGACCGTCAAGCTGGCCTACGTCGACCAGTCGCGCGATGCGCTGGAAGACAAGAAGACCGTGTTCGACGCGGTGGCCGACGGCGCCGACCTGCTCACCGTGGGCAAGTTCGAAATGTCCTCGCGCGCCTATCTGGGCCGCTTCAACTTCAAGGGCGGCGACCAGAACAAGGTCGTGGGCCAGCTGTCGGGCGGCGAACGCGGCCGCCTGCACATGGCCAAGACGCTGATCGCCGGCGGCAACGTGCTGCTGCTGGACGAACCGTCCAACGACCTCGACGTCGAAACCCTGCGCGCGCTGGAAGACGCGCTGCTGGAGTTCCCCGGCAGCGTCATGGTCATCAGCCACGATCGCTGGTTCCTGGACCGCATCGCCACGCACATCCTGGCCTTCGAAGGCGACTCGCAAGTCGTGTTCTTCGACGGCAACTACCAGGAATACGAGGCCGACAAGAAGCGCCGCCTGGGCGAAGAGGGCGCCAAGCCCAAGCGCCTGCGCTACAAGGCGCTGAAGTAATCAGCGCCTGACAGGAATCCCGGCTTCGCGCCGGGATTTTTTTTGCCAGCGTTATGCTAGGGACTTCTTTCAGGAGTTCCACGCCATGCTGCTGTCCGCTACCGATTCCACCCTGCTGATCGTCGACATGCAGGGCCGCCTGATGCCGGTCATCCATGACCACGAGGCGGTGCTCAACGCCGCCCACAAGCTGGCGCAGGCCGCGCGCCTGCTGGACGTGCCGGTAGTCGCCACCGAACATCACGCCAAGATGCTGGGCGCCACCGTGGAGCCGTTGCGCGAGCAGATCCAGGCCTCGTTCCAGAAGATGCACTTCTCGTCGGCGTTGGAGCCGGGCTTCGAGGCCTGGCTGCCGGCCGCGCGCAAGACCATCCTGGTGGCGGGCTGCGAAGCGCACATATGCGTGCTGCAGACCGTGATCGGCTTGATCGACCTGGGCTATCACGCGGTGCTGGTGTCGGACGCGGCGGGCTCGCGCAAGCCTGCCGATCATCACGCGGCGCTGCGCCGTGCGCGTGCCCATGGCGCTGAAATCGTCACGTCCGAGATGGCGATATTCGAGTGGATGCGCACTTGCGAACATCCGCGCTTCCGCGAGGTGTTACGTCTGGTCAAATAGCGCCTGCCGGCTGCAACAATGTCCCTGGGGCGCGCAAAGATTAACTCGCCCTTTGACACAATTCATGGGCAAACTTCACAGCCAGGGCACGATTATTTTGCGATCCTGAAGGTTCCAGGCCCTGATGGGCGCCGCGCGCTCGCATCCAGTTTCATGCGCGGCTTCCGGGTACGAGAATAGGAACCACAAATATGAAAATCGCATCTCTCTCCAAAATCTGTGTCGCGCTGGCGATGACCGCCGCCATGGCTGGCTGCTCTTCCTGGGACGGCATGAGCCATCGCCAAAAGAGCACCGTCGGCGGCGCCGCATTGGGCGGCGTGGCAGGCGCCGTGATCACCAACGGCGGCATCCTCGGAACGGTGGGCGGAGCGGCGATCGGCGGCGTCATCGGCGATCAGGTCGGCAAGCGTTAAGGCTTGCGCTGCTCCAAAACGAAATGCCCGGCATTCGCCGGGCATTTTTTTGACCGTGGTGTGCGCCACGGGGTGGCGCACAGCCGCATCAGGTCTCGTTCTGCGGCATTTCGATCTTCACCTCCAGGACCTCCAGCGTGTCCTGGCGTTCCAGGTGCACCTTGATGTCCTCGGGGTTGATCTTCACGTATTTCGAAATGACGGCGATAAGCTCCTGCTGCAGCTGCGGCAGGTAGTCGGGCGAATCGCCGCGGCCCCGCTCGTGGGCCAGGATGATCTGCAACCGTTCCTTGGCGACGGATGCGGAGGTTTTCTTTTGACCGAGCAGAAACGACAGGAAGGACATTGCTTACTTGCCTCCGAACAGGCGTTTCAGGAAACCGGGCTTTTCGTAGTCGGTAAAGCGCAGGGCCTTGTCTTCGCCAAGGTATCGGGCCACGACGTCTTTGTACGCTTCGGAGACGTCAGTGTCTCGCAGGTGGATGGCCGGCAGGCCTTGGTTCGATGCCTGCAGCACCGCTTCCGATTCGGGGATCACGCCGATCAGCTTGATGCGCAGGATGTCCTCGATGTCGCCCAGCGACAGCATTTCGCCGTCGATGACGCGCTTGGGGCTGTAACGCGTGAGCAGCAGGTATTCCTTGACGGGCTCGTCGCCGTCCACGGCGCGCTTGGACTTGGCGGCCAGGATGCCCAGGATGCGGTCGGAGTCGCGCACCGACGAGACTTCCGGGTTGGTCACGACCAGCGCGTCGTCGGCGAAGTAGGCGGCCATCAGCGCACCCGTTTCGATGCCGGCGGGCGAGTCGCAGACGATGTAGTCAAAGCCCATGCCCTTGAGGTCGTTGATGACCTTTTCCACGCCTTCCTGCGTCAGCGCGTCTTTGTCGCGCGTTTGCGAGGCCGGCAGGATGAACAGGTTCTCGAGCTGCTTGTCCTTGATGAGGGCCTGGTTGAGCGTGGCTTCGCCCTGGATCACATTGACGAAGTCGTACACGACGCGCCGTTCGCAGCCCATGATCAGGTCGAGGTTGCGCAAGCCGACATCGAAGTCGATGACAGCGGTTTTGTGGCCCCGCATCGCGAGTCCTGCAGAAAAACTGGCGCTGGTCGTGGTTTTGCCCACGCCGCCTTTGCCGGAAGTCACCACAACAATGCGTGTCATGACGATCAAACCCTTATGTTCGAATAAATCGCGTTATCGTAAAGCAAAAAGCCCTTGTAAGGCTTCTTACAGGATGTGTGGAAATTTGCGCGGGTGTCCGCAAGTCCGCACCGGCCGCGGTTGGCGCCGGTTTGCGGGATATCAGGCCTTGAGGGCTTCGATCCGCAGCGTCTCGCCGTCCAGGCGGACCAGCGCGGGCTGGTTATGCAGCGTGCGGTCCAGCTTGTCCTCGACCACGCGGTACACGCCGGCCACGGCCAGCAGTTCAGCGTCCAGGTGAGTCGTGAAGATGCGCGCCGAGGTGTCGCCGCGGGCGCCGGCCATGGCCTTGCCGCGCAACGGGCCGTAGACATGGATGTTGCCGTCGGCAATGACTTCCGCGCCCTGGCTCACCATGCCGATCACCACCAGGTCCGTGTGGCGCGCGTAGACGCGCTGGCCGGAACGCAGCGGCTTGGTGATGACCAGCGCCGACGACGAGTGCGGCGCGGCGGGCGTGGGGCTGGATGCCGAGGTAGTGTTGCTGGCGGCGCGCGCGGGCAGCGGTTCGGCGGCGGCCTTGCC
>NZ_DATCUY010000434.1:0-16708 GCF_036567245.1 Achromobacter sp. | reverse complement strand
TGGCGGGCCTGCCGCCCACTTCCCAGACGCCCGCGCTGGCCGCCGTGGTGGCGGCGCGCGAAGCCATGAACCGCAAACAGTGGTCAGTGTTGGGAGCGCTGGTGCCGCAGGCCAAGCCAGACCCGCTGGGCATGTACCCGGAATACTGGTTGCTGCGCTATCAGCTGTGGACCCCGCCCGCCACCGGCCGGCCCACCGCCGACCTGCAGAAATTCATCAGCGGCAATTCCGACGCCTACCTGGCCGACCGCTTGCGCGGCGACTGGCTGCTGGCCGCGGCCCGCAGCGGCGACTTCGAAACCGTGCGCAAGCTCGCGCCCGTCAAGAACAGCAATGCGCAGATCGAGTGCGCCATCCTCGATGCCAAGCACATGACCGGGCAGCGCGCCACGGCGGCGCAGGCTGCGGCCGTGTTCGCGCCGGGCGGCGCGTGCTGGGGGCTGTACGACCAACTGGTCGCCGATGGCATCATGGGCTGGGAGCAGTTGGAGCCCCAGTTGCGCGACGCCATCGAAGCCAATAAGACGACCGACGCACGCAAGTTCGCGCAATACATGTTCGAGCCGGGCGACCTGAAAACCTATGACCTGCTCATGAAGGATCCCATGAAGTGGCTGACGCGCCAGAGCCGTCAGCCCGTGGGCCGCAACGAGAAGGAACTGGTGACCATCGCCTTGGCGCGCCTGGCGCGTTCCGACGTCAGCGTGGCCGATTCCTACCTGCGCCGCGAATGGGGCAAGTCCGGCGACTGGTCCAAGTCCATGGCCAAGTCGAACCTGGCCTGGGTCCGTGGCCAGTACGCGCTGGTTGCCGCGCTGAATCTCGACAGCCGCGCCGACGACTGGTATCACGAGGCCGGCCACATCCGCATGACGGAGTACAACGCTGCCTGGAAGGTGCGCGCCGCCTTGCGCCAGCCGAAGATCGACTGGAAGTGGGTGATGGAATCCATCGACCAGATGCCCGCCTCGCAGCAGGCCGATTCGTCCTGGGTCTACTGGAAGGCGCGGGGCCAGGCCGCGCGCGGCAACAAGGAACAGGCCGCCACCGCCTACGCCAGCATTGCCGACCGCTTCGACTTCTACGGCCAGTTGGCCGCCGAGGAACTGGGCCGCCGCATCACCGTGCCGCCGCGTCCCGCGCCCATCAGCGACCAGGAAATCACCGAGGCCCGCGCCAATCCCGGCCTGCGCCGCGCAATCCAGTTGTTCCGCCTGGGCTGGCGCGCCGAAGCCGTGCCGGAATGGAACTTCACGCTGCGCGGCATGAGCGACCGCCAGCTGATGGCCGCCGCCGAACTGGCGCGCGCCGAGAACATCTACGACCGCGTGGTTAACACCTCTGACCGCACGGAAAAAGAGTTCGACTTCAGCCAGCGTTTCATCGCACCCTTCGAAGGCCGCGTCACCGCCAAGGCCAACGCCATTGCGCTGGACCCGGCCTGGGTCTACGGCCTGATCCGCCAGGAATCGCGCTTCATCATGGACGCGCGCTCGCACGTGGGCGCATCCGGCCTGATGCAGTTGATGCCGGCCACGGCCAAGTGGGTCGCGGGCAAGATCGGCATGAGCAACTTCACGCCCGACAGCGTCAACGACTTCGACACCAATACCGAACTCGGCACCAACTACCTGAACATGGTGTTGCGCGACCTGAACGGGTCGCAGATGCTGGCCAGCGCCGGCTACAACGCCGGCCCGCGCCGTCCGCACAACTGGCGCTCGACCTTCACGCATCCGGTGGAAGGCGCCATCTTCGCCGAGACCATCCCGTTCAACGAAACGCGCACCTACGTCAAGAACGTGATGTCCAACTCGGTCTATTACGCGGCCATGTTCACCGGCCAGCCCCAGTCCTTGAAAGAACGCCTGGGCAACATCGTGCCGCTGGGCGCGGAAAGCACTTCGATTCCATGACGCGGGATCCGGCCACGGACGGCCTGCAGGTCTATATCGTGGGCGGAGCGGTGCGCGACGCGCTGCTCGGCCTGCCGCCCGGCGACCACGACTGGGTCGTGGTCGGCGCCACGCCCGAGGACATGGCGCGGCGCGGTTTCGTGCCCGTGGGCGGCGACTTTCCCGTGTTCCTGCATCCGCGCAGCAAAGAGGAATACGCCCTGGCGCGTACCGAGCGCAAATCGGGGCGAGGCTACAAGGGCTTCACCTTCTACACCGGCGCCGACGTCACGCTGGAAGAGGACTTGCGCCGCCGCGACCTGACCGTCAACGCCATCGCGCAGACGCAGGACGGCGAACTGGTCGATCCGCTGGGCGGCGTAGCCGACGTGCGCGACCGCGTCTTCCGCCACGTCGGCGAGGCCTTCGAAGAGGATCCGGTGCGTATCCTGCGTCTGGGCCGCTTCGCGGCGCGCTTCGGCGACTTTTCCGTGGCGCCCGAGACCCTGGAGTTGTGCCGCCGCATGGTCGAGGCCGGCGAGGCCGATGCGCTGGTGGCCGAGCGGGTCTGGAAGGAATTGTCGCGTGGCCTGATGGCGGCGGCGCCGTCGCGCATGCTGGGCATCCTGCAGCAATGCGGTGCGCTGGCGCGCGTGATGCCCGAGCTGCAAGGCGTGGACCAAACCGCGGCGGAGGTGGACCGCGCCGCTGCGCAGGGCCTGTCGCTGCCGGGCCGTTATGCCCTGCTGTGCCGGCTGACACCCGAGCGCGACGCCATGGGCCGACGCCTGCGCGTGCCTACCGAGTGCAATGATTACGCGCGGCTGTTGCCGGAAGTGCTGGCGGGGCTGGAGGCTGCGGAGCAGGGTGCGGACCCCGCCGACGTGCAGCTGGCGCTGATGGAGCGTGCCGATGCGTTGCGCAAGCCGGAACGCTTTCTTGATCTGCTGGACGCGGCCTCGGTGCTGCGGCCGGTGGACCGAGCAGCGTGGCAGTCGCGCGCGGCCGCCGTGCGCGGGGTGGACGCAGGCGCCATCGCCAAAGCCTGCGCCGGGGATCCGGCGCGCATCAAGGAACAGGTGCGCCTGGCGCGGTTGGAACGGCTGCGGGCGCAGTGATGCCGCTTTTGGCCTGAGGGCGGCGGCTCGCGCCTTTACAGCTTGCCCAGGCGGTCGCCGCGCGAGAATCCCGCCAACGGCTCGGTGATGCCGCGCCCCACCGCCAGCACCTTGAACAGTTCGCCCATTTCCGATTCGGACAAGAGCTTCTGCACGGGCGCTACCGCCTGCGCGTATTGCTGCGCATCGCTTGGGTCCAGTTGGGCCAGCAGATCCATCAGTCCAGCGTTCATCAGGAAGCGGGCCTGCGACGTGTAGCCCAGAATCTGCAGGCCGGCTTCGAGCGCGGCGTCCGCCATGGCGGTGAAATCGACGTGGGCGGTGATGTCCTGCAGGCCCGGCGCGGTGAACGGGTCGCCGTGGGCATGGTGGCGCAGATGGCACATGAGCGTGCCGCCGGCGCGCTGCGGATGGTAGTACTCGCTGCGCGGAAAGCCATAGTCCACCAGCAGCGCCGCGCCGCGCTCCAGCCAGCTTCCCATGGCGGCGATCCAGGCTTCGCCTTGCAGGTTGATCTCGGACACATAGCCGGGCAGGGCCGGCATGCGGGCGGCGACGGCGGCCGCCAGCGCCGGCGGCGCGGGACGGTCTTCCCAGACGAAGCCTTGCGAGGCGTCCACTGCCACGCCACGTTCCAGCACTTCGCCTGCCTCGCTCCAGCGGAAGATCGAGACCGGCATCGCGTCCAGGACTTCGTTGGCCAGCACGCAGCCGGCGAAGGCTTGCGGCAACGCGTCCAGCCATTGCACGCGGTCGCCGAACGCCGCCAGTCTTTCCGCCTGGCGGGCGCGCAGGTCGGCCGAGACTTCCAGGATCAGATAGCGGGTCTGCTCCAGGCCCATCGCGTCCAGTTCGCGCAGCACGCCCTCGGCCAGCGCGCCGGTGCCGGCGCCGAATTCCAGCACGGCGTCGGTCTGCGTCTGGCGCAGCACCTGGGCGGCCTGGCGCGCCAGCGTGCGGGCGAACAGCGGGGTCAGCTGGGGGGCGGTGACGAAGTCGCCAGCGGGCGCGCGGACGTCGCCGTCGGCGTCGGCCAGCTTGACGTTGCCGGCCGCGTAATAGCCCAGCCCGGGCGCGTACAGCGCTTGCGCCATCCAATGGTCGAACGACAGCCAGCCGCCATGGGCGGCGATGGTGGCGCGCAGGTGTGCGGCGGCGGCGGCGCTGTGTTCCTGGGCGGCGGGGGCGAGGGAGGGCAGATTGCCGGGGGCGGAGCGTTGCATGGTCGGGGCAGGTGTGGACAAGCCGTCATTTTCCCAAAAAACAAACCCCGCGACAGGCGCGGGGTTTGTTGTGGGCTCAAGCGGGGCGATTAGCCGCGGCGATCAGCCGGCTTGGCGAAGCGCTTGGCGGGGCCGCCGGGGCGCTTGTCGAACGTGGGCTTGCCACGGAAACCGCCTTCCGGGCGGTCGCCGCCGCGGAAGCCGCCTTCACGCTGCGGACGGTCGCCGAAGCTGGGGCGGTCGCCGAAGCTCGGACGATCGCTGAAGCTGGGGCGCGAGTCACGGTCGCCGCCGCGGAAACCACCTTCACGCGGGCCGCGCTCGTTGAACGGGCGGGCATCGCGCTGGGGGCGGTCGCCATAGCTGGGACGATCGCCGAAGCTGGGACGCGAATCGCGGTCGCCGCCACGGAAGCCGCCTTCGCGCTGGGGACGGTCACCGAAGGGACGATTGCCCTGGTAGCCGCCTTCACGCTGCGGACGGTCGCCGAAGGCGGGGCGATCGCTGAACGAGCGGGCCGGACGATCGCCGAAGGGACGATTGCCTTGGTAGCCGCCTTCACGCGGGGCGCTGTCGCGATTGCCCTGGTAACCGCCTTCACGCGGCTTGAATTCGCCACGCGGGCCGCCGAAGGAACGGCCTTCGCGGTTGCCCTGGTAGCCGCCGCCGGGACGCTTGCCGTACGGCTTGCCGCCGCCGCCGCCGCCAGTCGAGGGACGCGGGGTGCGCTTGGGTTCCAGGCCGGCGATCACTTCAGGCGTGATCGATTGGCCGATGTAGTGCTCGATGCGGCGGACCTTGTGGCGCTCGGAGTGCGTGGCCAGCGTGAAGGCCAGGCCGCTGCGGCCGGCGCGGCCGGTACGGCCGATACGGTGCACGTAGTCTTCGGCCTGCATCGGCAGGTCGAAGTTGACGGCGTGGCTGATGCCTTGCACGTCGATGCCGCGGGCGGCCACGTCGGTGGCGACCAGGATGCGCAGTTGGCCGCGTTGCAGTTGCGACAGCGTGCGGGTGCGTTGGCGCTGGTTCATGTCGCCGTGCAGGGCGGCGGCGGCAAAGCCTTGGTCGGCCAGGCGGTCGGCCAGGTCGTCAGCGCCGCGCTTGGTCGACGTGAAGACGATGGCCTGGTCCAGCGCGGCGTCGCGCAGCACGTGGTCCAGCAGTTGCATCTTGTGGCTGGCATCGTCCGCGTACAGCAGGCTTTGCGTGATGTTGGTGTGCTTTTCCTTGGCGCCGGCCATTTCGATGCGCTGCGGATCGCGCATCATGCGCGCCGCCAGCTTGGCGATGGTGCCGTCCAGCGTGGCCGAGAACAGCAGCGTCTGACGGTCTTCCGGCAGGCGGCCGACGATGGTCTCGATATCTTCGATGAAGCCCATGTCCAGCATGCGGTCGGCTTCGTCCAGCACCAGCGTGTGCACGGTGTTCAGCTTGACGCGGCCCGAGTTCAGGTGGTCGATCAGGCGGCCGGGGGTGGCGACCAGCACGTCCACGCGGCGCGACAGCGCCTTCAGCTGCGCGCCGTAGGGCATGCCGCCCACGACGGTGGCGGTGCGCAGGTCGGCCAGCTTGCGGCCGTAGGTGGCGGTGGCGTCGGTGACTTGCAGGGCCAGTTCGCGGGTCGGGGTCAGCACCAGCACTTGCACGCCGACGCCCTTGTTGGCGGGCATCTGGGCAATACGGTGCAGGGCCGGCAGCATGAAGGCCGCGGTCTTGCCGCTACCCGTTTGCGAGGACACCATCAGGTCGTGGCCGGCCAGCGCTTGGGGAATGGCGGAGGCTTGGACGGGGGTGGGGGTGGAGAAGCCAGCTTCTTGGACGGCCGACAACAGAGCGGGCGCAAGACCCAGGGTTTCGAAAGACATTACTTTCCCTTGCCGCAATCAATGCGACGCAGTGCTTGGTCGGGCCAGGGGATTAGGCGGCCGGATCCAGGCGACGGTTGATGGAGCATCGTGCCGACCGGATCAACCATGCGCGTGGCGCGTTCTCGTGTACTGAGTGGAACGCAGGGCGAAAGGAAAGGGGTCAGGAATCGATGATAGTTCGGCATGGGGCCGGGGCTGTTACCCGGCGAACTGCGAAAACTTCCGCTAAATCAAGGCGGTAAATGCCGAACTCGTTTTGTGCAGTGCGGCGATCATAACCCGAATTCGCCTTGCATGGGAATTATTTTTTTGTCCAGTCCCCAATCAATAGGGTTTTTCCCTTGGTTGATCAGCCACTGGTTGGTTGCCAGGAAATGGCCGCAACCCAGGAAGGGCACAGGGGGCCTCCGGGCGGACAGCGGGGAGGGATGGTTGGACATCAGGACCAGGTGGCCGCTGTTGTCCGGGAGCAACGCCCGCTTGGCTTGGGCATGGGCGCCCCAGAGCATGAAAACCTTCGGGGAGGGATCTCTGGCGACCAGAGCGATCAACGCATCCGTCACTGTTTCCCAGCCGCGCTTGGCATGGGAGGCAGGCTGTCCGTCTTCCACGGTCAGGGCGGTATTCAGCAGTAGCACGCCCTGATCGGCCCAGTCGCTCAGGTCGTTGCCGGCTGGAACGCCGCTGCCCGGATACTCCTGGGCGATCTCATTGAAGATGTTGCGCAGGCTGGGCGGCCGCTTGCAGTCGTCCGGCACCGAGAAGGCCAGGCCCTGGGCCTGGCCGGGGCCATGGTACGGATCCTGTCCCAGGATCACCACGCGCACGTCCGACGGCGCCAGGCCGTGCAAGGCCCGGAAGGGCGTCGCGGGATAGACGGTCGCACCTTCGCCCAGACGCTTTTCCACGTGAGCGGTCACGGCGGCCAGCGCGTCGGCGACGGCGCCAGGTGTAAAGGCGGCGGCCCAGGCGCCGGGGAGTTGCGCGGTCTGGGTGCCCAGGGCGTTGGGGACGAGGCGATTATCGGTAGGCATGGGCGCGATTTTGGCATAGCGGGTGAGGTGGCCCCGTAGCGTGGACATGCTGTTGTATTCGAATTGAGAATCATTGTTAATATTGCGGCCTTCCTGCATTCGCCGCGATTGCCGCCATGTCCAGTCCTCCCAGCAGCCTGAAAGGTTGGCTCGCCCACTACGGCGAGTTGGTGGGCGCGTGGGCCAAGCGCAATTCAAGGCCCAGCGAAGCGGAGGATGCCGCGCAGGATGTGATGGCCGGCTTGCTGAGCGGCGGCAGCCGCAGCGTATCCAACGGCAAATCCTATTTGCGCCGGGCGGCGCAGAATCGGCTGATCAGCGAGATGCGGCGGCAGGCGCGGCATGATGAGGTATCGCTGGAAGCCTGGGCCGCCGATGACCCCGCGCAGTGGCATGACCCGGAGTCCAGCGCCCGCGCCCGCCAATTGGCCGACGCGCTGGAATGCGCCCTGGCCAGCTTGCCGGTAAAGAAGCGGCAAGCCTATGTCTGGTGCCGGCTGGAAGGCTATTCGCAGCCCGAAGTTGCGGCGCGGATGGGCCTGGCGCTCAATACGGTCGAGCGCTATATCATGGACGCCACCCGAGAAGTCCGCGAACAGCTGAAACACTTCTGCCCGGATTGACCCGCCGCGCAATGACCGACCCCATCGACCCCGACACCCTGACCGATCCCCGCGACGCGGCCGCCTATTGGTTCGCCCGTGCGCATTCGGAACAGATGAGCCAGGCCGAGCGCCAGCAGTTCGAAGCGTGGCGGCGGGCGAATCCCTCGCACGACCTGGAGTTCCGCCGCGCGCGCGGCATATGGAATGCCAGCGCGCAGTTGGGGGAAGAGCGATTACGCGCGCTGACGCAGGAGCCGCAAGCCGCATCCAGCCGCCGCGCGCCGCCGCGTCGTCGTCTGGCGGCGGGGTTGGCCCTTGCTGGCGCCGCGGCCGTGGTCGCGGCCGTGGCGTTGCCGCAATGGGGCGAGGGCGATCCCGGCTACGCTGCACAATATGCAACGCAGTTGGGGCAACGCCAGCAAGTGTCGCTGCCCGATGCGTCCATCGTTGACCTGAACACCGCCACACAATTGTCGGTAGCGCTGCATGCGGACCGCCGGGTGGTGGAGTTGAAGTCGGGCGAGGCGACGTTTTCGGTGACCCCGGACGCCAGCCGGCCGTTCTATGTCGAAGCCGGCGGCGTGACCATTCGCGTGACGGGCACGCGCTTCAATGTCCGGCGCGACGCCGACGTGGTGCGCGTGGCGGTGGAGTCGGGCACGGTGGCGGTCCAGTCTAGCCATTGGTGGAGCCGCAGCCAGGTACTGCTGACGGCGGGCCAGGGCACGCGCACGGCGCAGGATGGCCGCTTGTCGCCGTCCGAAAAACTGGACGTGGCGAATTTGCTGGCCTGGCAGCGCGGCCGCGCGGTATTCCGCGACGTGCCGCTGTCCGAAGCCGTTTCCGAAATGAACCGCTACGGCCGCGCGCCGATCCGCGTGTCGGGTGATGACGTGGCGGCGATGCGGATTTCGGGCGTGTTCAGCGTCGACAATCCCAAGGCTTTCCTGGATCTGCTGCCCGCGATTGCGCCGGTGCGCGTGCAAAGTGGCGTGGATGGCTCGGCCTTGATCGTGCGCCGCTAGCTTCTCGGGGCCATCGCGTCGGTTGGTTCAATTACGAATAGTTACTATTCAATCGCGTTTCTCCATCAGGGATTTGTCCGCGACAGGCGTCTTGTCTCCCAAGGGCATCGATCCGATGCCGCGGCTGCGCCAGCGTCCTCCGTCATGGGCTGACTGGCGCGCCTTGTCTCAAGATCCCTCCAGGAACGCTAGTCCCGTGAACCGTATACCCTCTGGACCCACTCTGCGCGGCACATCGCGACTTGCTGCGCCGACGCGCGGGCTGACCGTGCTGGCCCTGTCCTTGATGCTGGCGCTGGCCATGCCGCAGCGTGAGGTCCACGCGCAGGAAGCGCCGCTGGCCGTGAATATCCCCGCGCAGTCGCTGGAAGGCGCCTTGACGCAACTGGCGACGCAGGCGTCGCTGGAATTGGCGTACGCGCCCGATACGGTGCGGGGGCTGCAGGCGCCCGCCGTGGCAGGCAATCTGAC
The DNA here is from genome assembly GCF_036567245.1 of Achromobacter sp. Classification (GTDB taxonomy): domain Bacteria; phylum Pseudomonadota; class Gammaproteobacteria; order Burkholderiales; family Burkholderiaceae_B; genus Achromobacter. The sequence goes on along the minus strand of NZ_DATCUY010000434.1, from coordinate 7,469 downwards.
GCCGGACCAGGCCTTGCGGGCGCTGCTGGTAGGGTCCGGGCTGGCGTTTGAACGGTCGGGCAGCAATGTGTCGGTGTCGCGCGTCGAGGACGCCAACAGCGTGGTGATGAACACGATCACCGTTGTGGGCAAGGGCAACTCGATCACCGAGGACACCGGTTCCTATACCACCGGCGCCATGAGCACGGCGACCAAGCTGCCGCTGACCATCCAGGAAACACCACAATCCGTCAGCGTGGTCACCCGGCAGAAGCTGGACGACTTCGCCATGCAGACGATCGACGACGTGGCCAACAGCACCACCGGCGTCACGGTCAACCATTGGAGCAATGACCGGTCGCGCTATTTTTCGCGCGGCTTCACCATCAACACTTTCCTGATGGATGGCCTGCCCGTGTCGTACGAGACGGACACCTCCACCTACAGCACCACGGCCATGTACGACCACGTGGAAGTCGTACGCGGCCCCACTGGTTTGATGACCGGCATGGGCGACCCGTCCGGCACCATCAACTTCGTGCGCAAGCAGCCGACCGACGCCGCGCAATTCATTGCCACCGCGCGAGCGGGCTCGTGGAACAACTTCTCGGGCGAATTCGACGCCAGCGGGCCGCTGAACGACAGCGGCTCGGTGCGCGGGCGCTTCGTCACCTCGCAGCAGTCGCGCGACTATTTCACCGACGGCTATAGCAGCCGCAGGCAGCTGTACTACGGCGTGGTGGACATCGATCTGACCGCTAACACCGTCCTGACGCTGGGCGGGCATTCCAACCGCGAAGATAACCCCGGCTCCGAATGGATGGGCGTGCCCACCGCGGTGAATGGCACTCCGCTGGATATCCGGCGGTCGCGCCGCTTTTCGCCGTCCTGGAGTTATTGGGACAAGAGCGAATACAGTCTGTTCGCCGAGCTGCAGCATACCTTCGACAACGGTTGGGTCGCGCGCGCGGCGGCCCGCGGCGTCAATGGCAAATCGTCGCTCGACGGCGCATACTTCGTCGCCAGCGACGGCGGCCAGAGCAGCACCGTATATGACGTGATGGGAGGCCGCTATGACTACGACAAGAAGCAGCGCAGCTTCGACTTGTCCGCCCAAGGCCCGATCACGCTGTTCGGCCGCGAGCACGATATTGCGGTGGGCGCGAGCTACCGCAATGACCACTGGCTGGACAACGGCTATAGCTACCTGGATGAGCCGGGCGGCTACCTGATGGTCTCCGGCGTCGACCCCTCCACCTGGGACCCGGATTCCATGCGCCGCCAGGACTTCGCCAAAGACACGATGTGGCGGCGCGACCAACGCTCCGAGTTGACGTCGTTCTATGCCACGGGCCGCTTCCGCCTGGCCGATCCGTTGAGCATGATCCTGGGCGCCCGCATGGATTGGTACGACTTCGACAATAAACAGACCCAGGGCAGCTGGAGCAGTCAGCGCAAGTTTGGCGAAGATGCCCACTTCACGCCCTATGCCGCGCTGATCTATGACCTGAACGACAACCATTCGGTCTACGCCAGCTATTCCAGCATCTTCAAACCGCAGTACTACCTGGACACGTCCGGCACCGTGCTCAAGCCGGTGGAAGGCACCAATTACGAAATCGGGTTGAAGGGCAGCTATCTGGATGAACGCGTCAACGCCGCCATTGCGCTGTTCTCGACCACGCAGACCAACCTGCCGCAAGCCGTCACGGACATTCCCTCGTGCTTCGTGGCCACCAATTGCTACCGCGCCGTTGGCGAGGTGAAAAGCGAGGGGGTGGAGGTCGACATCAACGGCGAATTGCTGCCGCGCCTGAATGTGGGCATCGGCTATTCGTACACCCGGGCCAAGGTCTCAAGCGGCGGCGTGGATGGCGCATCCGGCCAACCTTACGCCAGCTATGTTCCGCAGCACCAGTTCAAGGTGTCGGCGATGTATCACTTGCCAGGAAAGTTGGAGCAGTGGCGGGTGGGCGGAGCGGTGCGCGCGCAAAGCAAGATCACGACGCAGTCCTTGACCAGCAGCGCCGGGTATGTGATCAAGCAATCGCCCTACGCGGTGGTCGATCTGGTGGCGGGCTATCGGGTGAACCGCCAGCTGGATTTCCAGCTGAACGTGAACAACCTGTTCGACAAGCGCTATTTCGATACGCTGGCGGGCAACAATGGTGGCAACTACTACGGTACGCCTCGCAGTTTCCTGCTGAGCACGCGCTATCAGTTCTAGATGCGGCGGGGCGCGCGTACGAACACGCGCGCCCTGGGGGTTGCGCCAGCGTTCAGACCGGCCAGCCGTCCTGGCGATAGGCCGAATCCCAGAACATCCATTCCAGCTGCGCGGCGCGCGTGTAGGCCGCGTGCATCTGCGCCAGCGTTTCGGCGGACGCCTTTTCGGCAATGCGGTCGACCGTGGCGATGACCCGCTGCACCAGGGCGTGGAAGTCCTCGCAGGCATAGGCCTCGATCCAGGCCGCATAGGGATTGGGCTGGGCCGCGTGCGCATGGATCTCGCGGCCGATCTCGGCGTAGATCCAGAAGCACGGCAGCAGGGCCGCCAGCGTTACCGGATAAGGCGCGCTCCAGGCGGTGGCGATCAGGTAGCTGGTGTAGTGGTGGCAGGCCGGGGTCAGCGGCGTGGCTGCGAAGGTGGCGTCGTCGATGCCGAACTGCTTCAGGAAGCCGGCGTGCAGCGTGCGTTCGGCGACGACCGCGCCCTTGGCCGCATCCGCGAACTGCACCACGCCGTCGGCGTCGTCGGCCTTGGCCGAAGCAATGGCGAGTGCGCGTCCGAAGGCCACCAGATAGTGCGCGTCCTGGATCATGTAATGTTTGAATGCGTTCTCGTCGAGCTGGCCGCTGGCCAGTTCCTGGTTGAACGGCATGTCGCGCGTGGTTTCGTACAGCGCGGCGTTGCGCGCCCAGGCGTCGGAGCTGAAAGACATGGGGTTCCTCAAGGCAGGCTGCCGGCGCGCGACTGCGCGCCGGTCCACAAAGAGGGCTAGGGTATCAAAGACCGCGCGGCAAAAGGCGCCGCGGGCCGAATTACTGCATGTACCAGCCGTGGCTGACCACGAAGGACTGGCCGGTGAAGGCGGCGCTGGGGAAGGCGGCCAGGAACAGGGCGGTCTGCGCCACGTCCTCGACCGTCGTGAATACGCCGTCGACCGTGTCGCCCAGCATGACCTTCTTGACCACGTCCTCTTCGCTGATGCCCAGTTCCTTGGCCTGTTCCGGGATCTGCTTTTCCACCAGCGGCGTGCGCACGAAACCCGGGCAGATGACGTGCGAGCGCACGTTGTGCGCCGCGCCTTCCTTGGCCAGCACGCGCGCCAGGCCCAGCAGGGCGTGCTTGGCGGCCACGTAGGCGGACTTCAGCGGCGAGGCTTCGTGCGAATGGACCGAGCCCATGTAGATGACCACGCCGCCGCGGTCGCCCTTGTACATATGCTTGAGCGCCGCCTTGGTCGTGAGGAATGCGCCGTCCACGTGGATGGCCTGCATCTTCTTCCAGTCCGAGAATGCGAAGTTCTCGATCGGGTTCACGATCTGGATGCCCGCGTTCGAAATCAGGATGTCGATGCTGCCGTAGGCGGCCGCGACGCGGTCGATGCCCTGGTTCACGGCGTCTTCGCTGGTGACGTCCATGGCCACGCCCATGGCCTTGCCGCCGGCCTGTTCGATTTCGCGGGCGACGGCGTCGGCGCCGGCCTGGTTCAGGTCCGCGATGGCGACAGCCGCGCCGGCGCGCGCCAGCGTGAGGGCGATTTCCTTGCCGATGCCGCTGGCGGCGCCGGTGACGACGGCGACTTTTCCATTCAGGTTATGCATGCTGGAACCTCCGGTTGGGATTGCCGGTGGGCCGGGCCGTGCCCTGTCGCCCACGGATGCGGGGAGCATGGCCTGATGGTAGCGCGCCAGGATTAGAGCAGGCTGAACGCGCAAACGGACGCTGGCTCAGGCCTTCTTGCGCTTGCGATGATGGCGGACATAGTCCTGCAGTACGTCGTGCAGCACGATGGCCTGGTTGTGTTCAGTATTACGGGCGCCGTAGAGCAGGGTCAGCGGGCGGTCGCCGGCCGCGTCCAGCAAGGCGGCCATGCGGGCCTGCTGCTCGGGTTCCGCCAGTTCGGCCTGGTAACGCTGGCGGAATTCTTCCCAGCGTTCCTCGATGTGGCTGAACCATTTGCACAGCTCAAGGGTGGGAGCGACGTCGCGCGCCCATTCGTCCAGGTGCAGGTCTGCCTTGCGCAGCCCGCGCGGCCACATGCGGTCCACCAGCGCCCGGTAGCTGCCTTCCGGGCCCAAGCCCTCGTAGACGCGTTGCACGATGATGGCGGACGGCTTCATGGCGGCTCCCGGTATCGTTTCGGATCCCGCTACTTTAGCGCCCGCCGTCCGTATTCAAGCGGTGCTCAAGGATTTTCCGGGGCGCCGGCGCGCGTCCCGCAGGCGCGCAGCAGCAGGAAGCCGGCCACGGCGGACGCCAGGGAGCCTGTCAGCACGCCGATCTTGGTGGCGTCGATGGAGGCCGGATCCGTGAACGCCAGGGCGCCGATGAACAGGCTCATGGTGAAACCGATGCCGCACAGCAGCGACACGCCGTACAGCTGCTTGAAGCTGGCGTGGCGCGGCAGGGTGGCGATGCCGCTCTTGATGGCCAGCCAGGCAAAGCCGAATACGCCCAGCTGCTTGCCCAGGAACAGGCCCAGCGCCACGCCCAGGGGCACGGGCTGCGCCAGGCTGCCCAGGCCCATGCCGGCGAACGACACGCCGGCGTTGGCGAAGCCAAAAATCGGCACGATCAGCAGGGCCACCGGCTTGTGCAGCGCGTGCTCCAGTACATGCAGGGGCGAATGCGCGCCGGGATGGCCCTGGGTTTGCGGGCGCAGCGGAATGGTCAGCGCCAGCGCTACGCCGGCCAGCGTGGCATGCACGCCGGACTTCAGGACGAAGTACCACAACACCGCGCCGATCAGCAGATAGGGCGTCAGCCGCAGCACGCCAGCGCGGTTCAGGCAGAACAGGCAGGCCAGCAGGGCGCCCGCCATGCTCAGCGCGAACACGTTGAGGTCGGCGGTATAGAACAAGGCGATGATGACGATGGCGCCCAGGTCGTCCAGGATGGCCAGCGCCGTCAGGAAGATTTTCAGCGAAGTCGGCACGCGGCTGCCCAGCAACGCCAGGATGCCCAGCGCGAAGGCGATGTCGGTGGCGGCGGGGATGGCCCAGCCGCGCAGGGTGTCGGGGCTGCCGAAGTTGATCAGCACGTAGATCAGCGCCGGCAGCGCCATGCCGCCCAGGGCGGCGATGCCGGGCAGCACGATACGGGCCGCGCCGCGCAACTGGCCGTCCAGGACTTCGCGCTTGATTTCGAGTCCGACCAGCAGGAAGAACACCGCCATCAAGCCGTCGTTGATCCAGTGCAGCACGGTTTCCTTGAGCAGGACCGGACCCACGTGGAAGCCGAGCTTGGTTTCCAGCACGCTGAAATAGGCGGGGGCGGCGGGGCTGTTGGCGACCACCAGCGCGACCAGCGCGGCCAGCATCAGGACATAGCCGCCCAGCGCTTCGGAACGGAGGAACGCTTGCAGGAACGAAACCGGCTTGTGGGGAGGTACGGGCTGTGAATTCATGCAGTACCGGCTTTGCTTACGTTTTGATAAGATGCGCGTTTCATTCCTGAATTTTACCTGAATTGGTATTTCGGGACTCTTCTATTTCGTCGAACGTCTTTCATTTGTTTGAAAAAACAGCTAATCAGCGTCGAATTGTTGGCGTTGCTTGCCCGGCGACCAAACCCTTACCCTCGAATCCCGACCAGTCCGTGGCTAGCAAGGCCGCCTGGCGACTCTTGCTAGCTAAATGCCACTACGCCCTCTTACGGTATTGACCTACACACCCGGCAAGCCCGGCGCCGCGAGCCGTCTGGTGGATGTTGGCGACACGCTGGCCGTGCCGGCGGCCCCGAGTCCGCATGGCGTCTACCAGACCCGGCAACTGACCCCGAGCGAGCGCCTGCTGGGCTGGGCGCGCGCGGGTGCGCGCTTCGAACTGTCCCGCACCGGCGCGGCCCGCGTCTGGTCTGAAAACCGGCTGCAGGCTTCCGAGTGCCCGCGCGATTGCGCCAGCGCGGGCGCGGCGGCGCTGGAGCAGGAAGACATCTCCTATCTGGAGGCCTACCTGCTGTCGCAGGGACGCTGCTGGAGCGACGCGGACACTTCTCAAGGCGGACATCCTTGATCATGCCGGATCCCATTGAATCGTTCCAGGCCCGGCCCGGTCTCGACGCGCGCCTGCGCATCCTGCATACCGAAGCCGCCACCTCGTTCGGCGGCCAGGAATTCTGCATCTACAAGGAGATGATCGCCATGCGCGAGCGCGGCCATCATCTGGAAGCGGTCTGCCAACCGGAGGCAGAGCTGGGCCGGCGCTTGCGCGAGGCCGGCTTCACTGTGCATCTCGTCCCCATGGATGGCCCGTTCAACTTCGTGCGCTGCGTCGCTTTCGTGCGCCGCCTGTTGCGTCTGGGGCATTTCGACGTGGTCAATACGCACAGCCGCCGCGATACCGTCCTGGGCGCGCTCGCGGCCCGCTTGGCCGGCACGCCGCTCATTGTGCGCACGCGCCATCTGGCCAAGCCTATCAATTCCCTCTACGCCTATACCTGGCTGGCGCATCGCGTCATCGCCGTCAGCCGCTACGTCCGCGGGCAACTGCTGGACGGGGGCGCGCGGCCGGAGGCCATCGCCACCATCCATTCGCCGGTAGTGCTGCCCCAGGTGCGCAGCGGCGCCTGCGTCAGGCGTGAGCTCGGTATGCCGGAGGACGCACTGGTGGTCGGCTGCGTGGCCGTGATGCGCGCGGACAAGGGCCATTGCGATCTGATCGACGCCTTTCATCGCATTTCGGCCAGGTTTCCGAATGCCCATCTGGTGCTGGTGGGCGAAGGCCAGCCCATGGGCGGGCAACTGCGGGCGCAGGCAGAGAAGTTGGGCCTGGTCCAACGCGTGCATTTCACCGGCCGGCGCGACGACATCGGCAATGTCCTGACGGCCTTCGACGTGTTCGCGCTGCCGACGCTGCGCGAGGCCCTGGGCACGGTCTTCATCGAGGCCGCGGCCATGGGGCTGCCGGTGGTGGGCACCAATGTGGGCGGCGTGCCGGAGACCATGCAGGCCGGCGTGACCGGCTTGCTGGTGCCGCCCGGCGATCCGGCGGCATTGGCCGCCGCGCTGGAAAGCCTGTTGGCCGATCCCGTCCTCCGACGCCGCATGGGCGACGCGGGGCGGGAACTGATCCGGGGCCAAGGCCAGTTCTCCGCCGAACGCACGGCCGCCCTGGTGGAACAGGCCTATGCCGGCTGGCTGGCAGAACTGCGGGGGTCGGCGCGCGTCGCCTGAGGCGGCCGGCGGTTCAGTGCCAGAGCAGGGCGTTCATGGCTTCGACCAGCCGGTCGCGGTAGCGCGGCAGCAGGGCCTGCGCGCGCGCCC
>NZ_DATCUY010000433.1:0-17888 GCF_036567245.1 Achromobacter sp. | reverse complement strand
TAGGCGTTCCAGGCGCCTGCGCCGACCGCCACGCAATCCGCATCGACGTCCTGCGCCGCGCCTCGCGTCAGCGCCACGGTAAGCAGCCGCGGATCCTGCGGTTCCTCGGGCGCACCCGGCGCATGGGCCATCACACGCAGGGGCAAGCCACGTAGGCCGCTGAGCCGCGCCGCGCGGCCATCACGGCAGACGAGTTCGACGACAGGCGCGGCCACCGCAGGCATGCCGCTGCCGCCACCAGTCCCATAGGCCCGCAAGCGCAGATAGTCCAGCACCTGCCATATCTCGTCGGCACTCAGCGTTGCGCCGAACGCGGGCATCGCGAGCTTGGCAGCCGGCTCCTGCCCGCCATGCGCGATGCGCCAGTGCAGCTCGCCTTCAAGTCTGTTCTGGAACAGGGCCGGTCCCAGCACGCTGGGCCACACCGGCAGGCTGGCCGCAAGCTCGCCCCGCCCATCGGCTGCCGCGCCATGGCACGCGGCGCAATGCGCCTGGTACAGCCGTCCGCCCCGCAGCAGATTGGCATCGGAAAACGGCAGCGGTGAAAGCTGATAGGAGGAACTGTGCGCCTCGGTCAGCAGCATCTGCGGACGCGGCCAGTCGGTCAGCAGCGCCAGCGCGGCAGCGGCGCCCAGCCATGCCAGCCGCCGGCGTTTGGCGAACAGCGCGCCGCACAACAGTGCCAGCGCCGCCGCCGACTGCGCCAGCGCCAGCCACAGCTGGCGCCAGGTATGCGGACTGACAGGCAGGTCCGGGTCGTAGCGCCAAGCGAACGGCCAGTACGTCAATACCGGAACCTGGACTAGCGACCGCCAGATCGTCGCGGCCAGGGTCAGCGCCAACGCGGCCAACCCGACCGTCAGCAGCACCGTTACGCGCCACCGGGTCGGCCGCGCCGCGCAAGCGACATCCGCCGGCCGGCATTGCGCGATGCTCACCACGTCGAGTCCAACCCCAGCAAGGCCAGCGCGCGATGGCGCAAGGCCGCCAGGCGCGGATCGCCGCGATGCCTGGGATACGGCAGGTCGTTGACGATCTCATCCTTGATCCGCGCCGGCCGCTCGCTCAGCACCACGATGCGCGTGGCCATGAACAGCGCCTCCTCCACGTCGTGCGTGACCAGCAAGGCCGTGTAGCCTTCGCGTTGCCACAGGTCCACCAGTTCGGACTGCATGGCGATGCGGGTCAGCGAGTCCAGCTTGCCCAGCGGCTCATCCAGGATCAGGATGCGCGGATCGTTGACCAGCGCGCGCGCCAGCGCGGCGCGCTGCGCCATGCCGCCGGACAGCTGGTGCGGGTAGGCCTGGCCGAAGGGCGTCAACCCCACGCGCTGCAAGGCCTCGTCCACCCGGCCGCGCTGCGTCTTCAACAGCCCGCGCGCCTGCAGCCCCAGGGCCACGTTGTCCCAGACCGTGCGCCAGGGATACAGCGTGGGATCCTGGAACACCACGATGCGCGAAGGCGAAGGCCCCGTGATGGGTTCGCCGTCCGCCAGCAGGCCGCCTGCGGCCGGAGGCTCCAGGCCCGCGACCAGGCGCAGCAGCGTGGACTTGCCGCAGCCGCTGGGTCCCAGCAAGGCCACGAACTCGCCCGCCTTCACATCCAGGTCTATGCCGTCCAGCACCGGCAATTCCGCGCCATCCAGGTCGAAGTGATGGTTCACGCCGCGCACGGCCAGCGCGGCGCCGGGTGCATTCTGCTTTTCAGGTACGGCCGCCGCTACCATTTCACGACTCCCTTCTGCCACGCCAGCAGGCGGTCGCGCCCCAGGAACAGCAAGCTGATCAGGCCCGAAAACACCAGCGCCATCACGATCAGCGCGCCATACATATTGGCGTAGGAGGCCCAGCCCTGGGCCCATGACAGATACCAACCCAGGCCGGATTTCACGCCCATCATCTCGGCCGCCACCAGCACCGAGAACGACGCGCCCAGGCCCATGAACAGGCCCACGAAGACCTGCGGCAACGCCGCCGGAATCGCCACGCGCAGCACCAGGAACCATTCGTTGGCGCCCAGGGTGCGCGCCACGTCGTAGTACGCCCGGTTCACGCCCGCCACGCCCGACCAGGTCAGCACCGTGACTGGAAACCAGGTTGCCAACGCGATCAGGAAGACCGCAGCCGACCAGCTCGATGGAAAGAAGAAAAATGCCATCGGCAGCAAGGCAGTGGACGGCACCGGCCCCAGGAAGCGCAGCACCGGATGTACCCAGTAGCCCAGGCCGCGCGACCAGCCGATGGCCACGCCGGTCAGAAAGCCTGCGGCGGCGCCCAGCAGAAAGCCGTTGGCCAGCAGCCACAGCGAATTCGCCAGGCTGTCGGCCAGCCGTTTGTAGTCGGTGGCATAGACCTCGATCAGCGACTGCGGCGGCGCGAAAAACGGGCTGGGCAGGAGCGCCAGCTTGGCCGTCGCGATCTCCCAGGCGCCCACCGCCACCGCCAGCGTGGCGAGCCAGGGGCCCGCCCGACGCAAGGCGCGCACAGGGCGCAACTGCCCCGCCCCTGGCGCCGCCGCCAGCAACAGCAGCAGCGCCAAGGCCAAGGCCGCCGCACCAAATTCGCGCGTGTAGCCCCAGGACGAGAAGCCGACCTCCACGTTCGGCCACGCCAGCGTCACACCACCTACCCCCGCCCACAGGACGGCGGCGGCAATGCCGGTCTTCCACAAGCGCCAGTCGCGCAGGGGCGGATTCGTGCCCGCGGCCGGGGCATGCAATACGTCAGCCGAGGACATTGGGCACCACCACTTGCGCGTACTTGTTGACGTCCAGGCCCGCACTGAGCACCTTGATCGTTTTCAGGTCTTTGGCGTAGCCCACGATCTCCTCGCGCAGCGCCGCCCCGGTCGACGCATGCCCGTGGCTATGGCTGCGCAGGATTGCGGCCACGCGCTCGGCGGGTACCTTGCCGGGCACATAGGGCGCGAAGATGCGTGCCGTCTCGTCCGGGTTGGAAGCCGTCCAGCGCTGCGCGTCGATCACCGCGCGCGCGATGGCGGCGGCGGCCTCGGGATCCCTGCGCACCAGGTCGCCGCGCAGGCCCAGCACGCAGCAGGTACGGTTCTCGTAGTCGCCCTCGATGTTGGTGGCGATCTCGCGCAGCTTGTTGTCTTCACGCAGCGTGTAGATCAGCGGGTCGTCGCCGGCGATGGCGTCGACCTCGCCCTTGCGCAGCACCTCGCCGAACAGGTCCTGCGGATACTGGCGCCAGTCCACCGATTCCGGATCGATGCCCAGCTGCGCCACGCGGATCGCGAAGAAATTCTTCACCGGGCTGGCTTGGTCCGACACCGCCACGCGACGGCCCTTCAGGTCGTTGACGCTCTTGATCGGCGAGTCCTCGGCCGTCAGCAGCCGCATGCAACCACCATGCGTGCCCACGGCCAGCTTCACGTCGAAGCCCTGTTCCAGCGGCTTCAACCAGCGCAGCGCCATGCCGATGCCGCCATCGGCATGGCCGGTGGCGATCGCCTCCAGCAGCTGATCAGTGGAGCCGCTGAAATTGATGCGTTCGACCTTGAGGTTGTATTTGTCGAAGAAGCCGCGCTCCAGCGCCACGGAGACGGGCGATTGGCAGACCGCGGTCTGGCTCCATGCAATCTTGAAAGTGCGCGGCGCCGCATTGGCGGCCAGCACGCGCGAGCCCAGCATGCCCAGGGGCGCGGCAAGGCCTGCGGCGCCTGCCGCGCGCAACAGCGTGCGGCGCGAGATTCCCCGCGTGGAGATGGCGCGGGAATGGACGTTCGTATTCATCAACCTTCCTTTTGAGCAGACTGTGAATGGCGATGATTGCCATGCGGCATCATCGGCCTGCGCTCAGGGGTTCGACAAATACAAAGTCGGGATAACAATATGGGCGGCGCATCGCCGCCCACGGACCGCGCTACTCGGGCAAGTGATCCGGAACGCCGTCCTCGTCGACCAGCTTGATGCGGTCCAGCGCGTTGCGCGCCGCCGACATGGCCTCCACCGTGCTGCGGAAGCGCCGGCTGATGAAGATCTCGAAGGCCAGGGTGTCTGGCTCGGCGTCGTTCGCGTCTTCCTGCGTGGCGTCAGCCGGCCGCTCCTCTTGCGCGTCCGCCTGGGCCGCGGCCTGCGCGTCCCGTTCGGCCTGGCTCTGCTTCTTGGGCAGCCGCCGCGTTTCGATGAAAGCGCGCGGTGGCACGCGCCCCTCGGGTTGGGTCGCGTACGCGAGCACCGAAAATCCGTTGATGATCTTCTCAGCCATTGCGGTTCCGTGTAGCCGCGCCCAAAAAAGGCGCGGTTCCTTGTTACCGACTACGGCCTGCCAAAGGGAAACTTAAGCCAGGGCCGCCTGGCGCGCGCGCACGTAGGCCGCCACCTGCGCCAGCACATCGGACAGGTCGGCCTGCAGCGGCGCGAATCCCGCATTGCGCTCGCGCGTGGCTTCGTCCATGTACAGCGGACGGCGGATTTCCACCTGCAGGCTGTGGCGGTTCAAGCCCGGCTGGCCGATCTGGGCGATCAGCTGCACGCCCTTGTAAGGGTCGTTGCGCGCCACGGTGTAGCCCTTGCCGCGCAAGGCCGCCTCGATCAGGGCGATGAACTCGGGCTCGCAGGTCGTGCCATCGCGGTCGCCCAGCACGAAGTCCGCCAGCGGATGCTCGCTCTTGCGGCCCAGGCGCTCGTAGGCATCGTTGGGCATGGAGTGCAGGTTCAGGTGCCAGACCGCGCCAAAGCGCTGCCGCACCTGCTGGATCGCGTGCGCCAGGGCCGCGTGGTAGGGCTCGTAATACGCCTGGATGCGGTGGCGCACCTCGGCCAGCGTCAGCTTGCGATCATAGATCGGCGTGGCCCGGTCCATCCTGCGCCAGATCAGGCCCTTGCCCAGGCGGGTCTTCTCGCCCGGATCCAGCGGTTCAGGCCAGGGCTGCGCCAGCAGCTCGGGGTCCAGATCCTGCAGCGTGCGGTTGGGATCGATGTAGACGCGCGGGAAGTTCGCGGCAATCAGCGTCGCGCCCAAGGCCGGTGCCGCCGACCACAACGCGTCCACGTGCGTGTCCTCGCCCTGGCGCAACTGCGCCAGGGTGGCCGCGGCGCCGAAATCGTCGGGATAGCGCTCGCCGCTATGCGGCGAATCGCAGACCAGCGGCAGGGCCGGGCCCGAGGGCTCGTGTACGGAAACAGCGTCGAAGTCGGCGTGGGTCATCGTCAATCAGCCTGAATGTTGGCAGTCTTGGCGACCTTGGCGTAACGGGCCAGGGCCTGCTGGATCTGCGCCTCGAATTCCTGGGGCGTGGTGCGCACCAGCGTACCACCCACTTCCTCGGCCTTCTTGCGGAATTCCGGATCATCCTGGGCGGCTCGCACCGCCTTGTTCAGGCGTTCAACCACGGCCGGCGGGGTGCCGGCGGGCGCCACCAGGCCAAACCAGCCGCCCGTGCCCATGTCGGGATAGCCCAGCTCGATGTAGGTCGGCACGTCGGGCAACAGCGGCGAACGCTCGGCGCCCAGCACGGCCAGCGCGCGCAGCTTGCCGCCCTGCACCTGCGGCAGGGTCGAGGACAGGTTGTCGGTGATCGCATCCACCTGCCCGCCCATCACGTCATTGAGCGCCGGACCCGCGCCGCGGTACGGCACGTGCAGCAGCTTGATGCCGGACAGCATCATGAAGTTCTCGATGTTCACGTGGCCCAACGAACCCACGCCTGGCGAGGCGAAGCTGTAGCGTTCCGGCTGCTTCTTGGCCAGGGCCACGAACTCGGCCATGTTCTTGGCCGGGAGGCCCGGGTTGATCGCAAAGATGCTGGGCACCGCGACCACATTGGCCACCGGCACGAAATCCTTCACCGGGTCGTAGTTCATCTTGCGGAACACGGCCGGGTTCGAACCGTGCGTGCTCATCGTGGCCATGCCGATGGTGTAGCCGTCGGGCGTGGCGCGCGCTACCTGCTCCATGCCCATGGAACCGCCGGCGCCGGCCTTGTTCTCGACCACGATGGTCTGCTTCAGGTCGCGGCCGGCGTACTCGGCCACCAGGCGCGCCACGATATCGGTCGAACCGCCGGCGGCGAACGGCACCACCAGCTTGATGGGGCGGGCAGGATAGTCGGCGGCTTGGGCGATGCCGGCGAAGGTCAGCGTGGCAAACATGCCGGCGAGCGCGAAGCGCGCGGACCGGCCCAGAAGACGGCGGGACATGGGGATGACTCCGAAAGTTGAAGGTCAATCGACAAGGCCGCCAGTGTCCGAACTTTACGCCCCCCTTTCAAACGACTATATTGCACGGCTTCATTACCAATGGTCATGCTAGATGCGACTGCACTCGCCCTCCATGTCGGAGCTGCACGCCTTCGTGACGGCGGCGCGCCTGGGCAGCTTCACCCGCGCCGCGGAGGTCCTGTGCGTCACCCAGGGCGCCGTCAGCCGCGCCATTTCGCGCCTGGAAGCGCACTTCGGCCAGCCGCTGATGCATCGCAACGCCCATGGCCTGACCCTGACTGAAACCGGACGCCGCCTGTACGACGGCACGCAAGGCCCGCTGCAGCAGATCGAGTCGCTCAGCGCCGGATTGCGCGCCAATGACCGCCGCCTGCGCCTGACGCTGTCCACGGTGCCGACCTTGGCCAGCGCCTGGCTGCTGCCCCGCCTGTCGGACTTTCACGCGCGCCATCCCGACATCCAGCTCGGCTTTGCGGCCTACCGCCGCAACGAGGATTTTTCGGGCGCGACGCCCGATGCCAGCATTCTGTCCGGCATGCCGGAGCAATGGCCGGGCTGGCAGGTGGACTACGTGATCGGGCGTGAGTTGGTCGTGATCTGCCACCCTTCCCGACTGGCGGCGCGGCGCGCGCAGGGACTCTGGGACACCCCGGCCGGCCTGCTCGGGGAGCCGCTGCTGTACCACTCGAATGGCATGGACAACTGGGTGCAATGGCTGGCTGCCGCCGGCGTGCCGCGCGCCTCGGTCCAGTTGTCCAATGGTTTTGACCAGGTTTCCATCCTGGTCCGCGCCGTCATGGCAGACATGGGCATCGCCGTGCTGCAGCGCTGCCTGGTCCGCGACGACCTGCAGGCGGGACGCGTGGCGGCCCCCTTTCCCGACCTGCCCATACGCATCGCCCGCGGCTATCACCTATGCGCGCCGGCCCAGCGCCGCGACCATTACGCGCTGGCCTGCTTCCGCCAATGGCTGCTGGAGACTGCCGGGCAAGACCCGGACGTGCTGGCCGCCGGCCCGGGCTGAAGGCAGGCGCGACACATGTGGTTGCCGCGAGCGGCGGCCAAATACGACGAAATGAAAACGGGCTCCTACGGAGCCCGTTCAGCTGGCGCGGCGGAGTGCTCAGGGTGCGAGCTTGAACCCCAGGTCCACGCCCCACTTGTCGGTCTCGCGCAGCCATTTCGCCCCGCAACTCAAGCAGCGGAAGTGATCTTCACGGCTTTCTTCACGGCCTCTCTGCGTCGGGTTGGTGAATCCCTGATGTCCCAGATGGGCATGCGGCGCAACGCCTGCAAGCCCCGGGTTAATGCGTTGGCAAGCCAGGCACATAACGCTCATTGGTGCTTCCCTACAAACATAGTTACTAAATTGTAAGGGATTTCACCAATACTTTTCTATCAATATATGACGATAAATCCAAAAATAATTGTTAACGCCACAATTAAACAACGGTTGGCATGGCGGACAGACAGGTAGCCAGATGGTACGGCGAGGTCGAAGGCATGTCCGCGCGCACCACTGCTCCCTGCGAATCCAGGCATTCGTACCAGCCCCCCGGGTGCAGGAAACGCGCACGGAACATGGCCAGGGCAGCCTCCAGCGCAGGCAGGTCGCCCAGCACGCCCAGCACCCGCAGATACTCGGTCTGCGCCCAGATCCGGCGCGTGTCGTCGATGACGGCTCCGGACTCGTCCAGCGCAGCCACCACCCCGCCCGCGTCCACGCCATGTCGGCGCGACCAGCGCACGGCGCGCGGCAACGATTCCGCCAGCTCCAGGCCGTCGAACACCTCGGCCGAGCCATGCACCAGCGACAGCCATTCGAACTGATGCCCGGGCTCCAGCCGGTTGCCGGCCGTGCCCTGCCGCTCTTCCGAAATGCACTGCGAGGCCGCATGCACGAAGAAATGACTGACGCCTTGCGCCAGGCCGCGCAGACGCTGCGCGTACAGCGTTGGTTCCGCAACCTGCGCAGCGGCCAGATACGCCTCGGTGAGATGCATCATGGGATTCTGCGCGGGCGCGCGCAACGGTCGGCTCAGGTCCGCGCTGAGCGTTGCGTGATACAGCGTATCGGCGGTCTTGAAACGCGCCTCGATGGTCGAGGAGGTCGCCAGCATGAGCTTGCGCGCATCCGCGTTGCGGCTGCGGCGGAAATAGGCGGCGCAAGCCAGCACGATGAAGGCGTGGGTGTACAGGTCCTGCGTTTCGTCCAGGGGACGCGCCTCGGCATCCACGCTGTAGCGCCAACCGCCATGGACCTCGTCGCGGAACACGCGCCGCAGCGATTCGAACAGCAGGTCCGCATGCGCGCCAGCGGCGGCGCCGTGCGCTTCTGAAAACACATAGAGCTGGCGCGCGCAAGCCATGGCGCGGTAGCGCTCGACCGGCAGCGCAGTGCCGGTGGACGCATCCAGCGATTCAAAAGGCAGACCGAGCGCGCCATTGAAACCCCGCCCCATCCAGAGGGGCAGGACAACGGAATCAAAATGGTCGCGTAATGCGCGGATGTGTTCCGCAAGTGAAGAGTTGGTCTGTGCGGCAGTCATCTTGGAACGGCGCATACCCAATAAGGGCTCCAGATTTTGGAGCAGCAACGATAACCGAAATTTTCGTCGCAAACCGTTGAGTATCCTCCGAAGCGTCATGCTCACACAGACCGGTCCCGCCAATCAGCTCCGTCCAGGGCGTAGCGCCCTATCGGAAGATGTTTTCCTCTACCCAGTTCTGCGCGAATACTTCCGCGCGATCGCGTGCTTCGTCCAACGAAGCGCAGTTGCCCAAGTGGGAAAACGCGGCATCCACTTCGGTGCCGCCCTCGGCCGTAACCGTCAGCAGTACGCCATATCCGCCGGTATCCATGGCCGCTGTGGAAACGTCGATCAGAACTTCCTGGTCACGATGCTGCATGTGCTACCTCCCAGTCGGTTACTTAAACGCGTGAACCACGCGTGACGTTGCGGGAGCAGGATTCCCGCGCAAATGAATAGACCTGCAAACGTCACGCAAGTTCATCTTACTGGCGACTCGACGCCCGCGATACGTCGAAAAGCAGCCAAATCGCGCATTCCGTCTCAGGAAATTCCCGTAGCGCCCCGGAATACTCGCTAAGCTGCGACATACTGCGAAAACATTCGCAAATTGTGTGGGATTTTCGTAAGCCGAACGATCAAGACGCAGCGAAACGCGGCACGCAGGCCTGAGCTGCGGCGAATGTCGACATTGTCGGATTCCGCGGCCGCGCCGCGCCATGCGCGAGGCTATCGCACGTGGATCGCGCCGGGCTCTTCCATGCGCAGGGAGAGCCTGCCCTTATCGGTGATGAGCCAGCGGCCATCGGCGCCGGCTTCGATGCAACGCAGCGTCTCCAGCGCCTGCGCCACGTGCGCGGGCACTTCAGTCTGGGCGGCGCCAGGCTCGCCATTGTCGGCCACGACGCGCAGCCAATGTCCCAACTCGCCTTTCTCGAAACGGTGCAATGCCATGCGGTGATTCTCTCTTGAATATCCAACGATAGCATGTTGCCCGGCCCGCCCTGGCGACCGGCGGAGAACGCTAGGCCAGCAGTCCGGGCAGCGACGACGCCAGCAGCGCCACGCCCGAGACGGTGAGCAGGCCCAGCACGATGCGGCGGAACGCCAGGTCGCTGATGCCGACATACACGCGCGTGCCCCACAAGGTCGGCACCAGCATCGCCGGCAAGATCACTGCGAACAGCGGCAGCATGTCGCGCGTGACCACACCGGTGTAGATATAGCTCGCCATCGTCACGACCAGCATCGACAGATTGAAGTTCTGGATCACCGCGCGCTGCACGTCGCGGTCGAAGCGGCGCAAGGTGCACCACAGGGTGGGAATGACGCCGGTGAATCCGCCGATGCCGCCCATGACGCCGCCCATCGCGCCCACCACGCCGTCGGCGAATCTGCCGCCAGCAGTGATGGGAGGCAAGCGCGTCGCGAGCAGCATGACGGGACACCAGACTGCCAGCAGTCCGCCGACCAGCGCCTTGAACATCAACGGATCCAGGTACGGCAGCAGTTTGACGCCCGCCGGAATGCCCAGCAGTCCGCCCGCCACGAAGGGCAGCAGATGCGCCATCGCGAAACCGCGGCGCACGCTGAACGCGGCCAGCAATTGTCCGGTCAGCGAGCCGAACACCACCATGGCGGCAGCGAGCTTCGGATCTATCGTCCAGGCCCAGAACGACATGGCCACCATGCCGAAGCCGAAGCCCGACAGGCCCTGCACGAAACCGGCGGCCATGGCACCCACCGCGACCAGCACATATAAGGAATCCATAACCGCCGCACGCCTGCAAGAGAAGCCGGAACCGGTCCCGGCGCACGACATTCTAGAACGGCGCCGATGGCTGGTCCCTTGGCAGCGGCGTATCCGCAGGCTACGAAGTGCGCAGCGCCAGCGGCCGCTTCAGGCGCGTCGCCGCGGCCGACGCCGCCACGCTGGCGCCGATCAGGCCCAGGCCCAGGGCGAGGTCGGCCGAGATGCGCTCCTGGAACACCAGCGACGACACGATCAACCCGATCACCGGCACGCAGAGCATGGCGATCGAAGTCGCCACCGGCGGCATCTTCTGCGTCATGCCCAGCACCACGATGAAGGTCAGTGCGGTGGCCAGCGGACCGGTGTACAGGATCACGGGCCACGCCTGCGGCTCGGCCAGAAAGACGGGCGCGCCATCGCGCATCCACGCCAGCGCGGCCAGCGGCAGCGCCGCAATGGCGGTCTGCCAAGGAATCATGTCCGCGCCCAGGCGGATATGCCGGTTGCCGCGCAGCTGGATGATGTTGCAGGCCCAGGCGAAAGACGCGCCCAGCAGCATCGCCAGCCCGATCACCGTATGCGCCTGCCAGGGGCTGAACGCGGGCGCGACGATAACGACGATGCCGGCGTAGCTCAGCGCCGTCGCCAGCCATTGCGCCAACGACAGGCGTTCCTTCAGGATCAGCGAGGACAGTGGAATGACCCAGATGGAAGTGGCGTAGGCGATCACCGACGCGCGCCCCGGCGCCACGTACTGCAAGGCCCACAGCGCCAGCGCGGTGAACGCGCCCATCTGCAGCAGCGCCACGCCCGCCACCAGCGGCCATTCCTGCCGCGTGGGCAGGCGCAGGCGGCCCAGCATGCCCAGCACCAGCGCGCTGATCAGCGCGGCCGAACCGAAGCGGCTGGCGGCCAGCCAGAGCGGGCTCATATGCGCCAGCCCCAGCTTCATGACCGGCCAATTGCCGCCCCAGATGGCTACCGCGCCCACCAGCGGCAAAAACCTGCTCCACGTGCTCTGCTGACTCATTACTACCGATCTACCACTTGAATATTCCGTACTTTGGCCAAATTGCCAAACGAAGGAATAGTCTATAGGGTAAACCCCAGCATATTTCACCGCATTCGATCACATTACCCGTCATACTCGGCACAGATGAATTGCCGAATGACCATACCTGGGTGACTTATGCCGGAAATCAACCTGGATGCCACTGACATCCGTATCCTCAACGAACTTCAGCGCGATGCGCGGCTGACCAATGTCGAGCTTGCCGCGCGCGTGAACCTGTCCGCCTCGCCCTGTCTGGCGCGAGTGCGCCGGCTCGAAACCGAAGGTCTGATCGACCGCCGCGTCACACTGCTGAACGCCCGCAAGCTGGGCCTGAAGGTCAACGTGTTCATCCAGATCTCGCTGGACAAGCAGCGCAAGGCTGCGCTGGACGTGTTCGAACGCGAGATCGCCGTCCTGCCGGAAATCATGGAGTGCTATCTGATGTCGGGGGATGCCGACTACCTGATCCGTGCCCTGGTGCCGGACGTCGATGCGCTGGAGCGGCTGATCGTCGAACACATCACCCGCATCCCCGGCGTGGCCAGCATCCGCTCCAGCTTTGCCTTGAAGCAGGTGCTGTACACCACCGCGGTCCCGCTAGCATGAAGCCCAGGGCATCGCCGAGGGCAACTTGCAGGATCCCCGGCGTCCCTCCACAATGAAAGCGCCACGCGGGCCGCGCGCCTGCGCCGGCTTCCCTCCCATCGCCTAGCAAGGAGAACACCATGCCTGAAACCGACTGGTTCCCCGGCGGCACGCTACCCGATCGTCAGGGCTATTTCGAGGTGGAATTCGAAACCGGTGAAACCGAAATCACACGCTACGGCATGCTCGGCTGGGAGCCCGAGCAGGAACGCGGCCGCATCAGGCGCTGGCGCGGCCTGGACCCGGACATCGAAGCTGCCGAAATGCAGCGCGAGAGCGCGGTGCGCAACAACGGCGACTCCCTGATGGGTTGACGCGCGGCTGCCGCGTAAAAACAAAAACGCCGCGGAGGACATCCGCGGCGTTTTGCCTTGCCGGCAGGCTCAAAGATCCAGCTTGGAGATCTTGGTGCCGGCCAGGGACACGCCTGCCATCAGGCCGCCGTTGTTCATCACGAAGCCCACGATCGGCTGCTGCGCCGTATTCGTGTCGATGCGGCCATTGGCGCCGATGTTGACGACAGCCACCGTGGCGTCGGCGCCCACGGTCCAGCCGCTGCTATTGCGGAACTTGGACAGCGCCTCGTCCGTCATGAACAGCAGCACCATCGCCTTGGACTGCGCGCCGGCCTGGAAGCCGACCGAACCCGCCGTGGTGCTGTAGTAGCCGGCAGTGGAGCCGCCTACGCGCAATACTCCCTTGCCGTGCTCGGCGCCGATGATGAAGCTGCCGCTCAGCACGTCCGGAAAGATCAGCACGCCGCGGGCACGCGCGACCAGTTCCTTGGACTGGGGCGAGGCTTGATAAAGCTTGCCCAGCGTGGCGTCGGCCGCGCTGTTCAGCGATTGGCGCTGTTCGGTGGCGGTTGCGGAGGATTTGGGACTGGTGGTGGTGCAACCCGTGAACATCAGGCCGGCCACACCGATCGCCGCGGCGGCCAGGCCGACACGACGCAAGACAGGAAAAGTATCAAACATGGAACTCTCCTTTTTTGTTGTCACCGTTTACCACTGTACCGGGCAAATCGGCCAGCGCAAAGCACACGATTGTGTGAAAAGAAACAAAACCTGCCTGCGCGCCGAATCCCTGCCCGCCGGCGCGGCCCGCTACAGGATTCCGTAGCGCGGTTCGCCGGTGGACTCGTCCACCGACACGATGCCGGACAGCACCAGTTCGGCATGGCGTCTTGCAATCCCGGGATCCTCGAAGGTCACGAAGCGCGGCAGCGACCAACGCCGCTCCAATTCGCCCTCCGCCCTTCGGCACACCGCAACCTCAATCGCCAGCACGCCCGTATCCAACCTGATGACCTGGCATTCCACCTCGAACCCGTCGATATGACGCTGTGGCCACGCGCCCATTCCTTGCTCCTGAAATCACTTGTCCCGGCCGCAATATGCCAAAAATATTTGGGCTTGAAAAGCAATGTTTTCAAGGAGTTATGACGCACTAGTACAGATAGTGCGAACGCATCTTGAAGCCCGCGAAAATGGCTGCGGACCGGTCCGTTTCGAGGCCTTTTGCACCCGCCCTGCACGATCGTGCGAGCTGCGGTGTTCAGCCACCCGGCGGACGTATCCATTGCGCGTCCCACAAGCCTTCGCCGCGCTCGAGCGCCGCGCCCAATGCCTGTTTGCTGCGCTGCGCCACCGCCGCGAGCAAGGCATTGCAGACCGAGAAGGCCGCCGTGTAGGAATCGAACGGCGACGCGCTGGAACTACGCGCGACCAGCACATGGTGAGCAGCGGCGGCGGCGGGCGCCGACGCGGAATCGGTGATCAGGATTACCTTGCCGCCGCGCTGCCGGAAGTACTGCACCGCTTTGGCCGCGGCGACTGAATAGCGCCTGAACGTAAACGCCAGCAGCACGTCGGCCTCGTCGATCCAGAGCAACTGATCTTCCAGGAACAGCGGGCCGGCGGCCACCATGGGCTTCACCGAGGGCAGGCACAGGTTCAGGTATAGCGCCACATGGCTGGCCAGCGGCGCGGCCTGGCGCAGTCCCAGCACATGCACCCGCCCCTTGCGCTGCGTCAGCAGCCGCACCGCCGCCTCGAAGGCCGCCACGTCGATCGACGCGTAGGTCTCCTTCAGGTTGTGCTGGTCGTGCAGCAAGGCGTTGTGCAGGCAGGCGCGCGGCGTAGGCTTGCCGGCGCCGACCGCGTCCGCGCGTTCGCCGGGAGAGGCCAGGCGCGCCGTCACTTCCGCGCGCGCTTCCATCTGCGCCTGCGCATAGCTTTCGTAGCCCAGCTTGGCCAGCAAACGCACCACGGTGGAGGCGCTGGTGCCGACCTGCCTGGCCAGCGCCGTCGCCGATTCCAGCAGGCTTTGCGGATAGCGCGCCTGCATTTCCTCGACCAGCACATGCTCGCTCTTGCTGAGCTTGCGGCCGTAGCCGGCAATACGTTGGTGCAGATTCATCTTTACCCGGGTCCTAGGTGATAACCCCAAATTTCACAACACACGTTGCATCTTATATTGCAGCCTGCAATCTTCATTGCAAATTAGACCAAACCCGCAGCCATCACCCGAGAATTCCATGAAGCATCACCCCCAAGGACCATCCTTGGCCCGCCGCAGCCTGGTCCTGGCCGGCCTGGGCGCCGCCCTGCTGCCGTTGACCGCGCGCGCCAACACCTATCCCTCGCGCCCCATCACGCTGGTCGTCCCCTTTCCTGCGGGCGGCTCCGTCGACCTGATCGGCCGGCTGTATGCGGACGCCCTGGGCAAGGCGCTGGGTACCAGCATCATCATCGAGAATCGCGACGGCGCCGGCGGCGCCATCGGCAGCAAACGCGTCGCGCGCGCCGCGCCGGACGGCTACACACTGGTCGCGTCGTCGCAAAGCTCGCATCTGGCCAACCCGCTGATGCGCAATGACCTCGGCTATGACCCGATCAAGGACTTCGTTTCCATCTCGCAGCTGTCCCGCACGCCCAACGTGCTGGTGACCAATGCCGCCGTGCCTGCCCGCAACCTGGCCGAGTTCGTCGCGCTGCTGAAGGCGCGCCCCGATCAGCTGCACTACGCCACCGCGGGCATCGGCAGCATGGGCCAGCTCAACGCCGAACTGCTGAAGAACACCTTGCAGCTGCAGGCCGTGCACGTGCCCTACCGTGGCGGCGCGCCGCTGATCAACGCCCTGCTCTCCGACCAGGCGCAGTTCGCGCTGGATAACCTCGCGCCCTTCCTGCCGCACATCCAGGTCGGCAAGATGCGGGCGCTGGCGGTGGCCGCTCCCAAGCGCCTGGACTCCCTGCCCGACGTGCCGACCTTCGAGGAACTCGGTTATCCCGTGCTCAACTCCATGTCGTGGATCGGCCTGGCAGCGCCTGCCGGCACGCCGCCCGACATCGTCCAGAAGCTGCTGGCGGCGGTGCGCACCGCCGCCACCGAGGACGGCATGCCGCAATCCCTGGAAAAGGCCGGCGCGCTGCCGCCCGAAGAGCAGACGCCGCAACAGTTCACCGCCATGATGTCCGAGCGCCTGGCGTTGTACAAAGACTTGATCGACCGCGCCGGCATCCGTCCTGAATAGGCCAGACTCCCATGAAAAATCCCGCTTTCGAACCCGACACCGCTCCGCTCGAAGTCCTGCCGCGCAACCTCGCGGCTTATCGAGAGGGCAATGTCGGCATTCCCTACGTGCACCGCTTCGAGTCGGGCCGTCCCGGCCCGCACGTGCTGATCAACGCCATCACGCACGGCAATGAAATCTGCGGCATGGTGGCCGCGACCCATTTGCTGGACACGGGAGTGCGGCCCAAGATCGGCACGCTCACCGTCAGCTTCGCGCACGTCGAAGCCTATGAAGCCTTCGACATCGAGAACCCGTACGAAAATCGCCAGCTCGTCCATAACCTGAACCGCATCTGGTCCGCCGCCATGCTGGACGGCCCGGAAGACAGCCCCGAACTGCGCCGCGCCCGCGAACTGCGCCCGGTGCTCGACGCCGCCGACTTCGTGCTGGACATCCACTCCACGCGCGCGCCGGTGCAGCCTTTCTGGGTGTACACGGAAATGGACCGCAACACGGCGCTGGCCAGCGCCGTCGGCGCGCCGCAGGTGCATCTGGTGATGCCGCCCGACCTCTTTCCTGGCACCGGCGTCATGGGCTACGGCCACCATGGCGACCCGCACTCCGACAGCAGCGGTTCGCTGGTGGTGGAATGCGGCCAGCACTTCGCGCAATCCGCCGCCGACCTGGCCACGGACGTCACGCTGCGCTTCCTGGCGCACACGGGCCTGATCGACATGCCTGCCGGCACGCCGCCTGCGCCCGTGCCGCAGCGCTACCGCCTGCTTCAAGTGCACATGGTGAAGTCTGAAGACTTCACTTTCACCCGCCCCGTCATCGGCTTCGAAACCTTTGCCAAGGGTGAGCTGATCGCCATGAACGGCACCGAGGAAATCCGTTCACCCTGCGACCATTGCACCATCTTCATGCCCACACGCATGCCCATCGTGGGCCGCGAAGCGGTGTACCTGACCGTGGCGATCTGATCGCCGCGCGCAAGCGCCCGTTCCCGGTTCCGTCAAAGATCCGGAATCAGGCGCTTGCCCAGGCTGATGACCTCGTCCTGCTGGTAGCCCAGAGTCGCGTAGAAATCCTTGACTGCGACGTTGCCCGACCGTACCAGCAGATTGATCTTGGGGCAGCCCATTTCCAGCAGCTTGCGCTCGACCGTCTGCATCAATGCGCTTGCATGACCGCGGCGCTGATACGCGGGCGATACCGCCAGGTAGTTGATCCAGGCGCGATGGCCGTCGTAGCCGCCCATCAGCGTCGCGACGATCACGCCATCCGCCTCCCCCACCAGGAACAGATCCGCCTGCACGGTAAGCTTGCGCGCAATGTCCTTGCGCGGATCGTTCCATGGGCGGGTCAGGCCGCAGTCATGCCATAGCTGGATGATCGCGGCTTCGTCGGTCGAATGGTAGGGCCGGATGGCGAGGTCTTGCGCACTCATGCTTCGTTCCTTCAAGGATGGCAACGAAAGCCTTGCGATACGCCTCGATAGCGGGACCAGCCAGAAACAGAAAAGCCACGAGGGGTATCGTGGCTTTCAGGGATTGGCGCCGATGATTCAGCGCCGGGACGTGACTAGCCACTCAACATGGACGTCGAGTGATTCGTCGGTAGGCTGCGCCGGACATCGGTGCGGAATGCGGTGCGTTCATGCGGCCAAGCATACACGAGGCTCCGAAACGCAGCCAACTTCAAGACACATCAGGCGCCGCCAGGGTGCCTTCCATGACCACCACGGCCTCGCCCTCCACGCCTGCCCAGACACCATCGGCGCGCGGCTCGGCGTGGGCCAGCAGCACGCTGGCGCGCCCCATGTCCACGCCCTGCTCCACCCGCAAGCGCAACGCGCCATTGCCGCGTATGGCCGCGCGCAGGGCCGTCATGGCCGCTGCCGCGCTGCCGGTCGCGGGGTCTTCCGTCATGCGTCCGGTAAACATGCGGGCCTGGATGTCGGCGCGCCCGGCCGCCGCGCCCATGCCCGTGTCGGTGGTGTAGGCATAGATGGACTTTGCGCCGTCCAGCGGCAGCAGGGCCGCGTAGCCTGCCGGGTCGGGCATGGCGCGGCGCAAGGCGTCGCGGCTGGCCACCTGCACCACCAGGAAGATCAGGCCGACCGACGCCACCTGCGGCGCATGCGTCGAGGTCTCGATGTCCGCGGGCTCCAGGCTCAAGGCCCGCGCGACCGCGGCGGC
>NZ_DATCUY010000432.1:0-7039 GCF_036567245.1 Achromobacter sp. | reverse complement strand
GCGAATCGGAAATCGAGTACTTCCTGGGCAACGCCGAGCCGGCCGTGGTGGTCTGCGCCGGCAAGAACCTGGAATGGGTGCAGCGCGCCGCGGACAAGGCCGGCACCGCGCACGTGTACACGCTGGACGAAGACCGCAGCGGCACGCTGCTGGATGCCGCCGGCGGCCTGCCGCAGACCTTCAAGACCGTGACGCGTCAGCCCGACGACCTGGCCGCGATCCTGTACACATCCGGCACCACCGGACGCAGCAAGGGCGCGATGCTGTCGCATGGCAACCTGGCCGCCAATGCCCGCGTGCTGCACGAGTACTGGGGCTGGCGCTCGGACGACGTGCTGCTGCACATGCTGCCGATCTTCCACGTGCACGGCCTGTTCGTCGCTTCGCACGGCGCCTTGCTGGCCGGCGCCAGGATGATCTGGCTGCCGAAGCTGGACGTCGACCAAGCCCTGCGCTATCTGCCGCAGAGCACGGTAATGATGGGCGTGCCGACGTACTACGTGCGCCTGCTGGCCGACCCGCGTTTCGACCGCGGCGTCTGCGCCAACATGCGCCTCTTTATTTCGGGTTCGGCGCCCTTGCTGGCCGAGACCTTCTCGGACTTCCAGCAGCGCAGCGGCCACGCCATCCTGGAACGCTACGGCATGAGCGAGACCGTCATGCTCACCTCCAACCCCTATGACCCCAAGCTGGGCGAGCGCCTGGCGGGCACCGTGGGCCGCGCCCTGCCTGGCGTGCAGGTGCGCGTGGTCGATGACGCTGGCATCGCGCTCGCGCCGGGCGAGATCGGAAACGTGCAGGTGCGCGGACCGAACGTGTTCTCGGGCTACTGGCGCATGCCGGAAAAGACCCGCGAGGAGTTCACGTCCGATGGCTGGTTCAAGACCGGCGACGTAGGCCGCTGGGGCGGCGAGTCCGCCGGGCGCGATGTGCCCGCCGACTACCTGTCCATCGTGGGCCGCAGCAAGGACCTGATCATCTCCGGCGGATTCAACGTCTACCCCAAGGAAATCGAGACGCTGATCGACGACATGCCAGGCGTGGCCGAATCGGCGGTCATTGGCGTGCCGCATGCGGACTTCGGCGAGGCCGTGGTGGCGGTGGTGGTGCCCAAGGATGGCGTCGCGCTGGACGCCGATGCCATGCAGGCCGAGCTGAAATCGCGCATCGCCAATTTCAAGGTGCCCAAACGCTTGCACATCGTCGGCGAACTGCCGCGCAACACGATGGGCAAGGTGCAGAAGAACGTGTTGCGCGAAACCTATAAGGCGCTCTGACGTTCGCCCGGACCGCTTCCCGGCCCCGGGGAGCGGATTTTCCCGGCCAGGCGCGGTGTTCATGCGCCGTGCTGGCCATCTTTCAGGAGTCCACGTCGACACCAAACAGCAGGTCCCAGCAGCCCATTCCCTACAAGAACTTCAAGAGACGAGACGCACAATACCGCGCCGTCCCCATGCTGCAGCAAGAGGAGACAATATGAAATATCGCACCACCGCCGCGGCCGTGTTCGCCGTGGCCGCCCTGGGTTTTGGCGGTGTCGCCGCCGCGCAATGGCCCGAGCGCCCGATCACGCTGATCGTCCCGTTCCCCGCCGGCGGCGGCACCGACACCTTTGCCCGCCCGCTGGCCCAGCAACTGACTACGCAGTTGGGCCAGCCCGTGGTCATCGACAACAAGGGCGGGGCAGGCGGAACCGTGGGCGCGGGCGTCGCGGCCAAGGCCAGGCCCGACGGCTACACCTTCTTCATGGGCGGCGCGCATCACGCGTTGGCCCCCTCGCTGTACAAGAACCTGAACTACGACATCCAGAAGGACTTCGTGCCGGTAGCGCTGGTCGCGCAGCCGCCGCAGGTCATCGTCATCAATCCGGCCAAGCTGCCGGTGAAGACGGTCCAGGAACTGATCGACTACGCCAAGAAGCGTCCCGGAGAAATCAACTTCGGCACGGCGGGCAAGGGCAGCACGCACCACCTGGCCGGCGAACTGTTCGCCATGCAGACCGGTATCAAGCTGGTGGACGTGCCTTACCAGGGCGCGGGTCCCATGCTGTCGGCCCTGATCGGCGGACAGGTGGATATGGCCTTCGACGGCCTGGGCTCGTCCGCCGGCCATATCCGTTCCGGCACGATCAAGCCGCTGGCCGTGGCCGCTACCGAGCGTTCGCAGTCGCTGCCCGACGTGCCGACCGCCGCCGAGGCCGGCGTGCCGAACTACGTGGTGTCGACCTGGTACGCGATCTGGGCCCCCGCAGGCACGCCCAAGGAAGCCGTGGACAAGATGAGCGCCGAGATCACCAAGGCCTTGAACGCGCCGAAGATCAAGGAAACCTGGGCTGGCAACGGTTCGGCCGTGCCCACGCTGACAGGCGCCGAGTTCGGCAAGTTCGTCGACAGCGAGGTTGGGCGCTGGGCCAAGGTGGTGAAGGACTCGGGGGTGAAGCTGGATTGATTGGGGGGCGGGTCGGAGGGCGGTTTGCGATCGGCGAGGTTCGCCGTTGGCAAACCGCTATCCGGCTTGTTTGTGCAACTGAACGACCAGGCTCGTCATTCCGGCAGGATCAGGAAGCGCCGCCTGCAGCCCGGATGGACCTTCGCTGCCAGAGCCCGGTTCTCCCGTCCAGATTGATCCACCAGTCTGGCCAGCTTGCGTAGCGAGCTGATCCTGCGGGTCCGGAGCCGATGCTGGAAGCGGCGTATTTCACTTGCGGTGCAGGCCCTGCGCGCATCTCGCAGCAGGCCATTGATCTGCAGCAACCGCAGATTCTCCGGGTGGATCAATGCCAGCAGGCTTTCTGCCTTGTCGATTTTTTCCTGCAGGTGTTGCAACGCGTCGGCCTCGGTCTGGACACCGTACCGTTTCCATGCTGGCTCGTGATGGAAAAGCCGATTGCGGAAATCCCTCAACGTCGCCACCAGATCCCTGCCATGAGCCAGGACGACGCTCGCCTGGCGGGCGGGCCAAGGGCCGCGAAACACTGTTGACAGGTGTTTGGGCCAGATCAGGCCCCGGCCCATGAAATCGGCATCGAGCAAGAACTCCCAAGATGAGAACTCGGTCTTGGAAATCACGCCCGAGTGGTTAGGTGTTATGTGGCCGCGCAACCTGTGGCGGCAGCGCACCTCGCCAATATACTTGCGCGTTGCTTTGACAAAATTATCATGCACCGCCTGCACGGCATGCGGTGGCGCAACGCCAGGCGCATAGGACTGATATCGCAGCCGGGCTCCCGACCACCAGAACGAGCCCAGGTCCGCGGTCAGCGCCTGATCAATGGCATTGCGTAAGCTGATTTCCACTGCGTTGATCAACGGATACAACGCGCCGCTGACACAAGTGTTCCATAGATAAACGCCCATCAGCTCCATATCGTTCGCTGGATGGAACACGGTCTGATAGCTATTCAGGCGCTCGTTGCTAATGAGCGTGTCTATAAGAATAGGCCGATATTGCAGTGTTGTTGGCATTTCACTCACCCTGGGAAAATCCACGGCGGCCGAAGATTGACTGCATCGAGCCGGGCGGAATAGAATTTCCCTAAGGTTGGTGGTGGCTTCCAATGGGCGCAAGCCTACGACCCATCATGTAAGACCTGATGTCACCCCGGCCTTGAGCCGGGGATTTCATTTTCTGGCCCGGGAAACCTGCTTCATGAGGACGCGGACGCGCCGCGCCGGTCCCCCGGCTTTCCCGCCATCCCTCCCCATTACCGCCATTCACTCGCCTGGCTCAGCTTGGCCAGCTGATCATGCGTCAGCGTCAGGCTGGCCGCCTTGACCAGTTCGTCCAGTTGCGTAAGCGAGGTCGCGCTGACGATGGGCGAGGTGATGCCGGGTTGCGCGATCTGCCAGGCCAAGGCGGCCTGGGCTGGCGTGCAGCCGGCGTCCTCGGACACTTCGTCCAGCGCTTTCAGGATGCGGTAGCCGCGGTCGTTGAGATAGGTCTCGACGATCTTGCGGCCGCGTGGGCTCTTGCCGGCGTCGGCCGGGCTGCGGTACTTGCCGCTGAGGAACCCGCTGGCCAGCGCGTAGTAATTGATCGTGCCCATCTGCTGCGTCTTCACCAGGCTTTGCAGGCCTGACTCGAAGGGCTCGCGGCGGTACAGGTTGTACTCCGGCTGGATGCTCTCGTAGCGCGGCAGGCTGTGCCGCTCGCTCGCGATCAGCGCTTCCGACAGCCGCACCGCGGTGTAGTTGGATGCGCCGATGGCGCGCACCTTGCCGGACTCGATGTGCTTGGCGTATTCGGCCAGGGTCTCGGTCAGCGGCGTGTCGGGATCGTCCTGGTGCGATTGGTACAGGTCGATGTGGTCCGTCTGCAGCCGGGCCAGGGAAGCTTCCAGCGAGCGGCGGATGTAGGCGGGCGCCAGGCCCTTGGCGTCGGGTCCCATCTCCATGCCGACCTTGGTGGCGATCAGCACGCGGTCGCGCTTGCCCGAGCGCTTGAGCCATTTGCCGATCAGGGCTTCGGATTCTCCGCCCTGGTTGCCCGGGACCCAGCGGGAATACACGTCCGCCGTGTCGATGAAGTTCAGGCCGGCATCCACCAGCGCGTCCAGCAGCGAGTAGGTGCCGGCTTCGTCGACGGTCCAGCCGAAGACGTTGCCGCCGAAGGTGAGCGGGGGAACCTGCAGGCCGGAGCGGCCCAATGCGCGTTTGATCATGATGTGGCCTCTGGATGCTGCGGGTGGCGGCTGGGAAAAAGTCCGGTTTCTGTCTGTCCGGCCAATGCGATTCCGGGCTTTTTCAGTATATTGACGCCGCTGCGCTCCGTCGCGGGGCATGCCGTTGAAGCATGCACCATTTCAGGGATTCCCCCCAAACGTTTTGGAGTGGCGGCAAGTTAGACTATACGGCTTTATGGCTAGTCCGGCCGGCGGGGAGCCGCCAGCGGCGCCGTAATAATGAGCAAATACAAGGGTTCAAGGAGCTTAACTATGCTGATCGGAAAAAAACATTTTCTGACGGTTGGCGCCATGGCGCTGGCGATGGCTATCGCCGCGCCGGTGGCGGCGCAGCAGAAGTCGGTGGCGGTTACCGCCATCGTCGAGCATCCGGCGCTGGACGCCGTGCGTGACGGGGTGCAGGACGCCCTCAAGCAAGCCGGCTACGAGCCGGGCAAGAACCTGAAGTGGCAATACCAGAGCGCCCAGGGCAACAACGGCACCGCCGCCCAGATCGCGCGCAAGTTCGTCGGCGACAAGCCCGACGCCATCGTCGCGATCGCCACGCCCTCGGCCCAGGCCGTCGTCGCGGCCACCAAGGACGTGCCGGTGGTGTATTCCGCCGTGACCGATCCGGTCGCCGCCCAGCTGGTCGCCAGCATGGACGCCTCGGGCACCAATGTGACCGGCGTGTCGGATCTGCTGGCCCTGGACAAGCAGGTCGAACTGATCAAGAAAATCGTCCCCAACGCCAAGCGCGTGGGCATCGTCTACAACCCGGGCGAAGCCAACTCGGTCGTGGTCGTGAAGAAGCTGCAGGAAATCCTGCCGAAGTCGGGCATGAGCCTGGTCGAGGCGGCCGCGCCGCGCTCGGTGGACGTGGCTTCCGCTGCCCGCAGCCTGATCGGCAAGGTCGACGTCATCTACACCAACACCGACAACAACGTCGTGTCGGCCTATGAATCGCTGGTCAAGGTCGGCAACGACGCCAAGATCCCGCTGATCGCGTCCGACACCGACAGCGTCAAGCGCGGCGGCATCGCCGCCCTGGGCATCAACTACCGCGACCTGGGCGTGCAGACGGGCAAGGTGGTGGTGCGCATCCTCAAGGGCGAGAAGCCCGGCGCCATCCCCTCGGAAACGATCTCCAAGCTCGAGCTCTACGTGAATCCGGGCGCCGCTGCCAAGCAGGGCGTGACCCTGTCCGACGCGATCATCAAGTCGGCCGCGGTGGTTGTGAAGTAATAGTCAGCCGTATCCGCCCCGCCATGCCTACCCGGCGTGAGCGGGGTTTGTTTTATTTTTTTGGTGTCTTGCCTTACCCCAAGGTCTTCAGGGCGGCAGCATTCACAAGATGCTCGCGGCCCGGCGCAATGTGCTGGTCTTGAATGGCCGGCGGCCCGCCTTACGGCGTTGAGCCCGCCCGGCGTTTTTGCTCCCTGAATGGTCCTGCAGACTTCTGCTGGCGGCCTTGCCGCCCGGCACGGGAACGCTTTGGCAGGAAACGAGAGAAAATCCCCCGCCGAGAAACGTTTCTTGCGAAAGCTGGGGTAAAACTGACCCCGAAACGCAAGATATCCGACGTTGCAACTCTTTAATATGCTCGTTTCTTGCCTTCGTGCAACTTCTTAATATGCTCGCTTCTTACTGATTGGATTTGACCCATGTCATTGTTCTCGTTGTTAGGCGCGTTGGAGATCGGCCTGATCTTCAGCCTGGTGGCTCTGGGCGTATATATCTCGTTCCGCCTGTTGCGCTTCCCGGACCTGACGGTTGACGGCAGTTTCCCGCTGGGCGGCGCGGTCTGTGCCACGCTGATCGCTTCGGGCACCGACCCGTTCCTGGCCACCGTCGTCGCCACGGTCGCTGGCGCCGCCGCCGGACTGGTCACCGGCTGGTTGAACGTCAAGCTGAAGATCATGGACCTGCTGGCCAGTATCCTGATGATGATCGCCCTGTATTCGATCAACCTGCGCGTCATGGGGCGGCCCAATGTGCCGCTCATCTCGGAGCCCACCGTATTCACCCTATTGCAGCCCGACGGCGTCAGCGACTACATTGCGCGCCCCTTGATGCTGCTGGTCTTGCTCGTGGTGATCAAGTTCGCGCTGGACTGGTTTTTCTCGACCAAAACCGGGCTGGCGATGCGGGCCACGGGGTCCAACCCGCGCATGGCCCGCTCGCAGGGCGTGGCCACCGGCGCCATGCTGCTGGTCGGCATGGCGCTTTCCAATGCCCTGTGCGCCCTGGCGGGCGCGCTTTTCGCGCAATCGCAGGGCGGCGCCGACATCTCCATGGGCATAGGCACTATCGTCATCGGCCTGGCCGCGGTGATCGTGGGCGAAAGCATCATGCCGTCGCGCAAATTGTTCGTCGTGA
>NZ_DATCUY010000431.1:0-8331 GCF_036567245.1 Achromobacter sp. | reverse complement strand
ACGCCGATTCGCACCACGTCGGGCGCGGCCAGGGAGGCTAGGCTGACGGCGCACAAGGCAGCGCCCAGCATCAGGCGTGAAATCAGGCTGCGGGGAGAGAGCAGGGTGCGCATGGTTGTTCCGTATATCGATGATGAAAGACAGGCCCGAGCTGGCAAGCGCCGGCCGCGGGCAGGACTAAGCGCCCGCCGGCATGCGCCGGCGGGCGGGACTGCAGGGTTCTCGGCAAGGTCAGGCCGCGCGCTTCTCCGCGCCCGTCTGCAGCTTCTGCTCGATGCGCGTGCCCTTGAAGAATTCGGGATGCGCCTGGGTGTAGAAGCGGTAGGGGTTGTCGAACACCAGCGCCTTGAAGTCCGCCGCGCTGATCACGCCGTCCTCGACCAGGTCCCAGCTTTCGGCCAGAGGTTCGGTCAGGTCGGGCACGTCCCAGTGGCCGACGTCGGACGACCAGATCGCGTTGAGCTTGGTGTTCAGCGGGTTGGCGCGGTCGTTGAAGGCGGCGCCTATGGTCCGGTCGTCGGCCTCCGAGCCGAAGTAGAAGCTGTCGACCCAGCGCTTGCGGATGTCCTCCACGCTTTCGACGCCGGCCGCGGCGAAGTCATCGAGCTCATCGCCCTGGGGTTCGCGGCTGTGATGCAATGCCGACAATCCCAGGCTGTCGCGCAGCAGCGTGTCCTTGTTGACTTCGCGCCCCTTCAGCAGTTCGGCGCCGTAGCGCTCGAACAGGTCGGCCAGCAGCTCCACGTCCGCATTGGCCGGGTTGTACTGCTGCACGGCCTTGCGGTTGCGCTTTTCCCAGCGGTCCACCAGGTGCGCGTACACGTGTGCGCCCCAATCCGCGCCGCCCTCCAGCAAGGCCACGCGCAAATTTGGAAAGCGCCGCGTCACGCCGCCAAAAAACAGCGCCTTGGCGAAGGCCTGGGAACCGTCGGCGAAATGGCCGATATGGTTGAACATGTAGTTGCTGATGGAATGGCGGCCGGTCCAGCCCTGGCTGCCGTAATGCGTGGCCAGCGGCACGCCCAGCTCCACTGCCTTGGCCCAGAACGGGTCGTAGTCGTACTCGCTGTCCAGTCCAAAGAAGTCGACGTAGGACGCATGCCGCGCGATCTCCGGGTACTCCGCCGGCGGGTACTTGTCGGCGATGGCCTTGATCGGCCGGCGCACGCCGCCCGGAATGTTCGCCACTTTCAGCCCCAGCGTCTTGACCGCGAATTCGAGTTCTTCGATCGCTTCCTGAGGCGTGTTCAAGGGAATGCCCGCCACCGGCGTCAGGCGGTCGCTGTACTTGCGGTACTGGTCCGCATGGAAATGGTTGATCGCGCGGTGCAGCGGCTGGCGGTACTCGTCGCCCGCGCCCAGCGGCGCCAGCACGTCGTTGGGAAACAGGATGGAATAGTCCGAGCCCTGTTCCTCCAGGCGCTCATACAGCAGCTCCGGCAGCGTGACCGTGGCCAGGTCCAGGGTGTTGCGCGTGACGCGCGCCCACCAGGGCGAACGCAGCGTGCGGTTGTGTTGCCGTTCCGCTGGCGTCTGCTGATACCAATCCTTGCCCTGCGACTTGGTGGCGAAGCGCGAGCCCTGCGTCTTGCGCAGCACGTCCACCAGCTTGGATCCGCCGTAGTGCTGGATGTAGTCCTCCAGCACGGGCGCGTAGTCGTTGACGTGTACGTCGGTATCGATCACGGGATAGTCCAGCTTCGCCTTGATGGCGGCGGAGCGGGAAGCCTGGGTACGGTGCAGCCGGTCGTTCATGCGGGTCTCCGAGAGTGAAACGGACGCGACGCCTTGCGGTTTCGGCAAGGCCGGCGCGGACAGGTCACAGTACGGGAGATGGCCGCCTGGCCAAACGACCGATAAGAAATTTCTATCTGAGTGATGTGCTTATGGCATGGGTGTCGCAATAGACGGAGTTGCGGTCCGCATACTCAAATTTGAGTATGCGCAGGCGCAAGGGGGCTTCTATCATGGTTCGCGCCAAGCCCGCACACAGCGCTCCCATTGCAATAACTCCGAGGGGGCATCTCCTGCCTTCCGCGTGTGCGGATGGTATCCGCGCCGTCGCGTTTCATGCCATTGGCGGAGAGATGGCGAGGATTTTTTCACGTACCTTGGCTTGCACTGCACCTTGGACAGCGTGCCCCTTCTTGCATATCGAGTTGATAGAGATCGTGGTCTCGGTTTGGCGTGCGCAGCGACCAATGCCTGGGTGCGGTCAGGGAGCATCTCATGAAACGTTTCGTCAATGTCGAGCTTGTCAACCTGCGGTCCACGCCCAGTACTGAGAAAAACACGCCGATCGGCAGCCTCACGCTGGGCCAGGAAATTGTCGATCTGGGGGACGCGCCGGCTGGATGGCATCACGTTCAAACGGAATCAGGCGGGGTTGCGCTGAAGGGGTATTCGGTCGACGCCCTGGCGGACTCGAAGTTCAAATGGGCCAAGCAGGCCAAACAGCCAACGCTGCGGTCACCAGCTACACGCGCGCGTGAAGCGCTTGTGGCGGCCGCGGTGGAGCAGTGGCTTCGATTCGACAAGGGGACGGGTAAAGAGACCGTTGAACCCTATAGCAGCTACATCCACGAAATGTGGAAGGCGCTGGGAAAGGACCTGACCGGAAAAGATACCGGTTACCCCTGGTCTGCCGTTGCCATTTCCCTCATGGTAAGGAATGCGGCGAAGATCATCCCGGAGTACCAGGCCTTCAAGCAGTCCATCGGTCACGCGAGGTATATGTGGGATGCCATCAAGAAGGGGGCGAGCCGGGATGTGTCCGCGCCGTTCTGGGGCGTACCCATAACGGAAGACAAGCCGCAGGTCGGCGACATCATCGGCAGTTGGCGGGGAACGCCCTTCACATTCGACCAATATCTCGCAGCGACGAAAAATCCGGAGGCTCCCAGCCATTCCGACATTGTCGTGGCGGTAGGTTCCGAGGTTGCATTGGCCGTGGGCGGCAACGTCAGGCAGTCCGTCTTCGTTACCGGATACCAGCTGACCGCCGACGGAAAACTCGGAAAGAACCAGCGGTTCGATAAGGGAAAGTTGGTCGGAGAAGCAATTGTCCTGATGAAAAACAGAATCGCTTGAGGGAACTCTTATGCGCATCGCATTTGCGTCCTGCATCGCCACCAATGTATTCAATGACCAACCCGTTTGGGACTGGATCAGGGCGCAAGCGCCAGATCATCTGATCTTGCTCGGCGACAGCATGTACCTGGACATACATGTCGAGGAAGCAGGGCATCCAAAAGATATGGGCGTGGATGACTTTGCCAAGCATGCGTTTTCTCGGTACAGCGAGCTGCTTCAGCAGGCGCAGTTCTCAAGACTTGTGAAGTCGTTGCCAACAGGTCGTGTCTGGACGACTTGGGACGATCACGACTGCCTATGGAATGATGTCCTGGGAGCGGTTGCCAGGGCAAGCCCCGCTCAGGCGCCGAAACTGCGTATCAGCACTGCCCTGCATGAGGCGTTTCGTAAGACTCTGAAAAAAGGCATGGCGGCGGGCTCATTTCCCAATGCCTACAATGCTCCGTCCCTTTGGAAGGAGAATCAGCCGCCTCTGGAATCGCCAAGTATCAAGCTGTCGAATGACGTGATGTTGCATCTTGCCGATGTGCGTAGCTGGCGTACGGGAACCTGGCTGATTCCAGACGACGCGCGCACGATATTGGGCGCCCGACAAAGAGCCGGCTTCGACGCTGCTATGGAGCGCGCGCCTGATGCCATTCACCTCTTCGCCAGTGGCTCCACCTGTGCTGATTACAAGGTTGGGTATGCCGGTGACTGGGAGTGGCTGCTTGGTCGGGCAGCCACCAGCAAGATCCTGGTGCTCAGCGGCGATATCCACCGTAACGAGTCGGATGCTTTTTTCACCACGGGTTGGCCCTTGCATGAGGCGACCTCATCGGGCGCGGCAGTGAAGTACGCCGTGACGGTAGGAGAGACGTACAGGAACTATGGTCTCGTCGATATCGACGAGACGCACGTTTCATTTTCTTTTTTCGCGGAGAACCAGCCTGAGCCGCGCTATGCGCGCAAACTAAGCCGCGCGAGCTGGCTCCCTGTATGAAACCCCGGCGTCGCGAACTCTTGAGCGCGCTCGCCGCGCTGCCCTTTATTGGGGGGTGCCGATGGCCGCGCCGAGCTTCGGAAAACGCTCAAGGCAGCACTCCGCCCGAGGGCCTCAGCCCTATCCTGACACCGCGTCCTGGGCGGAAGGCCGAGGGCGCTCCGGCTTGGGTGGTCGATACCCACGCGCACTTCTTTAATGCCAGCGATGTGCCGGTGGAAGGATTCCTGGCGGGGCCGGTTGCGCATAGCAGGTCCGGAGTATCCAGGACGCTGATTAGGGCATTGGCCCCACTTGCCGGCCGGATTGCATCCCTGGCGCCGACCGCCGATGAAGAAATCAAAGAGCTTGTCGGGATGGCCGGCAACCATGCGGTAATGGGCCTGCCGCCAGAGGCAAGCGAAACTGTCCTGCACCAGCGGCGAGCAGAGTTCTTGAAAAGACAGTCAGCCTTCTTCTTCGAGGTGGTACGAGGAACCGAATTTGAGAGGATCTACAACGATGCGGCGCCAGCGAGCTTTACACAGGGAGGGGTGGGCGGAAGCCTGGGACCGGACACGATGGCAATGGTTTTTCAAGCCACCGAGACCGGAGGACTGGTAGAACCCATGAGCGATGGCGCGGCCCAGGGAGGGGGAGCATATCGCGAAGGTGTTGTGGGTTTTGTGGGATACATGCTGTCTTATCGATGGATGAACCTGCTCGCGTACCAGCAGTCGTTCACCACCGGTGACCAGGCTTTCGGGGTGGATCGCGTGTTTGCTTCCTTGGTCGACTTCGATTATTGGCTGGCTCCCGCAGCCCTTTCATCGCAAGAGAGCCAGATAGCGCTGCATCAGTTGCTTTCAGTGCTGTCGAATGGATACATGCGTCCCTTGGTCGCGTACAACCCCTGGAGTGCGGTGCTGGACCCCAAGCGGGTGCGCATGCGGGTGGCCGACGCGATAGAAAGGCGGGGGTTTGTCGGTATCAAGATTTATCCGCCGAACGGATTCAGGCCGCTTGTAAACCCTGACGTTCACCCGATGCGCCCGGGGATACCCTCGGGCGCGGCCCTGGAGCGTGAGCTGACGGCGATGTGGAACATTGCCCAGCGTCTGGACGTACCGGTGATGGCTCACGGCGCATCAACAATGGGGTTGGATGACCTGCATGACGAGTACGCAAGCCCGCAGGGATGGATGCAAGCGCTGATGAAACTGGACTCGCCCCGTGTGAACATCGGCCACTTTGGGGGAGACGATCTTGACGGTTGGTCAGCCGGGTTTGCCGCACTGATGGAGGCTGGCGCGGGGAAGAACCTCTATGGCGATACGGGTTACTGGGAAAATCTGAGATGTGGAAAGTTGGAGAGTTGCATCGCGCGCGATCAATTGAAGAGGATCTTCGAAACTCATGCAGTGCTGAATGCCAGGCTCATGTATGGCAGCGATTGGCACATGCTCTCTCAAGAGCGCGCATGGGCCCGGTATCCGTCGGAAATCTTGCGAGCGACGAGAGATTTCATAAATCCTGAATCGCTCTTTGGAGGCAATGCGATTGGCTGTTTTGGCAAAGCAGCACAACCGCCTCCGGCTTCTTGAGTCAGCACTTGTGCGCCGTCCGCACGGTTTTGGCCATCAGGTCTTTGAAAAATCCGCGCGCTCCAGGATGAAGCTGGTCGCCACGCCGAACACCACGCCCCAGAACGGCGCGCCGATGCCAAGCAGGGGCAGGCCGCCGAGTGTCACCAGGAAAGCGACCAGGGCGCCCAGCGTGAAGTGCTGGCGGAAAGCGGTATGGAAGGCGCCTTGCAGGATGCGCAAGAGCGCCAGTCCCGCCAGCGTGGCGACGAAGGCCGCGGGCGTGGCCAGCAGTGCCTGCGTGACCAGCGGCGAAAACAGGCCGAACACGATCACCATCACGCCCAGGAAGATCGCGGCCAGCCAGTGTCGCGAGGCGTCAGCGCCGGAGGCGATGATGGCGTTTGAAGGGCCCGCCAGGCAGGTGGACACACAGCCCAGGCATGCAGTCAGCGCCGAGAACACGCCGCAGGCGTTGGTGATCGCATTGACCGGCGGACGGTGCAGCGAATTCCTCAGCACGGCAATTCCTTGCGCGTTCTGCACCGCGATTACGGTCACCGCAAGCGGCAGCACCAGCTCGAATGCCGCGGCCCAGGAGAACACCGGCGCGTAAAACTGCGGACTGGCCACCGAGGTTGCCAGCGTGACGTGCTCCAGCTGTGGCGCTCGTCCCATGAACATCAGCACGCCTATCCCGGCGATCAGCGCGCCGATGATGGGCGAGAGCCGCTTTTGCACGGCAGGGAAGACCGAGACCAGGAAGAAGGTGGCGGTCATGACGCCCGCGAGCCAGGGATCGGACGCGAACGACTTGATCCAGTCCAGCGCGAAGCTGAGGAAGACGCCGGCGACCATGCCCATGACGATGGGCATGGGGATGCGGTCCATGATGGCGCCGACCCAGCCCGTCAATCCCAGCACCAGCATCAGCGCGGCGGTCAGCAGATAGGCGCCGATGACTTCGGCAAAGGGCAGGTGCTGCAGCGCGCTGGCCACGAGCACCGCGCCAGGTATGGTCCAGAGAAAGGCGAGCGGCTGCCGGTAGATGGCGGACATCACGATGGTGAGGATGCCGTTGAGCACGAATGCGGCAAATATCCACGAGGCCAGGGTGGCCTGGCTGAGGCCCCCCTTCACGCCCGCGCTCAGGATGATGGCCACCGGGGCCGACGCGGAAAACAGAAAAGCGACGAAAGCGTTCGTCAGCTCGGTCGCCGGGAATGAGGACGGGGCGGCTGGAATCGTGTCTGGGTGGGCCATGGACTTATCTCATTAATGAGTGAAGCATCTTGCCGGGCACCGACACAATACAGGAAATGTCGTCCTATGAACTGCGGGCCGGCCGGGCCGGAGTACCCGGCGAGCCGTCAGGCGGAATGGGTCGATAGCCCACGCCGCGCAGCACGAAGTCCAGCGACAAGAAGGTGGGCGATGTAGACAATGCCGGAATTGCCGCGCTCATGCCGGAGAACGTTGTGCCCATCGTGTTGTATCTTGCCTCGGGCTGGCTTACCGGACGCACGCTGTCCGCCGGCGGTTTCGATGTGGGGCTGTACAGCAATCCCGAAGAGATCCGCCAGATCTGCGCCACGAGCCCCTGGCAGTTTGATCAATTGTCTTCCATGCTGGAAAAAACACTCAAGCCGGTCGCGGATGGTCTGCCTCCCAGCGTGTTCGCGACGCAGCTTGCCAACGCGTCAGTGGGCTAGCAGCAGCGCCGGACGCTTCGGATCTGCGTTCAGCCGAGGTGGCTGAAAGCATGCACGCGGTCCGCTGCGCTGCCGCGCCTTGCCCTACGCTATCCCGTTTCGGGAGGCGTATATCACAGGCCGGATCTTTTGCGTGGCGTTCGTGGCGGGCGCGGGGCTGGTCCAGTTGTGGCCCCGGCTTCCAGGAGCCGGGGCCACATGGTTGTTGGCTGGAACGTGTCTGTTCGCGTCCGTCATTGGCATGCGGCTGCGGCACGGCGCCGCGCGTTTGCTCGCGGCCCTGGCGCTGGGCCTGTGCGCGGGCCTGCTCAACGCCAGCCTGCAAGCGCAAGCCAGGCTTGACGATGCGCTGTCGGACGCCCACCAGGACGCGGTGTCGCGCCTGGTGCTGCGCGTCGCTGGGTTGCCGGACGGCGATGCGCGCAGCCAGCGTTTTCTGGCCGAATTGGACGAGCCGGCGCCGGCAGGGATTCCGTCGCGCATTCAGGTCAGCTGGCAGGCGCCTCCCGGCCCGCAAGCCGCGCTTCCCGAACTCAAGCCGGGGCAGGTCTGGCGCATGGCGCTGGTGCTGCGGCGTCCTCACGGTCTGCTCAATCCTGCCGGGCCCGATGCGGAAGGGCGCATGTTCGCGCAGGGGATACGCGCGGTGGGTACGGTGCGCGGGCAGCCCAGGCTGCTGGCGGACCGGCCCTGGGCGACGCCGGGCATCGCGATAGAGCGGGCGCGCCATCGGGTGCGGGATGGATTGCGCGCGGCCTTGGGAGAGCACCGCTACGCGCCGGTGATGATCGCCCTGGCCATCGGCGATCAGGCCGGCGTGGCGCGCGAGGACTGGCGTCTGTT
This sequence comes from Achromobacter sp., assembly GCF_036567245.1. Lineage (GTDB taxonomy): Bacteria > Pseudomonadota > Gammaproteobacteria > Burkholderiales > Burkholderiaceae_B > Achromobacter. Next base: position 139 of record NZ_DATCUY010000431.1, on the reverse strand, counting down.
CAACCGCAGCGGCATCACGCATCTGGTGTCGATCAGCGGCATGCACGTGACCTCGATCGCGGGTATTGCGGGGCTGCTGGTGGCCGCGCTGTGGCGGCGCGGACGCTGGCGCGGCGCGGGTCTGGCTGAGCATGTGCCC
>NZ_DATCUY010000430.1:0-6777 GCF_036567245.1 Achromobacter sp. | reverse complement strand
CGGCGCGCGCCGCGCCCAGGGCCTGCGCCACGCCGCGTGCCTGGGCGTCGCTGCGCACCAGCTGCGGATCGTCCCAGAGCGGCACGGCCGGTGAAAAATACGAACCCATGCCATGGCGCGGCTGCGGCGTCACACGGGCCGAAGACAAGGTCATGACCGTGGGCGGCATGGACCGCACCACCCCACCCACTTCGGGACGCATGCGGTAGATGTGCTGATGGATGCGGACTTCGCCCAGCACGCCCTCGGGCAGCTCGCCGTGCACCGGCACCACCGTGCCCGCCTCGCCCGGCTCGATCAGGCCCATGGGCCGCGCCGCGCACACCAGGAAGTGGTCGGCGTCGAGCCGGCTGCTGCAATGGCCATAGGCGTGGACCAGTCCGGCGCGGGCCAGGCCGCGCGCCGCCACCCGCACCAGGGCTTCCTGGCCGGCCTCAACCTTCATCGGCACGGCGCTCACGTCTTGAACTCCGGGATATCGGGCTTGGCGCCCCACATGCAGAACGAGGACGGCACGGCGGGGAAGCTGCGCGGGCGGTAGGTCTTTTCGTCTTCGGCGGTGATCAGGCGCACGCCGGTGGAGTATTCGTAAATCATCCCGTCGGGTCCGTCGAAGTACAGGAACATCGCCCCCGAAGTCGGATGCCGCCCGGGACCGAAACGGATCGGCACGTTCCATTCCTTCAGCTGATACCAGGCGCGCATGATGTCGTCGATGCTCTCGACCTGGTGGTTGATGTGCTGCACGCCCGGATAGCTGGAGGGAAACAGCGCAATCTTGTGGTGCACTTCGTCGATGCGCAGCAACGGCGCTTCGCCGATGCGGTCACTGACGCGGGCCGACAGCAGGCCGGTCCAGAAGGCCTCGTCGCGCCGCGCATCCAGCGTGCGCAGGCCGATGTGCGAAAAGCCTGTCACGCCGGCATCGCGGCTGGGGAAATAGCGGCGGCCGCTGTGATGCGGCGCATGCACCAGCTCGATGCGGTTGCCGGAGGGGTCGATGAAGCTGAGGAAATCGCGCACGTAGCGCTGCTCGGCGTCCTCGCGCTTGCCCGCGGTGACCTGATAACCGCTACGCTCCAGCACCGCGCCGGCATGCTCCAATTCCTCGGTCGTGTCCACTTCGAACGCCGAGGTGTGATCGCGCGGATCGCCTTCGAAATAGCACAGGGTGTGATCGCGGGAGTCGGACTTGAAATAGACCGCGCCGTGCTCCTTGCGCGCCACTTCCAGCCCCAGCACCGCAGTCGCGTAGCGAACCGCGGATTCCAGGTCGCGGGTACCCAGCCGGACGTACCGGATGTCGTGTAGCCGTATCACTGCTTGTCTCCAGGTTGCGTCTGCCGCCAGCTTCATGCCGGTCGTAGTCTCGACGCTTTTTTCTACGATAAGCAGCATAAATCTCGGCGTCAATAATTTTTATCGAGATTTTTTGAACGCAGTGATAAAGTAGCTTCCATGTCAGACGGCGCCACCCTCCCCCCGCTCGCCCATTCCGCCTCGGCCAACACCCTGGTCGGCGCGGCCTACGTCAACCTGCGCCGCGACATCATCCAGGGCGTCCATCCGCCCGGCTCGCGCCTGCGGGTCGAGCACTTGAAGGACGATTACGGCGTGGGCGCGGGTACGCTGCGCGAAGCGCTGGCGCTGCTGGTGTCGGACGCGCTGGTCATCGCGCAAGGGCAGCGCGGCTTCCACGTCACGCCGATTTCGCTGGAAGATTTCCGCGACATCACCGAGAACCGCGTGCTGCTCGAAAGCCAGGCCTTGCGCCAGTCCATCGCCCTGGGCGACGACGACTGGGAAAGCGCCGTGCTCGCCGCGTTCCACCGCCTGAGCAAGGCCGAGCAACGCCTGGCCGCCGACCCCGACACCCGCTTTGAAGAGTGGGAGCAGCGCAACCGCGAGTTCCACCGCGAACTGATTCGCGCCTGTCCCTCGCGCTGGCTGCATCACTTTCTGGGCATCCTGTACCAGCAGGCCGAGCGCTACCGCCGCCTGACCGTCACGCGCAAGCCCATCGCCCGCAACCTGGACGACGAACACAAGGGCATCCTGGATGCCACGCTGGCCCGCGACGCGGACCGCGCCTGTGACCTGCTGGCGGCCCATATCCGGCTGACCTACGACGCGGTGGCTCGCCTGCCACCGGATCTGTTCACGCCGGATTGAAAGCCACGCCATAAAAACCACGCCAGTTGAAAAAAACCCACACCGGCGCATGCTTACCCGTTGATTCGCCTACACCACTTCTATAGAATCTTCAATTCGGGCCTCTGCCCATTTCTTTTCCCCACATCTCACACCACTGGGAGGCGCAAGATGATGAATCCGCATACCGCCATCCCGCGCGTGTCTCCGCGACGCCACTAAGTCGTCGCCCGCGCGGACCCATCGCTGGATGCCTATCTAGCGACTGGTCCCCCGCGCCCGCCCCAAAAACCTAAACGCAATCGCCCGCGCCTTGCTGCGCAGGCCGTTCCTTCCTCTTTCCACACAAGGACACCCGGCGTCCTGGTGCCGCCGGGCCATTGCAATGGCCAGAAATAAAATTGATCTACGAGGACAGACCTTCAAGGATGTCCTGGGCTTTACCTTCCGCCACTGGCGCGCGCAACCCTGGCGCACCTCCAGCATCATCGTGCTCGCCCTGCTGTCGGCGGTGACCGACGTGCTGACGCCGCTGTACGCCGGCAGGCTGGTCGACGCAGTGGCCTCGGGCGCGGCCGGCGACGAGATCGTCTGGAGCGCGGCCCTCACCGCGTTCTGGCTGCTGCTCGCGCTGGGCATCGGCGGCACACTGCTGCGCCAGGCCGTGTTCCAGAACATCATCACCTTCACTTTGAAGATGATGAACGGCATCGTGTCCAACGCGTTCTACCGCGTGCAGCGGTTTTCCACGGACTGGCACGCCAACAGTTTCGCCGGCTCCACGGTGCGCAAGGTGACGCGCGGCATGTGGGCGGTGGACATCCTCAACGACACGCTGCTGGTCGCGCTGCTGCCGTCGGTCGTGATGCTGGTGGGCGCCACCGCCCTGCTGGGCGTGCACTGGCCGATCATGGGCCTGGTGGTGGGCCTGGGTTCGGTGCTGTACATCGCCGTGACCGCGGCGCTGTCGCTGGGCTATGTGGCGCCGGCGGCGCGACTGGGCAACGCCTGGGACACCCGCATGGGCGGCGCCCTGGCCGACGCCGTCAGCTGCAATGCGGTCGTCAAGGCCTTCGGCGCCGAGGAACGCGAAGAAGTCAGGCTGGACCGCGTCGTCGACAAATGGCGCCGCCGCACCCGCCGCACCTGGATCCGCGGCACGATCAACGGCGGCGTCCAGGGCGCCATGCTGGTCGCCATGCAGGCGGGCATCCTAGGCGCGTCGCTGCTGTTGTGGTCGCGTGGCCAGGCCAGCGTGGGCGACATCACTTTCGCCTTGACGATGTTCTTCATGCTGCAGGGCTATCTGCGCGACGTGGGCATGCACATCCGCAACCTGCAGCGCTCGGTCAACGACATGGAAGAACTGGTCGCGCTGGAAAAGCAGCCGCTAGGCGTGGACGACAGGCCCGACGCGGGCGAGCTGCGCGTCACGGCCGGCGAGATCCGCTTCGAGGACGTGACGTTCCGCTATGGCGCGCACGACAAGGCGCTGTACGACCAGTTCTCGGTGCGCATCGCACCGGGCGAACGGGTCGGCCTGGTCGGCCATTCGGGCTCGGGCAAGACCACGTTCATCAAGCTGATCCAGCGCCTGTATGACGTCAACGACGGCCGCATCACGATCGACGGGCAGGACATCGCCCAGGCGCGGCAGGCTTCCTTGCGCAGCCAGATCGCCATCGTGCAGCAGGAGCCGGTGCTGTTCCACCGCACGCTGGCGGAGAACATCGCCTATGCCCGTCCCGGCGCCACACAGGCCGAGATCGAGCAGGCGGCGCGGCTGGCCAGCGCCCATGACTTCATCATGACGCTGCCCAAGGGCTACGAGACGCTGGTCGGCGAACGCGGCGTCAAGCTGTCGGGCGGCGAGCGCCAGCGCGTGGCCCTGGCCCGGGCCTTCCTGGCCGATGCGCCCATCCTGATCCTGGACGAAGCCACGTCCAGCCTGGACAGCGAAAGCGAGGTGCTGATCCAGCAGGCCATGGACCGCCTGATGGTGGGCCGCACCACACTGGTGGTGGCGCACCGCCTGTCCACGGTGCGCGCGCTGGACCGCCTGCTGGTGATGGACCGCGGCCGCATCATCGAGGAAGGCAGCCACGACGCGCTGATCCGCCTGAAGGGCGGCCTGTACCGGCGCCTGTTCGAGCGCCAGGCGCTGGAGCTAACCAAGGGCCTGACGCAGTCGGAGCTGCTGGAGGACGGCGCAGTCCCGCCGCAGCCGAAGGACGAGGAAGCCGACGAGTCCTCGTACGCCTACGCCAAGTAAGCGTGACCGCCGGCCTCGCGGCGCAAGCCGCGGGGCCGGCGCTTCAGGCCGGACGCTGGGCGACGGTCAGACGCAGGCCGAAGCCGATCAGCGTCAATCCGAATACCCGGCTCTGGATCTTCTGCGCCCGGGGGCTGGCCGACATCCAGCGCCCCACCACCCCGCCCGCCAGCGCGCAAAGCACGTCCAGGATGAGGCCCATGCTGACCAGGATCACGCCCAACACGACGAATTGCGGGCCGATCGGCCCCTGGGCGGGGGACACGAACTGGGGCAGCAGCACCGAGCAGAACAGCAAAGCCTTGGGGTTGAGGACATTGGTCAGCACCCCGCTCAGGAGCGCCGGCCCCAACCCTGTCCGGCCCGCCGCTGGCTGCCCGGTGGCGTCGTAGGAAACGGGTCCCGCGCGCAGCAGCTTCACTCCCAGCCAGACCAGATAACAGCCGCCCACCGTGCGCGCCGCATCGAACGCCCAGGGGTGGGTCTTGAACAGCGCCGCCAGTCCCAGCGCGGCCAATGTCACGTGCGCGGCCCGCGCAATGGCCAGCCCCACGGCCACCGCCAGCGCCTGCCCCCTGCCGCGCAGCACGCCAGTTTCCAGCAGCAGAATCATATCGGGCCCGGGCACCACGTAGACGATCAGCAAAGCCCCTAGAAACATCGCCATATCCGCCATCATTCCACCTGTTTGCTCGATCACAGGCGATCATTCTAGGAAAACCGCGCTGGCATGTGCATCCTATTCATGCCAGTGGATTTATGATGATTGGCATATTTCACCAATCAATAAACCTCAGACTTGATTCCATGCCAAAACGCGAACTGGACGCCTACGACCGCCGCATCCTGGAGGCCCTACAGCAGAATGGCAGGCTGACCAATGTCGAACTCGCCGAGCAGATCGGCCTGTCGCCCTCCCCCTGCTTGCGGCGAGTGCGACTGTTGGAAGAGGCCGGCGTCATCCAGGGGTACGAGGCCCGCCTGGCGCCGGACGAGGTCGGCCTGGGCCTGACCATCTTCGTCGGCATCAAGGTGGAACGGCACCACGAACGGGACGCCGCCCAGTTCCGCAAGGAAGTCAGCGCGCTGCCGGAAGTCATCTCCGCGCATCTGGTGTCGGGCGAATCCGATTTCCTGCTGCAGGTGGTGGTGCCGGACCTGCGCGCCTACGAGCGCTTCCTGCTGGACACGCTGCTCAAGCTGCCCGGCGTGAAGGACATACGCAGCAATTTCGCCATCCAGACCGTCAAGCCGCAAAGTCCGCTGCCGCTGGATCATCTGGCGAAGTAAACAGGCAGCGCGTCCCGTCTTGATGGCAGGCTCAGGCCATCGCCGCCGCGGCCCAGTCCACCGCCTGCGAGCGGCGCTCGAAGCGGGCCTGCGACATTTCCAGATAACGCTGCACCACGGCGGGTTCAGAGGTCTTGGGCGTGCCTCCGGGGAACGGCGGCTGGGGGTCGTACTCGATCTGCAGCTGGATCAGCTTGGCCACGTCCTCGCCGCACAGCAGCGCCACCACTTTCAGCCCCATGTCGATGCCCGATGTCACGCCGCCGGCGGTGAACAGGTTGCCGTCCACGCACATGCGCTCGTCACTGGGGATGGCGCCGAAGCGCGACAGCAATTCACGCGCGCGCCAATGGCTGGACGCGCGCTTGCCGCGCAGCAGCCCCGCCGCGCCCAGCAGCAACGAACCGGTGCAGATGCCGAACACATAGCGTGCCGCCAGCCCCTGCACCCTTGTGAACGCTACCCAGTCGGCGTCGACAATGGCATCATCCGTGCCCGGCCCGCCCGGCACCACCAGCAGATCGCAGGGCGGCGCGGATGCGATGGTCTGCGTGGGCACGAAACACAGCCCGCGATCGCTGCGCACCGGATCGCGCGTTTTTGCGACAAAATCCACGGTGAAGCCCGGCGCGCCCGCCAGCACTTCGTACGGTCCGGTCATGTCCAGCTGGGTCAGCCCCTCGAACAAGAGAAAATTCACATGCATGACGATGCTCCGTTAGAAACGACGACTTCCAGCATAGGCGGACGCGCCAGGACGCGCGCGCCAAATTCGGCGCCGGATGCGCCATTGCACGTGTTGTTCGTCCTGTACGACGGTTTCCAGCCGCTGGACCTGGCCGGCCCCTGGCAAGCTTTCAGTTCGGCCAATGAAGAGTCGGGCCGCAAGCTCTACCGGCTGCGTACCATCGCCGCCACGCCCCTGGTCTCCACTTGGGAACAGGGCTTGCGCATGCAGGTGGACGGCACCTTTGCCGACGATGGCGACGAGCCCCTGGACATGCTGTTCGTGCCCGGCGGCCCCGGCGCGGACTTCGCGGGAGCCCACGGCGAGACGCGCGCCT
>NZ_DATCUY010000429.1:0-2349 GCF_036567245.1 Achromobacter sp. | reverse complement strand
AACGCCCAGGACTGGCCGGCGCGGCCCGTGACCATCCTGGTCAACGGCGGCCCCGGCAGCCTGCCAGACCTGTTCGCCCGGCCCCTGGCCGAGCGCCTGCATCACGCCCTGGGCCAGCCCGTAGTGGTCGAGAACAAGCCTGGCGCGGGCGGGATGCTGGCGATGCAGCAGCTCAAGTCGGCGCCGGCGGACGGCTACACGCTGGCCCTGGTCACGAACGCGCACCTGGTGTGGAACCCCTATATTTTTCCGGCCCTGACCTACGATCCGGCGCGCGATTTGCAGCCCGTCAGCCCCTTGGCGGTCATCCCCATGGCGCTGACCGTCAATGACAAGATGCCGGCCAAGTCCCTGGACCAATTGCTGGCGCTGGCGCGGCAGAAGCCGGGCCGCTTGAACTATGCGTCCTCGGGCAACGGCAGTCCGCCCCACGTGCTGTTCGAGATGCTGCGCGAACAGGCCGGCGTCGACATCATGCACGTGCCGTTCAAGACAGGAACTGGTGCGCTCAATTCCGTGCTGGCGGGCGATACCGAAATCTATTTTGCCGGCACCGCCCTGGTGGAACCCATGGTCAAGGAAGGACGCCTGCGCGTGCTGGCCATGAGCGAAACCGTGCCCGATGCCGCCTTCGGCAAGGCCCCGACGCTGGCCGCCAGCCATTTCACGGGATTCGAAGGCGCAGTCTGGCTGGGCGTGGCGGCGCGCACCGGCACGCCGGACGCCATCGTGCAGCGGCTCAACCAGGAGATCGGCCGCGCGCAGCAGGACGGGGCGCTCAAGCAGATGTACGCCAGCCACGGCTCGCTGCCGTACCATCTGGCGGCGGCGGCTTTCGCCCAACGCGTAGCAGAGGAACGGGACGCTTCCGGTCCCGTGCTGCGCAAGCTGGGCATCAAGCCCGATTGAATTCCCTCTTTCCAACCCGAGGGCCAGTGCAAGGCTCGCTTCAGTGTGCACAGGCCCTCTAATCCCGGGCTCCGCTTGCGGAGCCCGCAGCAGCTTATGAACCTGATCGAAGAGATTGTTGAAAACTCCCCGTCCATCCGCGACATCCGCAGGGACATCCATGCGCATCCGGAACTGGCGTTCGAAGAGAACCGCACGTCCGACCTGGTGGCCCAGCTGCTGGAAAGCTGGGACATCCCGGTGCATCGGGGCTTCGGCAAGACCGGCCTGGTGGGCGTGATCCGCAACGGCGACTCCGGGCGCACCCTGGGGCTGCGCGCCGACATGGACGCGCTGCCCATGCACGAAGTCAACCAGTTCAGCCACGCCAGCAAGCACCCCGGCGTCATGCACGCCTGCGGCCACGACGGCCACACCGCCATGCTGCTCGGTGCAGCCCAGCATCTGGCCCGCCATCGCAACTTCGACGGCACCGTGTACCTGATCTTCCAGCCCGCCGAAGAGCGCGGCGGCGGCGCGCGCGAAATGATGCGCGACGGCCTGTTCGAGAAATTCCCCATGGAAGCGGTGTTCGGCATGCACAACATGCCCGGCATTCCGGTCGGCTGCTTCGCCTCGTCCGCGGGACCGGTGCTGGCCTCCAACAGCGAATTCCATGTGACCATACGCGGCAAGGGCGGCCACGCGGCCATGCCGCACCTGGCCATCGATCCCATTCCCGCGGCGGCCCAGATGATCGAGGCCTTCCAGACCATCATCAGCCGCAACAAGAAGCCGCTGGAGACGGCTGTCATCTCGGTGACCACGGTGCAGGCGGGCGGAGTGGTCAACGTCATCCCCGACACCTGCGAACTGCGCGGCACGGTGCGCGCCTACACCCGCGAAACCCTGGACCTGATCGAGCGCCGCATGGGCGAGGTCGCGCAGCACGTGGCCGGCATGTTCGGCGCGCAATGCGACTTCGCCTTCACGCGGCACTATCCGTCGACCATCAACCACGAAGCCGAGACCGCCTTCATGCGCAATGCGCTGACCGAGGTGGTGGGCCAAGAGCGCGTGCTGGTACAGGCGCCCATCATGGCGGCCGAGGATTTTTCCTTTATGCTGGAAGAGGTGCCCGGCAGCTATTGCTTCATCGGCAACGGCGAAGGCGACCACCGCGAGCCCGGCCATGGCGAAGGTCCTTGCCTGGTCCACAACACCAGCTACGACTTCAACGACGCGCTGCTGCCGATCGGCGCCAGCGCCTTCGTCAAGCTGGCAGAGAACTGGATGCCGCGTAAGTAGCGGCAATGGCGGCGCGGGCAGGCAGGGCAGTGCCTGTCCGCCCGCGCGCCGCAAGATCCGGGTTCAGTGTGTCGTACCGGCTTGGACCGACAGCTCGTGGTTGCGTGTGCGCACCAGCAGCGCGCTCAGCAGCGCGGCAAGCGCCGCGATCAG
>NZ_DATCUY010000428.1:0-10505 GCF_036567245.1 Achromobacter sp. | reverse complement strand
CGGACCGGTGGCCGCCCGGCCGCTGTGAGCGTTCCCGGCGCCAGCCGCCGGGAATTCAAGCCTGCTATTCCTGCTCCGCGAGTTCGGTCACGACCTCGCGCGGCCAGGCCCGCAGGGATTCCAGGTCCAGGAAGGTGAAATAGCCGGACTTCCAGCCCTCGGTGTCGATGTGATAGACGTTGCCCAATAGCAGCGGCGCCGGCACCGGCGTATGCCCCGCCACCACCGCCCGCACGCCGCGGATGCCGGTGCGGTCCATCTGCCGCAGGCGGTCGCGCGACCACTGACAGGCGGCGCTGGTGCGCCGATAGCGGTCTTGCAAGGCGGATTCCAGCCGCGGCCAGAACAGCACCGGGCAATCGGCATGCAGCAGCCCCACCGCGCCGTCCAGGGTTTCGACCTCGATGGCGATGGGCAATTGCGCGAAGGCCTCGGCGAATACCTGCTGCCGATCCGATGGCAGGTCCAGGAACCAGCCGCCGCCGTAGCCGCGCCAGTTGTCCACATCCACCTGCCCGGTGCGCACGTGGCGGATCGCGTAATCCTCGTGATTGCCCTGGACCGCGTGGAACCAGGGCCGGGCCAGCCACTCCAGCGCGGCCTCGCTTTCCGGGCCGCGGTCTACCAGGTCGCCGACGGAAAACAGGCGGTCCCGGGTGGGATCGAAGCCCAGCTGGTCCAGGCTTTGCTGCAGGCGGGAAAAATGCCCATGCAGGTCGCCCACCGCGAAATCGCGGCCTAGCTCGTTGCGCGGGACTTTGAGAAAACGCTGCTCCATGATGATCCGGGGCTACCACTGGGTTGATGCTTGATCCCTCTTTTTAACCCGCTTTCAAGCCCACCCGGCTGCTCCCCCTTGCCAGGCCATGGTCAAAATTTGGTTACGAGAATCGATATTATTCGCGATAATATCCAGCTTTCTCCAACCCGCGCCTGCAAGGGCCCGCCCCCCATGACCGCCGCGTCCACCATCAAAACCTGGTACCTGGTCCATAAGTGGACCAGCCTGGTCTGCACGATCTTCCTGCTCATCATCTGTCTTACCGGTTTGCCTCTGGTGTTCCACCACGAGATCGAACACTGGCTCGACGATGGCAAGCCGCTGTCCGACGTGCCGGCCTCGACCCCTCGCGCCAACCTGGACCAGTTGGTCGACGGCGCCCGCGCCATGTATCCGGGCGAAGTCGTCGACTACCTGTTCTTCGATCCCGACGAGCCGCAAGTCTATGTGGGCATGGCAAAAACGCCCGGCGATGGCCAGGTGTCCGGCCACGCCGTGCGCATGGACGCGCGCACCGGCGACGTGCTGCTGGACGGCCCGCTCTACACGCAGGACAAGTTTTCCTTCATGGGCATCATGCTGGCCCTGCACGTGGACCTGTTCGCGGGGCTGCCCGGCGAGCTGTTCCTGGGCTTCATGGGGCTGCTGTTCTGCGTGGCCATCGTGTCCGGCGTGGTGCTCTACGGCCCCTTCATGAAGAAGCTGGAATTCGGCACCGTGCGCGCCACCCGCTCGACCCGCCTGAAGTGGCTGGACCTGCACAATCTGCTGGGCATCGTGACGCTGGTCTGGGCCTTCGTGGTGGGCATCACGGGCGTGATCAATGAACTATCCACGCCGCTGTTCCGCCTGTGGCAATCGACCGAACTGGTGCGCATCCTGGAACCCTACAAGGGCCAGACCGTACCCACCGAACTGGCCTCGGCCCACGCCGCCGCCGATACGGCCCGCAAGGCCCTGCCCGGCAACGAAGTGTCCTTCATCGCCTTTCCCGGCAACGCCTTCGGCAGTCCCCACCACTACATCACCTGGATGCGCGGCGACACGCCGCTCACTTCCAAACTGAACACGCCCGTGCTGGTGGACGGCAAGACCGGCGAACTGACCACCGTGGCCAAGATGCCCTGGTACCTGACCGCGCTGGAAGTCTCGCGCCCGCTGCACTTCGGCGACTATGGCGGCCTGCCCTTGAAAATCATCTGGGCGCTGCTGGACGTCATCACGATCGTGGTCCTGGTCAGCGGCCTCTATCTCTGGCTGGCTCGCCGCCGCGCCACCGAGGCGCGCATCGCCGAACTCGTACGCAAGCACCAGGCCGCCGCCATCCCGAAAAGGACTCCCGCATGAGCAAGACTGCCCGTGGTTTCATGTTTGTCTGGGGCACCCCGATCCTGCTGGGCGTGCTCAGCGTGTTCGGCTTGCTGGCCGCGCTGCTGGGCACGGGGGGCTGGCACTGGGCGTCCTGGACCGCCCTGGCCATCCTGCTGGCGGTGATCGCGCGCTATTGGGTGTTTCCGCTGAAGCCCTAGCGCGCGCGCAACACGGCTACTTGCCAAACACTTCCGGGTCCGGCCCCAGGCGCCCGCCTTCCTTGATGCCGTCGATGGCGGCCATATCCGCCGCCGACAGCTCGAAGTCGAAGACGTCGATGTTCTCGCGAATGCGGGCCGGCGTCACCGACTTCGGAATCACGATCAGATCGTTCTGCAGGTGCCAGCGCAGCGTCACCTGGGCGGGCGATTTGCCGTGTTTCTTCGCCAGTTCCAGGATGACCTTGTCCTTGGCCACGCCGCCCTGGGCCAGGGGGCTCCATGACTCCGTCGCGATGCCATGCCTGGCGTGGAAGTCCCGCAGCGCGCGCTGGGTGAAGCCAGGGTGCAGCTCGACCTGGTTCACCGCGGGCGTCACGCCGGAGACGTCGATCAGCCGTTCCAGGTTGGCCTGGGTGAAATTGGACACGCCGATCGAACGCGCGCGGCCGTCTTCCTTCATTTCGACCATGGCCTTCCAGGCATCAACGAACTTCGTGCTGCCGGCCACGGGCCAATGGATCAGGTACAGGTCCACGTAGGCCAGGCCCAGCTTTTCCAGGCTCTCGTCCATGGCTTTGTGGGCCTCGTCGTAGCCGTGCCTGTCGTTCCAGAGCTTGGTCGTGACGTACAGATCCTTGCGCGCCACGCCGGCCGCGCGCAGGCCCTCGCCCACGCCGGCCTCGTTGCCATAGATGGCCGCGGTGTCCACCGAGCGGTAGCCGGCCGCCAGCGCCTCTTTCACGCTTGCGGCCGCCTGATCGTTCGGCACCTGCCAGACGCCCAGGCCCAGCTGGGGAATCTTGCTGCCGTCGTTCAATTTCACTGCGGGTACTTTCGCCATAAGACCCTCCGTAGCTTGCGACGCGACGTCCGCGCGGCGAATATGCGCCGGGTCGCGCAACCAAGGGGCAGCCAGGCTTCATCCTTGGTTGAGACAGTAAAGAACGGGCCCGCCAGGCTGCGCCCGAGTCACCATGCCGGATTGAAAACCCCCGGGAGAGGTCTACACATCCCAGGGGCCGTGAGGCCGATAATACCCCCACAGCCGCCAATTCCTTGAATGCCCCCCGCCAAAGCAGCTATTTCCGCCCCTGGCGCGGCCCCGCGGCAGAAATACCGCCCGTAGCCGATAATGCGCTTCCGACGGCCCGCCGGCCCATGCATAACCCTCCCGGCCCTGACCATGAACGCTCCTGACACGCGGCCCGAGCGCCGCGGCGGTTTCTCCACCCTGCGCACCCTCTTTCCCTATCTCTGGCCGCCTGGCGAAACCGGCCTGAAAACGCGCGTGGTCGCGGCCCTGCTATGCCTGTTCGCGGCCAAGGCGGCCACGGTCTATGTCCCCCTGCTGTACAAGCAGGCCATCGACGAATTGGGCAAGGGCGCGCCGGGCGCCGTCACGGTGCCGCTAGGCCTGATCCTGGCCTACGGCACCGCCCGGGTGCTGTCGCTGCTGTTCTCGGAGCTGCGCGACGCCATCTTCGCCCGGGTCGGGCAGCACGCCATCCGCGCCGTCGGCCTGCAGGTCTTTCGCCACCTGCACGCGTTGTCGCTGCGCTTTCACCTGACGCGCCAGACCGGCGGCCTGAACCGCGCCATCGAACGCGGCACCAAGGGCATCCAGACCCTGCTGTCGTTCCTGCTCTTCAGCATCCTGCCGACCTTCTTCGAAATCGGGCTGGTCTGTATCGTGCTGTGGAAGATGTTCGACATCTGGCTGGCGCTGGCCACCGGCGCCACCGTCACGCTGTACATGGCGTACACGCTGCTGGTCACGGAATGGCGCGCCAAGTTCCGGCGCCAGATGAACGAAACCGACTCCGAAGCCAACACCAAGGCCATCGAAAGCCTGCTGAACTACGAGACGGTCAAGTACTTCGGCAACGAAGAGCACGAAGCCCGCCGCTACGACGCCTCGCTGACCCGCTACGAGCGCGCCGCCGTGCGCAGCCAGGTCAGCCTGTCCGTCCTCAACGTCGGCCAGGCCGCCATCATCTCGGTGGGCCTGACCCTGGTCATGTGGATGGCCGCCACCGGCATCGCCGACGGCCGCTACACGCTGGGCGATTTCGTCCTGGTCAACACCTACCTGCTGCAGCTGTACCAGCCGCTGAGCTTCTTCGGCTTCGTTTACCGCGAGATCAAGCAGGCCATCATCGACATGGAGCGCATGTTCGAACTGCTGGGACAGGACCGCGAAGTGGCCGACCGGCCCGATGCCCAGCCCTTGCGCGTGGCGGGCGGCGAGGTGGAATTCCGCGACGTGCATTTCGGCTACGACACGCGCCGGCCCATTTTGAAGGGTGTCAGCTTCACCATCCCGGCCGGCAGGACCGTGGCCGTGGTCGGCACCTCAGGCGCCGGAAAATCGACCATCGCGCGCCTGCTGTTCCGCTTCTACGACGCCGACGGCGGCGCCATCCTCATCGACGGCCAGGACGTGCGCGAGGTGACGCAGGCCAGCCTGCGGGCCGCGATCGGCGTCGTGCCGCAGGACACCGTGCTGTTCAACGACACCATCCTCTACAACATCGGCTACGGCCGCCCCGGCTCCACCGAGGGCGAGATCCAGGCGGCGGCGCGCCTGGCCCATATCCACGACTTGATCATGGCCATGCCGGACGGCTACCAGACCATGGTGGGCGAACGCGGACTGAAGCTGTCCGGCGGCGAAAAGCAGCGCGTGGCGATCGCCCGCACCATCCTCAAGAATCCGGCCATCTTCCTGTTCGACGAGGCCACCAGCGCGCTGGACACCCACACCGAACGTGAAATCCAGGCCAATCTGCGCGAAGTCAGCCAGGGCCGCAGCACCCTCATCATCGCCCACCGCCTGTCCACCGTGGCGGACGCCGACGAGATCATCGTGCTGGGCGAGGGTCGCATCATCGAACGCGGCCGCCATCCGCAACTGCTGGCGCACGGCGGCGTCTACGCTGGCATGTGGGCGCGCCAGCAGGAAAGCGCCCAGGCCGGCGCGCCGGATTGACAAGCCCGGCCCCCTGTCCGAACATCGCACCCTTTTGCATTCCAGGCTACCCATGCAGGATCCGAACCCCGCCCCCGCCGTCCGCGTCTGTGCCTCCTCCGATCTCGCCAACGGCGGCCTGGGCGTGAAAATCCCCGTGTCCGATGCGGCGGGCCGGACCACCGCCTTCTTCGTACGCTACCAGGACCGCGTGCACGGTTATCTGAACCGCTGCGCCCACGTGGGCGTGGAACTGGATTGGGAAGGCAGTTTCTTCACCCGCGCCGGCGACCTGATCATGTGCGCGCGCCACGGCGCCACCTACCAGCCGGACACCGGCCTGTGCGTGGGCGGGCCCTGTAAAAATGGCCGCTTGACCGTGCTGGCGGTCGAGGAACGCGACGGCGCGGTCTATTGGCAGCCGGCCGGCAAGATCCGACCGCTGGAAGACGCGACCGACGACTAGCCCCGGATGCCCAGCCATCCATTCATCCCCACATAGACGCCCACGGCGATGATCAGCAGGCTGGAGAGATACGGAGCCCGCTGAGCGACCGCGCTAAACCACGGAGCCCGCTTGTTGACTTGGCGTACGCTTAGCGCCGCCACGGCGCCGACCGTCACCAGCGTAATGGCCAGTCCGATCGAGAAACACAGCACCAGCGCCGCTCCGAGCGTGAATTCTTTCAATTGCAGACACAGCAGCAGCACCGTAATTGCCGCAGGGCAAGGAATAAGCCCGCCGGTCAGGCCAAACAGGGCAATTTGCCAGTTGGTTACGTTCCGGTTGGTGAAGCGCCGCCGGATGTCATTGGCGTGCGCAAGCTGGTGGGGGTCCTGATGCCCTACGCCCGCGACGTCCAGTCCTCGCTGCTCTTCATGCCGTTGGTCATGCTGGTGTTGCTCTGGCTCCGTGAACGCGACGTCATGGCGGTGGGCATGCCCGTGGCCATTGCGATGGTCGTGGTGATGATGGTCGTGGTGATGATGGTCGTGGTGATGATGCACGTGGTGATGATGCACGTGGTGGTGATGGTCGTGGCCTGCGCCATGCTGATCGCGCCAGGTCCGCCAGAACATCCATGCAGCGATCAGCACGATGATCACTCCGGACGCCAGCTGGAAATATGGTTCCAGTTCCTCCGCAGCGACTCCGCGCCAGAGATACATGCCGCCCAACCCGATACCCCACACAATCAAGGTGTGCGAAATGGTCGCGGTGATTCCAAGCAGTACAGCCTGCCACACACTCCCCCTGATCGCGACGATGAACGCCGCCATCATCGTCTTGGAGTGGCCGGGCTCCAGCCCGTGTAGAGCGCCCAGCAGGATCGCGCTGGGAATAAACAGCCAGGCATGCGAAGCACCCTGGGCAATCAGATCGGAAAACGACAGCATGGATGGCGTTCTTAAAGGTACTTGGTGATTTCTTTGAATTCGTCTATCACGCGTTGTCTGTCCTGGTCCAGCTCGCCCACCGCATCCTGCAGGCAATGGTCGATATGGTCTTGAATGAGGATCTTCTTGGCCTGGGAAATGGCGCGCTCGACCGCATGCAGCTGCTGGGCCAATTCAAGGCAGGGACGATGTTCTTCCATCATTGTCAGGATGCTGCGCAAATGGCCTTCAGCTCGCTTGAGGCGCTTGGCGACGGCATCGTGATGATGATGAGGATCGGGTTTGTTCATGGAGTCATCATATCCCCCCGGGGGGGATATGATTAAGGAAACCATGTCGTCGGTCGGGGAAAGGGATATCAGTCTGTAGCGATATCTACATGATTGCAGAGATAGCGATGCTTTCATATTCTGCTCCCCATGGACACGCCACTTGCCTCTTCTTGGCTGCTGCTTATCGTCAGCCTGCCCACCGACGGCGCCACGGCGCGCATGCGCATCTGGCGCAAGCTCAAGACGTTGGGGTGCGCAGCCTTGCGCGACGGAGCCTATCTGCTACCGGCGCACGCCGAGCAAGCGCTCCAACTGGCCGATCTGGCCGCCGAAACGAGCGAAGAAGGCGGTCAGGCTTGGCTGCTGCGGGTGCAGGCCCAGGACAACGACGAGTCCGCCTCGTTCCGGGCCCTGTTCGACCGTTCGGCCGACTATGACGCCTGGCTGGCGGAACTGGCCCAGGCGCGCCAGACGCTCGCTGAGTTGAAGGCGACGGAGCTCAACCGCCTGTTGCGCCGCTACGAACGTAGCTACCAGGCGTTGCGCCGCATAGATTTCTTCCCGGCTGAAACGTCGCTCCGCGCGCAAGCGCAGCAACGCGATTTCGCCAATGCCATCGAATCCCTGCTGTCGCCCGGCGAACCCCACGCATCGGTGGGCGGCATAGCCCGCCGCGATCCCATGAACCATCGGGGACGCGTCTGGGCGACCCGACGCCATATCTGGGTTGATCGCGTTGCCTGTGCGTGGCTGATCCAGCGCTTCATTGACCCGTCCGCGCGCTTTCTATGGCTGGATACCCCGGCCGACTGCCCGGCCGACGCCCTGGGATTCGATTTCGACGGCGCCACTTTCACGCACGTCGGCGATCGGGTGTCGTTCGAGGTCCTGCTTGCCAGTTTCGGCCTGGAGGAGAATCGCGGCCTCGCGCTGTTGGGAACGCTGGTACATGCGCTCGACGTGGGCGGTGCCGCGGTGCCGGAAGCCGCAGGCTTTGAAGCCATCCTGGCCGGCGCTCGCAAACGCCTGCCCGACGACGATGCCTTGCTGCTCGAAGCCGGCACCGTACTGGATTCCCTGTACGCCCATTTCTCCGGTGGGCGTAAGACCTGACTGGCCTCGGTTCAAGAGCGCAACCATGAATCCGTCCCAAGAATCTGCCCGCGCCAGTGCGGCAACGCTTGCCGCCCAACCCGCCTATACCCTCTGGCAACTGATCCGGTATTTCATCCGACTGGGGACCCTGGGCTTTGGCGGGCCGGTTGCCTTGGCCGGTTACATGCGCCGCGATCTGGTGGAGGGCAGAGGCTGGATCACCGACGGCGACTACAAGGAAGGTTTGGCGCTCGCCCAGCTCGCGCCAGGTCCTCTGGCCGCGCAGCTCGCCATTTACCTCGGCTACGTGCATTACCGCATTCTGGGCGCCACGCTGGTGGGGATCGCCTTCGTCCTGCCGTCGTTCTTCATGGTCGTTGCCCTGGGGTGGGCATATCTGCGTTTTGGCGGCCTGGCCTGGATGCAAGCCGTGTTCTACGGCGTGAGCGCTGCGGTGATCGGCATCATTGCCATCAGCGGCTACAAGCTCACTACCAGGAGCGTGGGCAAGGACAAGCTGTTGTGGGCCATCTACCTGGCGCTGGCCGTCGTCACTGTCATCACCGAATCCGAAACAGCCTGGCTGTTTCTGGCGGCCGGTCTGCTGGTCTGGTTTTGGCGCGCGCCGCCCAGGTGGGTAAAGTCCGGTCATCTGTCGGCGGTGGCCGCGGTATCCGTGCCAGCGGGGGCTACGCTGAGCACGCTGGACTGGCCGTTGCTCTGGCAGATCGGGTTGTTCTTCGCCAAGGCGGGAGCTTTCGTGTTCGGCTCCGGGCTGGCCATCGTGCCGTTTCTCTACGGCAGCGTGGTTACCGACTTCCACTGGCTCAATGACAAGCAGTTCGTCCATGCAGTGGCGGTAGCCATGATCACGCCGGGACCCGTTGTCATCACGGTCGGCTTCATCGGCTACCTGGTCGCGGGCTTGCCCGGAGCCTGTGTGGCGGCCTTGGCTACCTTTCTGCCTTGTTATCTGTTCACCATCATCCCGGCGCCCTACTTCAAGAAGTACGGAAAACTGCCCGGCATTCTCGCCTTCGTCGATGGCGTGACGGCCGCTGCGATCGGCGCCATCGTAGGCGCAGTCATCGTTATCGCCCGGCGCACGATCGTCGATGTGCCGACATTGCTGTTGGCAGTGGCTGCAGTGCTGTTGCTGCTGTGCTTCAAAAAACTGTCTGAGCCGATGATTGTTGCTGGCGCGGCGATGATCGGCCTGGCGGTTTATCCGCTGCTGCACTAAGTGCTTTTCCAGGAGTTCATCATGCAATGGATCACTCGTGAACGGCCCAAGATCGACCGCATCGCCTGCCCATGGCTAATCGCCCGATTCATCGACGAAACGCCAGAATTTCTCTACGTGCCCGCGGGGGATGTTCTACGCCTCGCCAAGGAAACCGCCGCCATTCCCTACGACATTCCTGGCGTGGAACTTTCGCACGTTGGAGAGCTGTGCAGCTTTGACGCTTTCCTCGATAAGTATGGGCTGGCGGACAACCCGGCGCTGCAGCAAATGGCCACCATCGTTCGCGGCGCCGACACCTCGCGCCTGGACCTGACCCCGCAGTCAGGCGGACTGTACGCACTGTCGCTGGGCCTGTCGCACTTGTACGCCAACGACCACGTCATGCTTGGCCATGGCATGGTCATGTACGACGCTCTTTATGCCTGGTGCCAGTCGTGCCAAGGCGAAACGCACCGCTGGCCACCAGTCATGCCGATGGCATAAGGGACGATCCCGGCTGAATCACTGCATCTTTGCGGAGACCCTCATGCAAGGCATATCCGTTCCAGGTATCTGCTGGGCGGAATAGCGGCCTGGCGCTCGGTCCGGCAGAGTGTGGAACCCATCACGGAGTAGCTTTTGAAGCAGCACGCCTCGGCCGGACTTTCTCGCGCTCAAGCTTGCGCCGCCACCGCTTCGGCCGGGGCCTGCCGTTCCGCGTAGCGGCGCGCCAGCACCGCGCAGACCATCAGCTGCATCTGGTGGAAGATCATCAGCGGCAGCACCACCACCCCCATCTGCGAAGTGCCGAACAGCACCGTGGCCAGTGGAATCCCCGATGCCAGCGACTTCTTCGAGCCGCAGAAGACCAGCGTGATCTCGTTTTCCTTCGACAGCCCCAGCTTGCGGCTGCCCCAGGTCGTAAGCAGCAGCACCGTGCCCAGCAGCAAGGCGTTCACCAGCACCATGGAAGCCAGGTCTATCGCCGGGAACGCGTGCCAGATGCCCTGCGCCACCGCCTCGCTGAACGCGGTGTAGACGGCCAGCAGGATGGAGCTGCGGTCCACTTTGGACAGCGTGCGGTTGTTGCGCTGGGCCCAGGCGCCGATCCAGGGGCGCAGCAGGCTGCCCACCGCGAACGGCAGCAGCAGCTGCAACAGGATGCGGCCGGCGTCGGCCAGCCCGTGCCCGCCGCCCTGGCGGTGCAGCAGCACCGCCACCAGCAGCGGCGTCA
>NZ_DATCUY010000427.1:0-2892 GCF_036567245.1 Achromobacter sp. | reverse complement strand
GTGGACGAAAACGGCTGGCTGTCGGCCCTGCCCTTCGCCGAATGGCTGCGCGAGAACTTCATCGAATGGCTGCGCGCCATGCGCAGCACCATCTTCAGCGTGTGGCTGGCCTATACGGTGGTGTGGATGGCCTATGGCCTGCGGCTCATTTCCTCGACCCTGCTGCAGGTCGGGCCCGAGCTGGAGGAAGCGGCCCGCAGCGCGGGCGCGCGCCGCGGCCAGATCACCCGCCACGTCACCGTGCCGCTGGCCAAGTACGGCCTTATTGGCTCCTGGCTGCTGATGTTCCTGATCTTCGAGCGCGAATACTCCACCGGCGTCTACCTGCTGTCGCCCGGCACCGAGACCATCGGGTCCATGCTGGTGTCGCTGTGGGCCTCGGGCGCCATCGATATCGTGGCCGCGCTTTCCTTCATCAATATCGTTCTGGTCGTGATCGGCCTGGGCATCGCCCTGCGATTCGGAGTCAAACTTCATGATTGAGCTTTCTGTAGAAGACCTGCACCTGGACTACGGCGACAACCCGGTGCTCAAGGGTGTCTCGATGCAGCTGCGCCAGGGCGAAGTGGTGTCATTGCTGGGTCCCTCGGGCAGCGGCAAGACCACCCTGCTGCGCGCCGTGGCCGGCCTGGAAGGCCCCAAGCGCGGCCGCATCACCATCGGCGACCGCGTCGTCTACGACGGCGCGGCCAGGAAGGAGGTCCCGGCCGAGGAACGCAACCTGGGCCTGGTGTTCCAGTCCTATGCGCTGTGGCCGCACAAGACCGTGTTCGAAAACGTGGCCTACCCGCTCAAGCTGCGCAAGGTGCCCGGCGCTGAAGTGCGCGAACGGGTCCAGGCGGTGCTGGACCAGTTGGGCCTGGGCAAGCTCGGCCACCGCCATCCGCATGCGCTGTCCGGCGGCCAGCAGCAGCGCGTGGCCATCGGCCGGGCGCTGGTGTACAGCCCGCCCGTCATCCTGCTGGACGAGCCGCTGTCCAACCTGGACGCCAAGCTGCGCGAAGAAGCCCGCGCCTTCCTGCGCGAGCTGATCATCCGCCTGGGCCTGTCGGCGTTGATGGTGACGCATGACCAGAGCGAAGCCATGGCGATTTCGGACCGCATCCTGCTGCTGAACAATGGCAAGATCGAACAGCAGGGCACGCCGCAAGAGATGTACGGCACCCCGTCCACGCTGTTCACCGCCGAATTCATGGGCAGCAACAACCGGCTGGACGGCAAGGTGACGGAAGTGCGCGACGGCCAGGCCCGCATCGAGGGCCGCGGCTGGTCGCTGTGGGGCAAGGCCAGCCCGGGCATGGCCCAGGGCCAGGACGCCACCGCCGTCATCCGGGTGGAGCAGGTGCGCCTGGCGGACGACCCCGACGGCAACCACCTGGACATGCCGCTGCTGACCAGCATGTATCTGGGCGATCGCTGGGAGTACCTGTTCCGTACCCCCGACGCCGACCCGGCCCACACCCTGGCCCTGCGCGCCTATGGCCCCGAAGGCCGCGAACCCGGCCCCTGCCGGCTGGCGCTGCCCGCCAGCAAGGTCTGGGTCTTTCCCCGCACCGCCGCCTGAAGCGCCGCCCGGAGCCGGCCCGGGGCTCCCGCTCTCGCGGCGTAGGCTGTCAGTGTGAACCGCCCCTGACGCCCGGCGGACATGGACTCGCTCTACAATGCGCTGGTGCAACGCCTCGCTGATTCCCCTTCCCCGCTGAGCCGTTACCTGCGGTGGCTGGGCGCTCCCGCCCAGCATTACCTGCGCATCGGCATCGCAATATCGCTGTTGGTGCACGCCGGCGCCCTGGCGTGGCGCTTTGGCGCGCCCGCGCTCTCGCGTCCGCCGGCCACCGGCCTGGAAGTCGTGCTGCTCAATGCCCGCAGCGAGACGCCTCCGGAGACCCCACGCGCCCAGGCCCAGAACCAGATGAGCGGCGGCGGCAACGCCGAGCGCGGCATGTCCACCACCCCGCTGCCCCGCACCGGCGAATCGGCCGAGACCATCGTGCTGGAGGCCATGCGCCGCCGCCAGGTCCAGCTGGAAGCCGAACAGACCCGCCTGATGACCCAGTTGCGCTCCGCCGACCGCGCCGGCGCCGAGCGCCAGGCCGTCAACCCCTGGCCGGACGGCGCCGACCTCGGCCGTGACGCCGAGGACCAGGCCAGCCTCATCCAGAGCGCCCAGGTGGCCGCGCTGGCGGCGCGGGTCCAACAGTACAGCGCCGAGCCGCGCAAGCAGTTCGTGGCGCCCTCGGCCGAGGCCTCGCGCTATGCCGCCTACCTGGACGCCTGGCGCACCCGCATCGAAACAGTTGGCACCCAGCACTACCCGGACGAGGCGCGCGGACGCATCTACGGCTCCCTGCGCATCACGGTGTCCGTGCGCGCGGACGGCAGCATCGCCAATGTCGAGATCGACCAGCCCTCGCCGCACGCCGTCCTGAACCAGGCGGCCCGCCGCATCGTGCAACTGGCCGCGCCCTTCCCCCCGTTCCCGCCCGATATCGCACGCGACACGGACGTGCTGGTCATCACCCGCACCTGGCATTTCGTCAACGACACCCTGGAAACACAAGCCCCATGACCGAGGCGCCCCCTCTCGCCCGATACGCCGTCATCGGCAACCCCATTGCGCACAGCCGCTCGCCCCAGATCCATGCCATGTTTGCCGAACAGACCGGCAAGCCGCTGCGCTACGACCGCCTGCTGGCGCCGGTGGACGGCTTTGCCGTAGCGGTCGCCGCCTTCGTGGCCGAGGGCGGACTGGGCCTGAACGTGACGGTGCCCTTCAAGCTGGACGCCTACGCCCTGGCCGCCGGCCGCCTGTCCAGCCGCGCCCGCCTGGCCGGCGCGGTCAACACCCTGTCCTGGCGCGACGGCGCCTGGCACGGCTGCAATACCGATGGC
>NZ_DATCUY010000426.1:0-3707 GCF_036567245.1 Achromobacter sp. | reverse complement strand
GCCCGTCGCCGACCGTGGCGCGGACCTCCTCGGGCATGGACACGTCGATGGTCTGCACCAGCAGATCGCGCTGCGCCGCCATCGGCGCCAGCTCCACCAGGGTGTAGCGGCCATAGCGCACGACGGGAATGAACTCGGGCGGTGCAGCCTCGGGCGCGGGTGGGACGTCCTCGACGGTGCTGGCGGCCAGCGGCGGTGGCGTGGTCGCGCAGCCGCTGGCCAAGGCTGCGGCCAGGAGGCTGGTACCGACCAGACACCGGGATACATGGATTGCAGGCATGGCATCGGCTCTTCTGTTGCGATGCCGATACCTTGGCTGCGCGCGGCTGCGCGGTCAGTCAGGAATGCGAACTGGGGGGTGCCCGCTTTTGCAGTCCAACACATAGCGCAACCCGCAAATCCAACTGTGGTTTGCACATTAATTCTATAAATGTTGTATTATCGAATCATGAAAGAGGATCAAGCCATTTCCGCCTTAAACGCCCTGGCTCACACCCAGCGCCTGCGCGTGTTCCGCGCCTTGGTCGTTGCTGGCCCGGGCGGACTGACGCCGAGCACGCTAGCTGACCAGCTCGACGTGGCCCGCAACACCTTGTCCTTCCACTTGAAGGAACTGGCCCATGCTGGCCTCGTCAGCATCGAGCAGCAGGGCCGCAACCTGATTTATCGCGCCGAGTACGGCCGCATGGACGGTCTGATCGGTTACCTGACCGAGCATTGCTGCCAAGGTGGCGTATGCGAGGTTTCTCCATCCAAGACCTGCTGCTGACCATGACCGATACCACTTACAACGCCTTGTTCATCTGTACGGGCAATTCGGCCCGCTCCATCCTCGCCGAAGGCATCCTCAACGACATAGGCCAGGGGCGGTTTCACGCCTGGTCGGCAGGCAGCCATCCGAAAGGCGAGGTTCACCCGCTGGCACTCGCCACGCTGGAGCGGCTGCACCTTCCGACAACGGGCTACCGCAGCAAGAGCTGGGACGAGTTCGTGAAGCCCGATGCGCCGGTGTTCGATTTCATCTTCACCGTCTGCGACAACGCAGCCGGCGAGGCGTGTCCGCTGTGGCCGGGCAAGCCGGTGTCGGCGCATTGGGGCGTGCCTGACCCGGCAGCCGTGGAAGGCACCCTGGAACGACAAAGCAAGGCGTTCTTCGATACCGCCATGACGCTGCGCCGACGTATCGAGTTGTTCCTGTCGCTTCCGATCAAGAGTCTCGATGCCATGTCGTTGCAGCGTGAACTGCGCGACATCGGCCGCCAGTGAGGCCCGCCCGATGAGCGCAACCGATACTGCCGGCCCCGCGCCAGCAAACTCCGCCATGAGCGGCTTTGAGCGTTACCTGACGCTATGGGTGGCGGTGTGCATCATCGCGGGGATCGCTCTGGGCCAGTTCGCGCCCGCCGCATTCCAGGCCATCGGCCGCATGGAGATTGCCAAGGTCAACCTGCCGGTCGGCCTGCTGATCTGGGTAATGATCATCCCCATGCTGCTGAAGGTGGACTTCGCCGCGCTTGGCCAGGTGCGCCAGCATTGGCGGGGCATGGGGGTCACGCTGTTCATCAATTGGGCCGTCAAGCCGTTCTCAATGGCGTTGCTGGCGTGGATCTTCATCCGCCACGTCTTTGCCGACTGGCTGCCCGCCGATCAGCTCGACAGCTATATCGCCGGCCTGATCCTGCTGGCTGCTGCACCGTGTACCGCAATGGTTTTCGTTTGGAGTCGGCTGACTGGCGGTGATCCGGTATTTACGCTGTCGCAAGTGGCCTTGAACGACACCATCATGGTGTTCGCCTTCGCACCCATCGTCGGCCTGCTGCTGGGCCTGTCGTCGATCACGGTGCCGTGGGACACCTTGCTGGTGTCGGTGGGTTTGTACATCGTCATTCCGGTCATCCTGGCCCAGCTCTGGCGCCGGGCGCTGCTGCGCAAGGGGCAGGCCGTGTTCGACAGGGCACTGGAACGCATCGGCCCATTGTCCATCGCCGCGCTGTTGCTGACGCTGGTGCTGCTGTTCGCCTTCCAGGGCGAGGCCATCATCCGGCAGCCGCTGGTGATCGCCATGCTGGCGGTGCCGATCCTGATCCAGGTGTTCTTCAATTCCGGTCTGGCGTACTGGCTCAACCGCCAGGTGGGCGAAAAGCACTGCGTCGCTGGGCCATCCGCGTTGATTGGTGCCAGCAACTTCTTCGAGCTGGCCGTGGCCGCCGCCATCAGCCTGTTCGGCTTCCATTCCGGCGCAGCACTCGCAACAGTGGTCGGCGTGCTCATCGAGGTGCCGGTCATGCTGCTGGTGGTGCGCGTGGTCAATCGCTCACGCGGCTGGTACGAACGCCGCGCGACCACTTCGTAACCTCCAAGAGGCATCCATGAGCACCATCACGATCTACCACAACCCAGCCTGCGGCACCTCGCGCAACGTGCTGGGCCTGATCCGCAACAGCGGCGAGGAACCGACCATCATCGAGTACCTGAAAACGCCGCCCGACCGCGACACGCTCCAGGCGCTGATCGCGGCGATGGGCGTGCCGGTGCGAGACGTGCTGCGCGAGAAAGGCACGCCCTATGCCGACCTCGACCTGGGCAACCCGAAGTGGAGCGACGACGACCTGATCGGCTTCATGCTCCAGCATCCCATCCTCATCAACCGGCCTATCGTGGTCACGCCGCTAGGCACGCGCCTGTGCCGGCCTTCGGAAGCCGTGCTGGACCTGCTGCCGCAGCCGCAGCGCGGCGCGTTCAACAAGGAAGACGGCGAGCCGGTGGTCGATCAGGACGGCCGCCGTGTCTGAATCTCGTCTCGACCTGCCGAACATCGACACGGCGCTGTTCCAGCAACCGGACACCGAACATCTGTTCGCGCCGGCACGGGCCACGCACGCGCCGCGCTTCCTGCTGCTCTATGGTTCGCTGCGCGAACGCTCGTTCAGCCGCCTCGCAGCCGAAGAAGCCGCACGCATCTTGCGGGCGCTGGGCGGCGAGACCCGATTGTTCAATCCGTCCGGGCTGCCTCTGGTGGACGATGCGCCGGCCGATCACCCGAAGGTCAAGGAACTGCACGAACTGGTGCAATGGGCCGAGGGCATGGTGTGGAGTTCGCCGGAGCGCCACGGCGCGATGACCGGCCTGATGAAGACCCAAATCGACTGGATTCCGCTGTCGGTCGGCGCGGTGCGCCCGACCCAGGGCAAGACGCTGGCGGTGATGCAGGTATCGGGCGGCTCGCAGTCGTTCAACGCCGTCAACCAGATGCGCGTGCTGGGCCGCTGGATGCGGATGCTGACCATCCCGAACCAGTCCTCGGTCGCCAAGGCGTACCAGGAGTTCGACGAGGCCGGACGCATGAAGCCCTCGGCCTACTACGACCGCGTGGTGGACGTGATGGAAGAACTGATGAAGTTCACGCTGCTCACGCGCGACGTGGCGCCGTATCTGGTGGATCGTTACAGCGAGCGCAAGGAAAGCGCTGAATCACTGTCCAGGCGTGTACGGCAAGGTGCAATTTGACGCTGCGAGGCGCTGAAAAAAGAGCCGACGACCTCTCGGTCGTCGGCATTGCGTGAAGTTCAGGCGGCGACCAGTTGCCGGGCCAGTGCGACCTCGACGGAATCACCATCCTGGTTCAGGACATCCAGCCCCGATTCGGGCACGTCGCCCGAGGTGGACTGCGAGACCATGATCTTCTTGGCCATCAGTTCCAGGCAGGT
>NZ_DATCUY010000425.1:0-4083 GCF_036567245.1 Achromobacter sp. | reverse complement strand
CCGAAATGGCGCCGGACATGGATCTGGCGGCAGCCATTGCGCAGGCGGCGCCCGACGTGGTGCTGATCGACAGTGACGCGCCCGGCCGGGACACGCTGGAAAACGTTTGCGTGGCCAGCGAACACAGCGATCGCCCGGTCGTGATGTTCACCGACAACGGCAATCGCGAAACCATACGCAGCGCCTTGCGCGCCGGCGTCGCGGCCTACGTGGTGGGCGACGTGCCGGCAGGACGCATCGAGCCGCTCTTGACGGTGGCGATCGAACGCTTCGCCATGGAGAAGTCACGGCGCGAGGAGCTGCGCGAAGCGCAGTTACGTCTGGCCGACCGCCAATGGGTGGAAAAGGCCAAGGGCATCCTGATGAAGGCGCGTTCGATTTCCGAGGGCGAGGCCCACGGCCTGCTGCGCCAACGCGCCATGCAAAGCCAGAAACGGCTCGGCGAGGTGGCCCGGGAAGTCGTGGAGATGAGCGCCTGGCTAGGCAAATCCACCTAATAAGCTTTAGTTATATGAAACAAAGAAATCAGAAGTTGTGGGGATGAAGCCCCCTTCCTATCATCCAACCACACTATGCCGGGTACGCCCGAGGCGGGCATTCATGAAGCTTTTCCCGATTTTTGCCGACCTGCAGGACAGGCGGGTCCTGGTGGTAGGCGGCGGCGCCGTCGCCGAACGCAAGACGCTCTCGCTGCTGGAAGCCTCGGCCGACGTGCTCGTGGGCGCGCCGGAATTGACGCCCGCCCTGGCCGCCCTGGCCGCCGAAGGCCGCATCCGCCATCTGTCAGGCCGCTTCGATCCCGCCTGGCTCGATGGAGTCTGGCTGGTGGTCGCCGCCACCGATCACCGCGATACCAACGCCGCCGTCTCCCAGGCGGCCGACGCCCGGCGCATTTTCAGCAACGTGGTGGACGACCCCGAACTGTCTTCCTTCCAGGTGCCTTCCATCGTCGATCGCTCGCCCGTCATCGTCGCGATTTCCTCGTCCGGCGTGGCGCCCGTGCTGGCGCGGCGAATCCGCGAACGCATCGAATCCCTGTTCGACCATACCCTGGGCCAGTTGGCCGGGTTGGCCGCCAGCTACCGCAAACGCATCCGCGCCAGCCATCCCGACCTGGGCGCGCGCCGCCGCTTCTACGACTGGCTGCTGGACGGCCCGGTGGCCGGCTTCCTGCGCCAGCAACAGCCAGCCCAGGCCGAGGCCGCGCTGGCAGCGGCATTGGCAGCGCCACGGGCACCCGACGCCGGCAGCGTGGTGCTGGTGGGCGCAGGACCGGGCGACCCCGGCCTGTTGACGCTGAAGGCGCTGCGCGCACTGAATGAAGCCGACATCATCCTTCATGACCGCCTGGTCAGCGGCGAGGTCATGTCGCTGGCGCGCCGCGACGCCGAACGCGTATCGGTCGGCAAGCTGCCCGGCGAGGACCACAACGCCACCCAGGCGCGCATCCACAAGCTGATGGTCGAACATGCCCGCGCCGGCCGCCGCGTGGTGCGGCTCAAGGGCGGCGACGCCTTCATCTTCGGACGGGGCGGCGAAGAGCTGGAATACTTGCGCGCGCATGGCGTGCGCTATGAAGTGGTGCCGGGCATCACCGCCGCACTGGCCTGTGCCGCCTACGCCGGCATCCCGCTGACGCACCGGGAACACGCCCAGTCCGTCCGCCTGATCACCGCGCACTGCCGCGAAGACGAGGACAATCTGGACTGGCCCGCGCTGGCCCGTGAAAAACAGACCCTGGCCTTCTACATGGGGGTGGGGCAACTGGATCTGCTGACCGGCCGCCTGCTGGCCCACGGCCGTGCGCCGCACACGCCCTTCGCGCTGATCGAGAACGGCAGCCGGCCCGAGCAGCGCGTGCTGTCCGGCACGCTGGAACAACTGCCGGCCCTGGCCGCCGAACACGCCATCCGCTCCCCGGCCCTGCTGATCGTCGGCGAGGTGGCGGGATTGGCGCCGCAACTGCAATGGTTCGGACAGCACCTGGACGGGCTGGTGGAAAAGATGGCGGCTTGAAGAACTGCGGGCGCGAGCCCCCGCCAGGCCGAATGCAAAACGCCAGCCCGCAGGCTGGCGTTCTTGCTCATTGCCGTACCGCAAGCGCTATTCCGTCTTCTGCGTGGTGCCAAAGATGCGGTCGCCGGCATCGCCCAGGCCCGGCATGATGTAGCCGTGTTCGTTCAGGCCGTCGTCGATGGAGGCGGTGTAGATGTGCACGTCGGGGTGCTTGGCCAGCACGGCGTCGATGCCGACCGGCGCCGCGACCAGCACCAGGGCGCGGATTTCCTTGCAGCCGGCGCGCTTGAGCAGGTCAATCGCGGCGACCATGGAGCCGCCGGTGGCCAGCATCGGATCGACGATCAGGGCCAGGCGCTGGTCCAGTTCGCCCACCAGGCGTTCCAGGTAGGTATGCGCTTCCAGCGTTTCTTCGTTGCGGGCCACGCCCACCACGCTGACCTTGGCGCCCGGAATCAGGCTGAGCACGCCGTCCAGCATGCCGATGCCGGCGCGCAAGATGGGCACCACGGTGACCTTCTTGCCGGCGATCTTCTCGACCTGCACCGAGCCACACCAGCCCTCGACGGTGGCGGGCGCCAACGGCAGGTCCTTGGACGCTTCGTAAGTGAGCAGCGCGCCCACTTCCTGCGACAGTTCACGGAAGCTCTTGGTGCTGAGGTCGGCACGGCGCATGATCCCGAGCTTGTGGCGGATCAGCGGATGGCGGATTTCGTGCACGGGCATGTGCGTAACTCTCCAGAATATTGATAGACAGGGTTTTCGCCTCAGGCGGAACCATGACGGCGCGGCGCGCTTTGCATCGCCCGTCGTCGAGCCACACCTGAGGATCGTAATCGGTTTGGAAGGGAATTGTTATTGATCGCCGGCAGGATCATCCGAAGAATTTTTCCGGCGCGGCGTAGGCATGCTTATTGTTCGGTAAGCCAGGCGATCAGGGCGTCGTCGAAGGCGCGTACGGCGCCCGCCTGTTCGTGGTTGACGATGCTGACCACCACGTAGCGCTTGCCGCTGGCGCCCAGCACATAGCCCGCGATGGAGCGCACGTCGCGCAGCGAGCCGGTCTTCAGGTGGGCCATGCCCACGGTGCCGTCGCCCTTCAGGCGGCGGCGCACCGTGCCATCCACGCCGGCGATGGCGAAGGAGGAGATGTACTCCGGCATGACGGGCGAATTCCAGGCCACGGTCAACATCGACGCCAGGCTGTCGGCCGACACCCGGGCGTCGCGCGACAGGCCGGCGCCGTTGTCGATGACCAGCTCGGGCATATCCAGGCCCTGCTTGGCCAGCAGTTCCTTGGCCACGACTTCGCTACTGGAGACGGTGGCAGGCCGCCGGCCGCGCTCGGCGCCCAGGGTCAGCAGCAAAGTACGCGCCATGACGTTGTTGCTGCGCTTGTTGATCTGGCGGATCGCCTCGGCCAGCGTGGGCGAATCATGCGAGGCCAGCACCACCGCGTCGGGCGGCACCATGCCGGAACGGACCTGGCCCTTGAAGGTGCCGCCCAGCTCCTTCCAGAGCATGCGGAACACCTCGGTGGCGTAGTCGGGCTGCGACAGCGCCAGGCGATACAGGCTGAATTCGCCGCAGGAGCCGGCCACCTTGCCGTTCACGCGGATGGTCACGCCCTGCTGGGTGATCAGCGGCTCGGTGGTCACCACCGGCGCGCCTGGACAGCGGGCGTCGCTCCATTCGACGCGGCTCTCGATCTTCAGGCCGGGCAGCGGCGGATCAATCAGGGGCACCCACTTATTGGCGGCGGGGTCGGGCGTGAACAGCAGCCGCAGCGCGCCAAAGCCCACCATCAGGGCGTCCGGGCTGGCGTTATAGGCCCGATCCGGGGCGCCGTCAAAGGCGCCGGGGTCGGTCGCGACCTGGCCGAAGATGCTGCGGTCGATGACCAGGTCATTGATCTGCTTGACGCCGCGCAGGCGCAGTTCGCGCAGCAGCACCCACAGGTCCTGCAGCAGGAATTGCGGATCGCCCCCGGCCCGCAGGTACAGCGGGCCGCTCAGCACTCCCTTGGCGTCGGGCCGCGCGCCCGGCGCCGTCATGAACTCGGTGCGC
>NZ_DATCUY010000424.1:0-14892 GCF_036567245.1 Achromobacter sp. | reverse complement strand
GAGAAAGTCACGTCGAGTCTGCATTGGGCATTCCTGAGAACGAAGCTGCCCGCACAGGGCGGGCAGCTTGGGAGGTGGCTGAGGCGGCGGCGATCCTACTTCGCGCCGCTGCTTTCCGCGTAATCCATGTACAGCTTGTGGGCGCGGCGGGCCATCGGGCCGTATTCCAGCTTGCGGTCTTCGACGCGGTTCACGTGCACCACCTTGCCGTAGTTGCCGGACGAGAACACTTCGTCGGCTGCCTCGATGTCGGCGCGGGTCAGGCTGCGCTCCTGCACATCGACGCCGTCGGCCTTCAGCAAGGCCAGCACCCGGCGGCGCGTGATGCCATTGAGGAATGTGCCGTTGTCGGCCGGCGTGGACACCACGCCGTCCTTGGCTATCCACAGGTTGCTGGTGGCGAACTCGGCGATATTGCCCGCGCCGTCCAGCATGATGGCGTTGTCGAAACCTTTCTCGGCGGCTTCGCGGATGGCGCGCTGGCCGTTGGGGTAGAGGCAGGACGCCTTGGCGTCGGTCGGCGCCATGTTGGGCCAGGAACGGGCAAAGCTGGAGAAGCAGGCGGAGAAGCCCTGGTCGCCCGGCATCGGCACCTTGAACACATGCAGCACGAACTGGGTCTTGTCGGCGTCCGGCAGCAGGAAGCCGTCGGCGCAATAGAACATGGGCTTGATGTAGAGTTCGGTGCCTTGCGGGAACTTCGCTACCGCCTGCAGGCACAGCTGCTGGATTTCTTCCCAGCCGAGCTGGGGCTTCATCAGCATTTTTTCGGCCGAGCGCACCACGCGCTGGCAGTGCAGGTCCAGGTCCGGCGTCAGGCCGCGGAAGGCGCGCGCGCCGTCGAACACCATGCTGGCCATCCAGAAGGCGTGGTCGGCCGGGCCGAGCAGTTTGGGGTTTTCAGTGGTCCAGTGACCGTTGTGCCAGAACAAGGCATCCATGGTTGTCTTCCTTCGCTTGAATTGGGTTGGCGCTATCGGCGCGCCGAAACGTCAGGATACATGAGGCGGCGGCCTGGTTCCGGCTGTCATTCGCGCGCCAGCGCCGCCTGCACGCGGTCGGCTGTCTGCGCCGGCATCCATTGCCGCCAGACCGGGCCATACTGCTTGAGGAAATAGCGCGCGGCGTCCTCGGGCTCCTTGCCTTCATTTTCCAGCCAGCCCAGCGTGGCGTCGATGGCGTCGCTGGGTACGGTCAATTTGCCCAGGAATTCGGCGATCTGCGGCGCCTGTTTCGCGAACTGGGCATTCACGCCGGTGACCACGGGGTTGGGCTTGAACTCGGTGGCCACGGGATTGGCGCACTTGGGATCGGTCATGCAGGTGTAAGCGGCCTGGTCGAAGGGGGGCAGTTCCAGCTTCACCAGGTCCAGCGCCCCGACCAGCGAGGTGGGCGTCCAGTAGTAGAAGACGATGTCGCGTTTGCGCTTGTACGCGGAGACGATGGCGGCCTTCTGCGCGGCGCCGGAGCCGGGCGCGAACATCGCGTAGTCTTTTTCAAGCTTCAAGGCGCGCAGCAGGTTCTCGTTCAGGGTGCCGCAGGCCCAGCCTGCCGGGCAGCCGTAGATGCGGCCGCGCCCGGGCTCCTCGGGGTCGGCGAATGCTTCCTTGAAGCGCGCCAGGTCGGCCGCGGACTTCAAACCGGGGTGGCGTTCGACGGTGTAGCGCGGCACGTACCAGCCTTCGCCGGCGTCGTACACGTGGCCCACGCCCAGCACTTTGCCGCTGGCCAGGGCCTTCTTCCATGCGCCTTCGATCTGGCCGGGCCACACTTCCGGGGTGACGTCGACGTCGCCGCGCTGCAGCGCGGCCAGCATGGGCAGGGTTTCGCCGATCTCGACCGTGGTCTTGCAGCCGTAGCCGTGTTCCAGCACGTAGCGTTCGATACCGGCCAGGACCAGGTTGGATTCCCAGTTCAGGCCGCTGAAGCGGACCGGCCGGTTGATTTCGCAGACGGGAGCGGTGGGATCGGCGGCCTGTGCGGCAGCAGGGATGAGAGCGGCTGCCAGCGCCAGGGCGCCAAGGACGGGGGCGAGCGGATGCGGGTTGCGCATGGTCAGCACCTGTTTGATGGGGTGCCGTTCATTGTACGGGTGGCCGCCGTCGTGCCAAATGAAACGGGGCCGCGGATTGCGGCCCCGTGCTACCTGCGTTGCCTGGATCAGGCGCGGGCGGCGCGCCGGCGGTTGATGAGGGCGCCAACCTCGCCTACGATGCCGCGGCGGAAGGCCAGCACGCAGATCACGAAGATCAGGCCGATCACGATGGTGACCGATTCGCCCAGGCGCAGGAACCAGTCCACGCCGGTCAGGTTGGCCATCATCTGGCCGAAGTCGCCGACCTTGTTTTCCAGCAGCACCACGATGAAGGCGCCGAGGATGGGGCCGGTCAAGGTACCCAGTCCGCCGATCAGCGTCATCAGGATGACCAGGCCGGACATTTGCCAGGTGGCGTCGGACAAAGTGGCCGACACGAACACCAGGGTCTTGGTGGCGCCCGCCAGGCCGGCCAGCGCGGCCGACAGCACGAAGGCCAGCAGCTTGAAGCGGTCGACGTCGTAGCCCAGCGAGATGGCGCGCGGCTCGTTCTCGCGCAGCGCCTGCAGCACCTGGCCGAAGGGCGAGTTCACCGTGCGCCAGATGATGAAGTAGCCAATGATGAAGATGGCCATCACCACGTAGTACAGGTTCAGGTCCTTGGACAGGTCGATCAGGCCGAACAGGGTGCCGCGCGGCACGCTTTGCAGGCCGTCCTCGCCGCCCGTGAACTTCGCCTGCAGGAAGAAGAAGAACACCATCTGCGACAGCGCCAGCGTGATCATGGCGAAGTAGATGCCGCTGCGGCGGATGGCGATGGCGCCCATCGCCAGGCCCAGCAGCGCCGCTACGGCCACGCCGAACAGCAGACCGATCTCGGTGGGAAAGCCCCACACCTTGAGCGCGTGCCCGGTCGCGTAGGCCGCGCTGCCCAGAAAGGCGGCATGCCCAAACGACAAGAGACCAGTGAAACCCAGCAGCAGGTTGAATGCGCACGCGAAGAGCGCGTAGCACATGATCTTCATGGCGAAGATCGGATACACCCCGACGAAGGGAAGTATGGCCACCACGACGGCCAGTACCGCATAGCCCAGGAATTGACGATTCATTTTTCTTTTCCGAACAGCCCGGCCGGGCGGATCAACAGAACGATGGCCATGATGATGAACACGACCGTGCTGGAGGCCTCGGGCCAGAACACCTTGGTCAGTCCTTCGATCACGCCCAGGCCCAGACCGGTCAAGATGGCGCCCATGATGGACCCCATGCCCCCGATCACGACCACGGCGAACACGACGATGATGAGGTTGGAGCCCATCAGCGGGGAAATCTGCAACACCGGCGCGGCCAGCACGCCGGCAAAGCCCGCCAGCGCCACGCCGAAGCCATAGGTCAGCGTGATCATGCGCGGCACGTTCACGCCGAAGGCCTCCACCAGCCGCGGGTTCTCGGTGCCGGCGCGCAGCAGGGCGCCCAGGCGGGTGCGCTCGATGACGAACCAGGTTGCCAGGCACACCACCAGGGAGGCTGCCACGACCCAGCCGCGGTAGTTCGGCAGGACCATGAAGCCCAGGTTGGTAGCGCCGCGCAGCGCGTCGGGCGTGGGGTAGGGCTGGCCCGAGACGCCGTAGAAGCTGCGGAACAGGCCCTCTATGAGCAGCGTCAGGCCGAAGGTGAGCAGCAGCCCGTACAGGTGATCGAGCTTGTACAGGTGCCGCAGCAACAGCTTTTCTATGATGATGCCGAACAGTCCGACGATCAGCGGCGCCAGGATCAGCATGACCCAGTAGTTCAACCCGAAGTACGACAGGCCCATCCAGGCGACGAACGCGCCCAGCATGTAGAGCGCGCCGTGCGCGAAGTTGATGACGTTCAGCAGCCCGAAGATGACGGCCAGCCCGAGCGACAGCATGGCGTAGAAGGAGCCGTTGACCAGGCCTAACAACAGCTGGCCGAACAAGGCCTGTATGGGGATGCCGAAAATGTCAGTCATCTTGTGAAAATCCTGCGCGTACGGATGGAAGCGAGCTAGTCAAAATCTGACCCGGTCAGAACCTGACCCGGTTGAAACACGACCCGGTCAAAAACGCGGCCCGGCGCGTAGGTTCGCCGGGTCGCGTCTGGAATTACCTGGGCTGGTCTACTTCTTGACCAGCTTGCAGGTGGACTCGGACAACTTGGTGTAGACCTCGTCGCCAGGCAGCGTCGCCACGACCTTGTAGTAGTCCCACGGCGCCTTGGATTCGGCCGGGGTCTTGACCTGCATCAGGTACATGTCGTGGATCATGCGGCCGTCTTCGCGCACATAACCGCCTTGCGCGAAGAAGTCGTTGACCTTGTTCGACTTCATCCACTTCATGACGGCGTCGCCGTCGTCCGTGCCGGTGGCCTTGATGGCGTTCAGGTAGAAAGCCGTGGCCGAGTAGTCGCCCGCCTGCAGCATGGAAGGCTTGCGCCCGACCTTGGCTTCGAATTTCTTGGACCAGGCGCGCGAGGCGTCGGATTGGTCCCAGTACCAGCCGTCGGTCAGGTACATGCCCTGGGTGGCTGGCAGGCCCAGCGCGTGCACGTCGTTGATGAAGACCAGCAGGCCGGCCATCTTCATGGTCTTGGTCACGCCGAATTCATTGGCGGCCTTGATCGAGTTGATGGTGTCGCCGCCAGCGTTGGCCAGGCCCAGGATCTGCGCCTTGGAGGCTTGCGCCTGCAGCAGGAAGGACGAGAAGTCCGACGCGCCCAGCGGTGCGCGCACCTGGCCCTTGACCTCGCCGCCCGCGGCCTTGACCACGGCCATGGTGTCGCGTTCCAGCGCGTGGCCGAAGGCGTAGTCCGCGGTCAGGAAGAACCAGCTCTTGCCGCCGTCCTTCACCACGGCGGAACCCGTGCCGCGCGCCAGGGCCACGGTGTCGTAGGCATAGTGCACGGTATAGGGCGAGCATTGGGCGTTGGTCAGGTCCGACGCGCCCGCGCCGATCGCCATGAAGGGTTTCTTCTTGGCGGCGGCTACGCCGGCCATGGCCAGGCTGGTCGACGAGTTGGTGCCGGCGATGATGACGTCCACCTTCTGCTCGTCGAACCATTCGCGCACGCGCGCCGAAGCGACGTCGGCCTTGTTCTGGTGGTCGGCCGACACGACTTCGATCTTCTTGCCGTTGATCGAACCGCCCGCATCTTCGATTGCCATGCGCACGGCTTCCAGACCGGCCTTGCCGTCGATGTCGGAATACACGCCCGACATGTCAGTGATGAAGCCGATGCGGATGACATCGTCGGAGATACCTTGCGCGTGGGCGGTTGCCCCAGCAAATCCCAGGCCCGCCATGGCCAGTGCAGCAGTGATGGTGTGCAGCTTCATGGGATGACTCCTCTTCCCTACGGTGTAGTGTTGCCGGATTTCCGGCGGATGACACAGGTTCTAGACGCCCAGCAGTTCGTTGAGCGTGTCCTGTTTTTCTGAAAGTTCTGCGGCTTCGAAGTGCTCGACGATCTGGCCGTGCTCCATGACGTAGAAGCGGTCGGCCAAGGGCGCTGCGAAGCGGAAGTTCTGCTCCACCATGACGATGGTGTAGCCGCGCTGCTTCAGCGCCGTGATCATGCGCGCCAGCGCCTGCACGATGACAGGGGCCAGGCCTTCGGAGATTTCGTCGAGCAACAGCAGGTTTGCGCCGGTGCGCAGGATGCGCGCCACGGCCAGCATCTGTTGTTCGCCGCCCGACAGGCGCGTGCCGGGAGAATTCCGGCGCTCCTGCAGGTTGGGGAACATGTCGTAGATTTCGGCCAGCGACATGCCGCCGCCCAGTGAGCCGACGACCGGCGGCAGCAGCAGGTTCTCTTCGCAGGACAGGCTGGCGAAGATGCCGCGCTCCTCGGGGCAATAGCCCACGCCCAGGTGGGCGATCTTGTAGGTGGGCAGGTCAATGGCTTCGGTGCCGTGGATGCGTACCGAACCCTTGCGCGATCCCGTCAGGCCCAGGATGGCCCGCAGGGTCGTGGTGCGCCCGGCGCCGTTGCGTCCGAGCAGCGTGACCACTTCGCCTTGTCCAACGCGCATATCCACGCCGTGCAGGATATGCGATTCCCCGTACCAGGCCTGCAGGCCCGAAATTTCCAGTGCCGGGGTGCTCATGCGTGCGCTCCTTGAAGTTCGCCCTCGGTGGTGCCCATGTAAGCCTGCATCACGGCCGGATGGCGGGAGACTTCGGCGTACGATCCTTCGGCCAGCACGGAGCCGCGCGCGAGCACGGTAATGGTGTTGGCGATGGAGGACACGACATTCATGTTGTGTTCCACCATCAGGATGGTCCGCCCGGCGCTGACGCGCTTGATCAGTTGCGTGACGCGGTCCACGTCCTCGTGGCCCATGCCCTGCGTGGGTTCGTCCAGCAGCATCAGTTCCGGTTCCATCGCCAGCGTGGTGGCGATTTCCAGCGCGCGCTTGCGGCCGTAGGGCAGGTTTACGGTGGTCTCGTCGGCGAAGGCGCCCAGGTCGACCTGTTCCAGCAGCGCGCGCGCAGGCTCGTTCAACGCGGCCAGTTGCTTGTCGCTCTTCCAGAAGTGGAACGACAGGCCGGTCTTGCGCTGCAAGCCGATGCGGACGTTCTCCAGCACGGTCAGGTGCGGGAACACTGCCGAGATCTGGAATGAACGGATCACGCCGCGCCGCGCGATCTGCGCGGGCCGCTCGCCGGTAATGTCGATACCGTTGAACTTGATGGTTCCCGACGTGGGAGAGAGAAACTTGGTAAGCAGGTTGAAGCAAGTGGTCTTGCCCGCGCCGTTAGGCCCGATCAAGGCATGAATCTCGCCTCGCTTGATACGCAAATCGACCCCATTGACCGCGACGAATCCGCGGAATTCCTTGGTGAGGCCTTTTGTCTCCAGGATCGTGTCGTCCATGTTCGCTGCACCGGCGTTGTATTTATTTCGGTCTCCACCTGCCGTCGTTGCGCCAGGTCCCCGCAGGGTCCGGAAAACTGGCGAAGCCTCGCAGTTTTCTTATGAGTTGCCGGCGAGTATGCGCACCTATTTATCAAAATTCCATGAGGGTTTGTCATAGGTTTTGCAGTGCGGAATGGGCAATTGTCGGCAGGCCGACAATGCTTGCGCCACAAGGGAAGAGAGCCTTTCCATAATGGAAACGCAATGCAGCAAATATGCGTTGATCGTCATCAACGCGTCATGGATTTGAGAGCGAGGGAAAACCCGGTTCGCGGCGCGCCGAACGCCGTGTCGGCGCATACGCGCATGCGCCGATCAGGCGGGCGTTTTCTGTTTGAATTCGCAGAGATCGGAAATGCCGCATTGAGGGCATTTGGGTTTGCGCGCCACGCAGACGTAGCGGCCCAGCAGGATCAGCCAGTGATGCGCGTCCTGCATGTATTCGCGCGGCACGAACTTCTCGAGTTTCTGTTCGACTTCCAGCACGTTCTTGCCGGGCGCGATGCCGGTGCGGTTCGACACGCGGAAGATGTGCGTATCCACCGCCATCGTGGGCTGGCCGAATGCAGTGTTGAGTACCACGTTGGCGGTCTTGCGTCCCACGCCGGGCAGGGCTTCGAGCGCCTCGCGGGTCTGCGGCACTTCGCCGCCATGTTGCTCGATCAGGATCTTGCAGGTGGCGATGGTGTTCTTCGCCTTGGTGCGGTACAGCCCGATCGTCTTGATGTAGTCGGCCAGGCCTTCCTCGCCCAGCGCCAGCAGGGCCTGCGGCGTGCCGTAAGCGGGGAAGAACTTGCGCGTGGCGATGTTGACCGATTTGTCGGTCGCCTGCGCCGATAGCAGCACGGCGATCAGCAGCTGGAACGGCGTGTCGTATTCGAGTTCGGTGGTCGGGTGCGGGTTGGCGGCCTGCAGGCGGGCGAAGATCTCTCGGCGTTTGGCTGCGTTCATGATTGCGTGGGGTTGCGGCGGGCCCGGGCGCGGGCCAGCGCGGATTCAATGGCGGAACGCTTGCGGTCCTCGTCGCGCGCCTCGTCCACGGCGGGCGCGGGGGCGCTGATTGCGGCGGCCGTTTCGGGCGCCATCAGGCGCGCGTTGTCGGCGGCCAGGCGTTCGACCCGCGCCAGATGGCTGCGGTGGCGCTGGCGACTGATGGCGGCATCCTGCGCGCCCCAGGCGCGGCCTGCCGGCACCATCTGGATGCAGTCGACCGGACAGGGCGCCACGCACAGGTCGCAGCCGGTGCACCAGTCTGCCAGCACGGTGTGCATGTGCTTGTTGGCGCCCACGATGGCGTCCACCGGACAGGCCTGGATGCACAGCGTACAGCCGATGCAATGCGCTTCGTCGATGCGAGCGAGCAGCAGCGGCCCGGGTTCGCCGCGCGTGGCGTCCAGGGGCAGGACGGGAGTATCGAGCAGGGTCGCCAGCGCGGCGATGCCTTCATCGCCTCCGGGGGGGCAACGGTTGATCGGGGCGGCGCCGTCCGCGATGGCGTCGGCATAGGGCCGGCAGCCGGTGTATCCGCACTTGGTGCATTGCGTCTGAGGCAGCAAGGCATCGATGCGGTCGGCTAGTGAGCGACAGGACATGGATGTGTAGGAGAACCCGTGGGGCGGGGCGCGAAAAGACAGAAGCCAGGGGCCCAAATGCAGATCGCGCGCAACCCATCAAACAACAGTGGCATTTCCAGCCACCGTTGTTTGATGGGTTGCGCGCGTCGGAGATCCGGGTTCTAGTCCCGCTTGACTCGCGCAGCACCCATCCTACGCAGATTGCCGGATGAATTCGGCAATTTTAGGACAGATCATTTCGCGCCAGCGGCGGCCGGAGAAAATGCCGTAGTGGCCACAGTTCGGCGCCGTGTAGTGAGTCTTGCGCTCGGTCGGGATGTTCTTGCACAGCTTGATGGCGGCGCGGGTCTGGCCCTGGCCCGAAATGTCGTCCAGCTCGCCTTCGATGGTCAGAAGGGCGACCTTCTTGATGTCCGCCGGACGCACCAGCTTGCCGTCCACTTCCCAGGTGCCGTTGGGCAGCTGGAATTCCTGGAACACCATGCGGATCGTGTCCAGGTAGAACTCGGCCGGCATGTCCAGCACGGCGTTGTATTCGTCGTAGAAGCGGCGGTGCGCTTCGGCGTCGCTGTCGTCGCCGCGCAGCAGATCCAGGTAGAAGTCGTAATGCGACTTCATGTGGCGATCGGGGTTCATGGCCATGAAGCCCGCGTGCTGCAGAAAGCCTGGATAGACCTTGCGGCCGGCGCCCGGATAGCGCGGCGGCACCGGGTGGATGACCTGGTTCTCGAACCAGGAGTAGGGCTTGGTGGTGGCCAGACGGTTCACCTGCGTGGGCGACTGGCGCGGATCGATGGGGCCGCCCATCATCACCATGCTGCGCGGCTGGCAGGGATCGTTGGCGGAGGCCATCAGCGAGACGGCGGCCAGCACCGGCACCGTGGGCTGGCACACGGAAATGACGTGCACGTCCGGACCCAGGTGGCGGATGAAGTCCTGCACGTAGCGCACGTAGTCGTTCAGGTGGAACGGGCCGGCCGACAGCGGCACCATGCGGGCGTCGATCCAGTCCGTGACATAGACGTCGTGGGCCGGCAGCAGGGCGCGCACGGTGTCGCGCAGCAGGGTGGCGTGGTGGCCGGACAGCGGCGCGACCAGCAGGACCTTGGGATCGTCCTGACCCGCGTGGCGGACGTCGCGCTGGAAGTGCAGCAGGCGACAGAACGGCTTGTCCATGGCCACGCCTTCGATGACGCGAACGGACTTGCCATCGATTTCCGTGGTGGGCAGGTTCCAGGCAGGCTTCTGGTATTCCTTGCCGATACGGGTCATCAGCTCATACCCGGCCGCCATCTGGCGGGAGATCGGGGTATAGGCGAGGGGGCTGTAGGGGCTGGAGAACAGCTGAGAACCGGCGTCCGTGAATGCTGCGAACGGAGTCAGGAAGGCGCGCTGCATTTCGTGCAATTGATACAGCATTTGAGAAAAGTCCTTCTGGGTCGTGCGTGTGCCCCGATTATTGCCCCGGGGACTAACGATATTTCTAAACAGCCTGAAGAAACGCCGACAAAAAAAGCAAATCTGTTGCTAAAAAGCGACCCGATACCCATTAGGCACCAGTTTAGGGCGCTTTTTACAACGTGCTGTCATACCAAATGGAGGGTTTATGCACTAAGTCGGACGGAGAGAACTACCAGTAGTTTTCCACCGCCAGATTGCCCGGGATGCCCCGGCGTCCCGGCTTGAAGCCGCGTTCGCC
The DNA here is from genome assembly GCF_036567245.1 of Achromobacter sp. GTDB lineage: Bacteria > Pseudomonadota > Gammaproteobacteria > Burkholderiales > Burkholderiaceae_B > Achromobacter. The sequence goes on along the minus strand of NZ_DATCUY010000424.1, from coordinate 4,646 downwards.
CAGCAGCTTGCGGGCGTCCGCCAGCAGCTCGGGATTGCCGCAAAGCATGATCTTGGCCTGCTCGGGATCCAGCGGCTGGCCCGCCAACTGCTCCAGGCGGCCATCGGCGATCAGTGTGGTCAGGCGTTCCCGCGGCATGCCGGGCAGGGTTTCGCGGGTAGCGATGGGCAGGTAGACAAGCTTCTGCGGATCCGCCGCAAAGAATTCGGCCAGGGCGGGCTCGGTGCGCCAGGATTCGATTTCGCTACGGTAGGCCAGCTCCGAGGAGGTGCGCACGCCGTGCACCAGGATGATGCGGCGGTAGGCGCGCCAGACGGCGGGGTCGCGCAGGATGGAAAGATAGGCCGACAGGCCGGTGCCCGAGGCCAGCAGCCAGAGATCGCCGCCGGGCGCAAAGCGCTCCAGGGTCAGGAAGCCGTAGGGAGTCTTTTCCACATAGAGGGCGTCGCCGGGTTGCAGCCGCGCCATGCGCGGGCTGAACTGGCCCTCGGGGACCACGATGGAATAGAACTCCAGCCAGGGCTCGTGCGGCGCCGACACCATGGAATAGGCGCGCCACAGCGTGGGTTCGCCTTCGGCGGCGCCAGCTTCCGGCAGACCGACCCGGGCGAACTGGCCCGGCTGGAACGTATACGCGTCGTCGCGCGTCACGCGCACGGAGAACAGCTTGTCAGGCACCCAGGTGTGGACGTGGGTTACGGTCTGGCGCGTGTATTTGGAGTCGTCGGTCATCGGCACATCGCGCGAGGCCGGCCGCCAGGCTGGGGCCGGCGTTCGCGGATTATTTTTCCAGGTATTGCAGCTTGTCCTGCTTGCCGTTCCATTCGTCGGCGTCCGGCAGGGGCTTCTTGGCGCGGCTGATACTGGCGAACTCGGGAGAGAGTTCGGCGTTCAGCGCGATGAAATTCATTTGGTCCTGCGGCACATCTTCTTCGGCGTAGATGGCATTGGCCGGGCATTCCGGGATGCAGACTGCGCAGTCGATGCATTCGTCGGGATCGATCACGAGGAAGTTCGGACCCTCACGAAAACAGTCCACCGGGCACACGTCTACGCAGTCGGTGTACTTGCACTTGATACAGTTTTCGGTGACAACGTGGGTCATTCAGGAACTCCGGGAGCGGCGGCTTTTGTGTCTTGTTGGGCGGATTTTACCCAATGCCGCGCCGATGTGCCGGCAATACCCGTATTGACATAGTGGCACTTCGTCCTGAACAGCGGGGGCTCTATGCTATGGTGTCGCGAAACGAAACGCGCCATCATGATAATCACTTCGCTGCTCGACACCGATCTGTATAAATTCAGCATGATGCAGGTGGTTCTGCATCAGTTTCCCGCTGCCCAGGTCGAGTACCGTTACAAATGCCGCACGCCCGGGGTCGACCTGCGTCCCTATCTGGACGAAATCCGCGCGGAAGTACGCCAGCTATGCCAGTTGCGCTTCACCGAGGACGAACTTAAATATCTGGGCGGCTTGCGCTTTATCAAAAGCGACTTCATCGATTTCCTGGAACTGTTCCATCTGCCGGAGCGCTGCATCCATATAGAGGAAGGCGAGGGCCCGGGCGAAATCAGCATCGAGGTCAAGGGCCCCTGGCTGCACACGATCCTGTTCGAGATCCCTGTGCTGGCCATCGTCAACGAGGTCTATTTCCGCAACACGCGCAAGAATCCCGATTGGGAAGAAGGCCGCAAGCGCCTGCAGTCCAAGATGCACCTGGTACTGGACGATCCCGCGCTGGCCGACTTCCGCGTGGCCGAATACGGCACGCGCCGCCGCTTCTCCAAGGTCTGGCACGAGGAAATCGTGTCCACCATGAAGGCGCAGATGGGCAAGCATTTCGCTGGCACCAGCAATGTGCTGCTGGCCAAGCAGCACGAGGTCCTGCCGCTGGGCACGATGGGCCACGAATACTTGCAGGCCTGCCAGGCGCTGGGGCCGCGCCTGCGCGATTCGCAGGTGTACGCGCTGGAAGTCTGGGCCAAGGAGTACCGCGGCGATCTGGGCATCGCGCTGTCGGATGTCTACGGCATGGATGCTTTCCTGCGCGATTTCGACATGTATTTCTGCAAGCTGTTCGATGGCGCGCGGCATGACTCCGGCGACCCGTTCGTCTGGGGCGAGCGCTTGCTCGAGCACTACCGCAAGAACCGCGTGGATCCGCGCGCCAAGACGCTGGTGTTCTCGGATTCGCTGACCTTCCCGCGCGCCATCGAGCTGGCCCGCCAGTTCTCCGGCCGCTGCAAGGTGTCCTTTGGCATCGGCACCAACCTGACCAACGACCTGGGCCACGAGCCCTTGCAGATCGTCATGAAGATGGTCCGCTGCAATGGCCAGCCGGTGGCCAAGGTGTCCGATGCGCCGGAAAAGACCATGTGCGACGATCCGGCCTACCTGGCCTATCTGCGCCAGGTGTTCCAGTTGCCTCCCGCCTGACGGCGGCTCGGGGTAAATTGCGGATTCTTCAGCATTGTTCCACCCAACCCACTCGAATCTAGGGGACTATTCATGAGCAGCATCAAGCGCTTCCACGTGGCCAAGCGCCTGTCCGACATGGCCGTGTACAACGGCGTCGCGTACCTGGCCGGCCAGGTGCCGGACGATTCCACGCTGGACATCACCGGCCAGACCGAACAGGTGCTCGCCACGATCGACCGCCTGCTGGCAGAAGCCGGCACCGACAAGACCAAGATCCTGATGGCCCAGATCTACGTGGCCAACATGAAGGAATTCGATGGCATGAACAAGGCCTGGGACGCCTGGGTCGCCGACGGCAACTCGCCTCCGCGCGCCACCGTCGAGGCCCGCCTGGCCAATCCGGATTTCAAGGTCGAAATCGTCGTGACGGCTGCAGTCTAAGGCGCTTTTCCGCGTCGGGCGCCGTGGGCGCCTGACGCAGGGGCGGGCTATCGCGTCCGCCTCCCGTCTTTCTTTCCTGCGTGTCGCCGGCTACTGCCCGAGCAACAACGTCGCGGCCAGCAGGCCGCCCAATTCCTCGCATCTTGCAAGGTCCGCGCCGGCCACGGTCTTGGGCGCCAGGATCTGCTGCGCGCTTTGCGCGCCCATGTTGACGATGAGCGGCGGCGCCAGGGGATTGAGCCGCCAACCGGTGCAGATGCGCTCGACCTGCCGCGCCGCGCCCGCGCCATCACTGCCCGCGCTGATGGCGCAGGCATAGGGCAGCCCTTGTATCCGGTCCAGCACCGCGTAGTAGTTGCGGTCGAAGAATTCCTTCATCTCGCCGCTCAGCGACGCCAGATTTTCGGGAGCGCAGAACAGATAGCCCTGGCTGGCGAGCAGCTCCTCAGCCTGCGTGTCCGCGGCCCGCAGCAGAACCACATTCAGGTCGGACGCCTGTTCCAGTTGCGCCGCGGCCGCCAGGGCCCCGCGCGCCGCGGCTTCGGCCATCTGCCGCGCGGCGCCGGTGCGCGAATGCCACACGATCAGCAGCTGTTTCATGCGTAGCGTTCCAGGGGATCCTGCCGGTAGTAGGCCCGCAGCAACCCATACCATTGCGGCAGCGCTTCGTGCATGGGGTGGGGGTCCACGAAGAAGTGCTCCGAGCTGACCGCGAAGAATTCCGCTTCGTCGGTGGCGGCGTACGGGTCCATGGGCAACTGGCCGTACCAGGCGTCAGCGGCCTCGCTTTCCGGGTCCACGTCGTGCGGGATGGCGGCCTCGACCGCGTCCACGGCCGCGATGAAGCGGTCCAGGCTGTCGTCCAGGATGCGGCGCCAGGCCTGGGGCTTGAGCTCGGGGTGCGCGGCCAGCGAGGGCATGCCGTCGGCGTAGCCCGAGCGCAGGTCCAGCTTGTGGGCGAACTCGTGGATGACCACGTTGAAGCCGCCGTCCGAGAGCTGCGTGTCTTCCCAGGACAGCACCAGCGGCCCGCCCTCCCAGGCCTCGCCGGCCGCGTCTTCCATGTATTCGTGGACCACGCCGTCGTCGTCCTGGCTGGAGCGCGGGATGCGGAAGCTGGCCGGGTACACGATGATCTCATCCCAGCCCTCATACAGCTCCGGCGCCAGGTTGAGGATGGGCAGGCTGGCCTGGGCCGCGATGCTCAGGCGCATGAAGTCCGAGACCTCCAGTCCCTGCGCGCCATTGATGTTCTTGCTGGCCAGGAGCCAGGCGGAACGCGCCTGCAGCTGGGCCGCTTCTGCGGCATTCAATGCCGCCAGGAACGGGTGGGCGTCCAGTACCTGTTGCCACAGTTCCGGCGAGATGCGGGCCTGCATTTCGGCCACCGCGGAGGGGCGGGCGCCCCGGCCCTTGAGCCAGCGCAACATAAGCTTCAGTTCCTTCCATATGCCGGGGCTAGCGGCTGCTTTTGGTGTCCACAAACCCTAGTGTAGAGTGTCGGGATATCAAACTACATCCGCTTGCCGTCCGTCATGTCCGCCCCGCCTGTTTCCGACGCGCCTACGCCTTTCGACGCTTCCTGGCGCCAGGAGGTAGGCGCCGGCCTTGATGCCGATGGCATGGCGCTGATCGACCAGGCAGTGGCCTGGGCCGAGCCGCGTTTCGAAGGACAACAGGCGCTGACCGGCGAGCCCCTGGCCGGGCATGGCGCGGGCGTGGTCCGCATCCTGGCGGCCCTGCATACCGATGCCGCCACCCGCGCCGCAGCCCTGCTGGCGGCCTT
>NZ_DATCUY010000423.1:0-7484 GCF_036567245.1 Achromobacter sp. | reverse complement strand
GCTGCTGGCCGTGGCCGCGCAAGGCGCGTGCGCGCAGGAAGCCCGGGATATCTTCAAAACGGAGATTTTCCTCACGCCCTACAGCGAGCTGGGCGAAGGCGGCGAGACTTATCCGCGGCTGAACGGCAGGTTCCTGCTGATGACCGGCTACACCGGCTTCTTCGGCGTGCAGGACGATAACGGCCAGCTCCCCCGCTCGCACTGGAGCAGCGTGCAGCCCACGGCGGAAGCGGCGCTGGTGCTGCAGTTGAATCGGCAATTTTCGATCCGCACCAAGGCGACATTCAATTCGTCCACCAACGACACCAAGGACAACGCCTTTTCCGACCTGGGCGTGGACCTGGACAATCTGTTCGCCGCCTACACCGCCGACAACTACGCGCTGTACGGCGGCAAGATGGACCTGGGCTTCGGCGACGCCTGGCACGTGATCGACGGCTTGTACACAGGCTTCAACGAAAACTCCGAGTTCCGCGGATCGATCGGGCTGGGCGGGCGCTACACCCTCGACAGCACGGGCCAAGGCACGCATTCCGTCGCCGCCATGCTGTTCAAGCGCGACAACACCGCGATGAACCGGAGGCTGAGCCTGGATGGCGGCCTCCTCGGACCCGATCAGCCGCCGATGTTCAGCGACCAGTTGAAGTCCTTCATTCTCTCCTACGACTTCCGCGACCTGCCCGGGCTGGAGGGGCTGTCGGGCGGCCTGGACGGCGGCCGGCTGCATTTGGATCCGGGGCAAGGGAAAAGCGCCAACACAGTGTCGGCCCGCTTGCGCTACGACGCGCCGCTGGGCAACGCGTGGAACCTGAGCTGGTTCAACGAAGCGACCTACTCCAGCGCCTTTCGCGGCGCTCCCGTATCCAACGGCAACGGCGTGACCTCGGTTTCGCTGTCGCGCGACCGCTGGCAACTGACCGCGACGGCCGCCGTACGCAAACTGTCCGGCAGCGGCCAGAAGCTGGCGCAATACGGCCTGCTGGACGATACGGATTGGGGAATTTCAGGCGCGGTCACCTATGTCACTCCCCTGGGTTTCATCGTGCAGGCCGGGCTCACGCATCAGCGCGACCAGGCTCTGCGCATCAACCAGGGCGTTATTCGCATCGCTTACCAAGCAGGATTCTGAGGCCATCATGAACAGCAAACATACGCTCATCACCGCGGCAATCGTACTTGCGCTGGGCAGCGCCCCCGCAGCCTGGTCTCAGCCCATTCCCATCGCCAACGGGCCGACCCCGCCCGCCGACGCGGTGGCGATCCCGGCCGGCAGCAAGGAACGCGCAGTGCAGGATCTGCCGCAGATCATCGCGAACATCATGCAGCGCAGCCAGGTGCCGGGCATGGCCGTGGCCGTGGTCATCGACGGCAAGACCGTGCTGGCGCAAGGCTACGGCACGCGCGAGGCGGGCAAGCAGGCGCCGGTGGACGCGCAGACCGTGTTCCAGATCGCATCCGTCTCCAAATCACTGTCGGCAACGGTGGCCGCCATCGAAATATCCCAGGGCAAGGCCGCCTGGGACGATCCGGTCTCGCGCTATCTGCCGGACTTCAGGCTGAGCAATGCCTACGTGTCGGAACGCGCCACGATCGGCGATTTCTTCGCGCACCGCTCCGGCTTGCCTGGCACGGCGGGCGACGACCTCGAAGACCTGGGCTTTTCCCGCAGCGACGTGATCACCCGCCTGCGGCTGCTGCCGCTGGACGCGTTCCGCACGTCCTACCACTACGCCAACTTCAGCACCACCATAGGCGCGGAAGCGGTGGCCAAGGCTGCCGGACGCCCCTGGGAAGCGCTAGCCGATGAACAGCTGTTCAAGCCGCTGGGCATGAAGTCGACCAGCTACCGCTATGGCGACTTCGAGGCGCACGGCAATCGCGCCGTGCTGCATGCGTTCCAGAAAGGCAAGTTCGTGCCCTCGGGCCAGCGCGACGCGGACCAGCAGGCGCCCGCGGGCGGCGTGTCGTCCACGGTCGTCGATCTGGCGGAATGGCTGAAGCTGCTGCTGGCGGACGGGCAGTACCAGGGCAAAGCCATGATCGCCCCGGGCGCCTTGCTGCCCGCATTGTCGGCCCAGGCTTTCAGCGCCCGCGCACATGATCTGGATTCGCGCTCCGGCTTCTACGGCTACGGTTTCAACGTCAACACCGAACTGGGCGGACGCCCCTCGATGGGGCATTCGGGCGCCTTCCTGATGGGGACCGGAACGACATTCAGGATCGTCCCTTCCGCCGGCGTCGGCATCGTGGTGCTGACCAACGGCGCGCCGGTGGGCGCGGCCGAATCCGTCGCCGCCTCGTTCATCGACACGGCGCTGTATGGCAAACCCACGCGCGACTGGTTCGCGGCCTACAACGGCGCCATGAAGGCCTTCTTCGAACCCCAGGCCGATCTGTCCGGACAGGCCGAACCCGCCAAGCCCGCGCCGTCGAAAGCGCTGTCGCAATACACCGGCAGGTTCGACAACCCCTACTACGGTCCCGCCGAAATCCAGGAGGCCAATGGCGCCCTGACCCTGGTGCTGGGGCCCAAGGGCATGCGCTTCCCCATGCGGCATTGGGACGGCGACACCTACGCCTTCTCGCCCGCGGGCGAAGCCGAACTGGTCGCGTCGCAGGCATCCATCGTCTTCAAGATGGGACAGGGGCGGGCCCAGGGCTTCGACATCAAGTTCTACGACGACAACGGCCTGGGCCGCTGGACCAGCAAGTAATCCCCTGCGCGCCGCCGGACCGCCGGGTCAAAAGCGATAGGCGGCGCGCAGGGTCAGGGACTGGTCGCGGTATTCCCCATTGCCGCGCAAGGCGTACTCGGTCTTCAGTTCCATGCCCTTGGGCGTGACGTATTCCAGGCCGGCCGACAGATTGCCGTAGGTCCTGGGCATGCCGGACCGCAGCGTGAACGGCGTCGCGCCCGGCACATTGAGCTGCATGGTGGTGACAATGTCACCGCCGCTCAGGAAGCTCATCCCGGCGGCCACGTATGAGCGCAAGGTCGAGCCGTTGGCCAGGTCCTTGCGTCCGCCCAGTTCCATCATGGGCGAGACCATGAACGAGGTCGTGTCGTTGCCGCGCACCTTCAGGTCGAAGGCGCCCGCCCCTTGTTCGCTGTAGGCGTCCTGCCGGATGTGGCTCACGTCCAGGTCCACGTAGGGCCGCAAGTACCAGGACGGCTGGCTGAACTCGTAGGCCGTGCGCAGCCTGGCCGCAAGAAAGGACGACTCCGGCTTGCTCTTGGCCACGCCGTCCAGCGTGCCACGCGAAATCCTGCTCTTCTCCACGCCGCCATGCACGGCAAGCGAAACCTGCCACGGCGCGTTGTTGTACTTCAGGGCCAGGCCGCCCGCGTAGGTATCGCTATTCCCCGAAAGATCGGAGGTCGAGGTGGTCTTGCCATAGGCGTAGCTCAGCGATCCGCCCAGGAACCAGTTGGCGGCGATCTCGCGCTGCGCGCCCAGGGTGAGCGTGCTCTGGCGCACGCGGTAGCCCTCGTCGTCCGAAGTGGCCTTGCGCTGGGTCCAGTTCGTGTCCAGGCGCGTCCAGACGCAATCACCTTCGCGCAGGATGGTGCTTTCCCCGACGAACGCCGGGCAGCTCATCATCCGGTTCATCGACGCGTAGGAGGCTTGCATCTGGTTGGCAGCCCGGGCGAATTGACCGTCGTGGGCGACGCGGTTCAAGGCAGAGCGGTACTGCTCCGCGCTTTGAACACCCGTGAACTTGTCGAAGGTGGACGCATCGCTCGCCGCCCCCCGGTCCCATAGCGCCTGCAGCGAACTCGCGATCCGCGCGCGGTCCGAGTTCAGCGGGAACGCCGACGGCGTGAAGTCGGCGTCGACCGCAATCAGCGGGTCGCGCAAGCCGCCTGCGCCATTGTTCTTCAGCACGTAGCTGAACAAAGGGCTGTCGCTTGCGGTCGCGGGCACGCTGGTTTGCTCGGCGTCGAAGTGGCCTATCCCCAGCCACACGTTCTTCACGGGATTGCGCAGCACCGGCCGGACGGTTCCCGCGAAGGTCGATGCGCCCGATACCGAGAGGAAGTCGCTATTGTGGCCGCCGAAATCCAGATCGGGCCGATAGGTTCCCGTATGGTTCAGCGTGCCGGTGATCCGGGTCGCCGCGAACACGCCCGGCCCGCCCGGATTCAGGATGCCGGCGCTGATCAGATCGCCCTGGAAGCGGGCGCCGCTGTACAGCTTGGCGCCGGCGTTGTTATGGAAGATGCTGCCGCTGCCCATCAGCACGTCGCCTGCCACGGTCCCGCTGTTGTTGACGACGGTCTGGCCGGCCACATCGATCGCCGTCTTGGCCTGGATGGTGCCGGCATTGGTGATGGTGGTGCCGGCCAGTGGGGCAATGGCCAGGATGCCCGTGCCGGACCTGGCGTCGGCGCTTATCAAAGCATTCTGTTCCAGGCTGACCGAAACCGCCCGGCCGCCGCCATAGGCGCCATTGCTGATCGCGACCACGGCCGGCGAATTGGCGCCAGTGGCGACGACCTGCGCGGCATGGCCGATGGCCACGCTTACCGGACCGCCGTATGCCGGGTAGTTGCCAGGCGTGCTGTATTGATAAAGCGCGCCGTCCTTGAACACGCCGCCCCCGCCCACGCTCATCGCCAGGATAGCGGGCGCGTTGGCGCCGGAAGTCTGGACGGTGCCGCCTGTGCCGATGGTCACGTTGACGCTGCCGCCATTGCCTTGGCCGCCGGTCAGTCCCGCGTTCTGTATCAGGCCCGTCGTGTATTGCGCGGACGACTGGTCGCCCGCCAGCCCGCCGCCCCCGCCCACGCTTTGCGCCAGGATGCCGGCGGCGCCTTTGCCCGAGGTCGCGACCGAGCCCGAAATGGACAGGTTGATGGCATTGCCGTCGCCGCCTGCCGCCGGGGACCCGACGGGTTTCAAGGTCACGAGACCGGGCCGCGTCGCCAGGCCGGCGATGCCACCGCCCCCGCCTATGCTTTGCGCGACGATGCCATGCGAATTCGTGCCGGCCGTGGCAATGCTGCCGCCCACGTCCTGCGTCACGGTGACGCTTCCTCCCGGACCTACCATCGGCGAACTGGAGCCGAACGTGAGGTTCACCGCATTCGCGGCTGGCCCCGCGCCGTTGTCCACCATGACCAGGCCGCCGCCACCCCCTATGCTCTGCGCCAGCACGCCGAAGGACAGCGCGCCGTTCGTGGCGATGCTGCCGCCCGTGTTCGCGACGCTGACACTACCTCCGCCGCCGGTGACATTGCCCAGGAAGCCGCCTCCCCCAGCTTTCGCGGTGCTCCCCATCTGAATATCGATGCTCGTGAGAGACGCGCTGGACGACACCGCCGCCATGCCGCCTCCGCCGCCCACGCTTTGCGCCAGGATCCCTGGAGAGAACCACCCTTGCGTGGTGACGCGGCCAACGTTGTTGGCCACGCTCACCGTGCCGCCGGACGCCTGGACCATGCCGAAGGTGTTGGTGATGGACGGATATTCGGCGCCCAACGCGACCGCCAGCGAGGCCTCCTGCTGGATGGCGGCAAGGCTGGCATTGCGCAGGATCAGCGTGCTGACCCCGCCGCCGCCGCCCACGCTCTGCGCCATGATCCCGGCAGAGCCGCCCGCCCGGGTCGCGAGCGTCCCGCCATGAACCACGCTGGCCGCGCCGCCCGTGCTGGTCGAGGAACCCTGCTTTGGGTCGCCCGCGGCGCCCAGCGTGATCGCCGCGGCGGTCTGGTTCCACAGGAACAGGGGCTGGTCGACCACCGAAATGCCGCCGCCCCCGCCCACGCTCTGCGCGAGTATGCCCGGCGCCTGGTAACCCTGCGTGGAGATCTGGCTGGTCGCTGCGCTGGCGTCGACCATGACGGCGCCGCCCGCGCCGCTGGCCCCATCCACCCCGCCGGTACGCACATTGACCAGGGAGCCCAGCAGTGACCCGCCTTTGGTGCCCAGGAGGCTGACGATGCGGGTGATCTTGTCGATGATCGCTGGGGCCTGGCTGCCCGCGCCAGCCGATACCACCGCCTGCAGATCCTGCCCGCTGGCTGTGCTTCTCCCGCCGCCACCGCCTATGCTCTGCGCGACGATGCCTGCCGAACCGCCGCCTTGCGTCGCAATGACTCCCGTGTTCGTCACGACGGCCGGATCCGCAGCGCTGCCGCCGCCCGCGCCCGCCTCACCGCCGTTGCCGCCAGTCTGGTGGGTGATGCTGGTTTGCGGCAGCGCGACAGTGAACAGATCCTGCACGCCCGACGCGGCGGCCTTGATCAGCGCGTCGATGCTGGACAGCAGGCTGGACGCGCCCGCCGAATCTATCGTGCCCGCATTGCCTCCACCGCCGCCGATGCTCTGCGCCAGGATGCCGGGCGCGTGATCTCCCGCCGTCGAGATGGCGCCGTCATTGCGCACATTGAAGGCGCTGGCGCCGTTCCCCGCGCCGCCATTGCCGCCGGTCGTGACGCCGACCGACAGATTGACGGCCTTGCTGAACGCCAGCGTCGGCGTCCGCTCCAGCCAGCTCGCGGCCTTGTCCAGCAAGCCCGCCAGACTGGCGGGCGAGCCCAGGATGTCATTGAACGAATTGGCGTCGTGCGCCTGGACGATGCCGCCGTTGCCCCCGCCGCCACCTATGCTTTGGGCGACGATGCCAGCCGCCCCCGTCCCCTGGGTGGCGATGATGCCCGTGACGGCGTTGCCGGCCTGCACCCGTCCACCACTGCCGCCCTGGCCACCCTGCCCGCCGTGACGCACGCTCAGTTGCAGGTCGACCAGCGAGTTGCCTATGGTCGGAATCTTGACCGGCGCCAGTACCCCGCCGCCGTTGCCGCCACCGCCTCCTATGCTCTGGACCACCGCGCCGTTGCTTTGGGCGCCTGAGGTATGGATACCCCCGGCATTCGCGAACACGGCGGTCCCGCCATCGCCCGCCCCTTGACCCGCGCCGCCGTTGGACACCGCAACCGTGACCGTGCCGCTGGGTTTGTCGCCCAAGGGCGGCGCAATCGTGATGGCGCGGGAGTTGGCCAGCCCGCCGCTGCCGCCGCCTCCGCCTATGCTTTGCGTCAGCACACCATTGCTGTGCGCACCCAGCGTCGTGATCGTTCCCTGGCGGGCCTGCGTGAATGACACCGTGCTGCCGGAGCCGCCGCTGCCGCCCTTGCCGCCGGTCGCCACAGTGACGTTCAGCCCCACGCCCACGCCGACCGCATTGGCCGATCCGCCGCTGCCGCCACCACCGCCTATGCTCTGCAGGATCACGCCCGTGGCGTTGCCGGCGCGGGTCAGGATCTTGCCTTGCGAGGAAAACTGAACCAGGCCGCCGTTGCCGGCCGCGCCGCCCGTGCCGCCGATGGCAATCGACGCGATCACGCCGGTGCTGTTGGCGTCGCCGCCCACCCCGCCCCCGCCGCCTATGCTCTGCAACAGCACCGCGGCGCTGTTGTCGCCCGAGGTGTCGATGCCGCCGCTATTGGCCATGGCGATGCCGCCGCCCGCGCCGCCCGT